>JARICH010000077.1 GCA_029257245.1 Atopostipes sp. | reverse complement strand
TCATTAATTCAAGCCTACCGTGATGAATATAAAGCTTTTAGAGCTTACGCAGAAACGCATAAGGACTGTGTTTTCTTAGTCGATACTTATGATTCGATTCAAAGTGGTGTACCGAATGCGATTAAAGTGGCCGATGAAATGGGCGATCAAATTAACTTTGTCGGGGTTCGTTTGGACTCAGGTGATTTATCTTACCAATCAAAACGTGTGCGTGAAATGCTCGACCGTGCGGGTTATCCAGAGGCTAAAATATTTGCCTCCAATGACCTCGATGCAGAAACCATCACCAGCTTGAAGATGCAGGGAGCTAAAATTGATGTTTGGGGTGTCGGTACAAAACTGATTACTGCCTTTGACCAACCGGCTCTGGGCGCTGTTTATAAGATTGTTTCGGTCGAGGATCAAAGCGGTGAGATGTTACCAACATTGAAATTGACTTCAAATATTGAAAAAATTACGACTCCTGGTAAAAAACAAGTCTGGCGAATCCGTTCACAAAATAACACCAAACCAGAAGGCGATTTAGTGAGTTTAGCGGATGAGCGACCAGATTTAGAAGAGGAATTGTTTATGTTCCACCCTCAATACACCTATATTAATAAAACAGTGAAAGATTTTGTTGCTCGACCACTACTTATTGATATCTTTGTTGATGGAGAAAAAGTTTATGATGAACCAAGTTTGGAAGAAATTAGAGCTTATTCAGAAAAGGTCTTAGGCGAGCAGTATGAAGAACATCGCCGTTTACTCAATCCAGAGAAATATCCAGTGGACTTGTCTCAGGACTTGTATGATTTGAAAATTGATACAATTAATCATTTTCGGAAAGATCATTAAGACGAATGAAGCACTTGTTTTCAGTGGGAGGAATCAATGACGAATGAACTTACAGGAAGAAATTATTAAAGAGATGGGTGTTCAAGCGACAATTGATCCAGTCGAAGAAAATCGGCGAACGATTGATTTTATGAAGGAATATCTAAAAGGCTATGCTTTTTTAAAAACATTGGTCCTTGGCGTCTCAGGTGGACAAGATTCAACCTTGCTGGGAAAACTAGCCCAGTTAGCGGTGGAAGAATTAAGAAGCGAAACCGGTGATGAATCCTATCAATTCATCGCTCTTCGCTTACCTTACGGTGTTCAAAAAGATGAAGCCGATGCCCAAGCCGTTCTCGAGTGGATTCAACCGGATCAAGTCTATACAGTGAATATTAAAGCAGCCGTTGATTCATTGGTGGAAGAGCTTGAAGGTAATGGCTTAATCATCTCTGACTTCAATAAAGGAAATATTAAAGCACGGCAGCGGATGATTGTTCACTATGCGATAGCAGGTGATTATCAAGGGGTCGTTTTAGGAAGTGACCATGCGGCAGAATCTGTCACCGGTTTTTATACCAAATTTGGTGATGGAGCGAGCGATATTGTTCCTTTATATCGTTTGAATAAAAGACAAGGAGCCGCGATGTTAAAAGCTCTTGGAGCTCCTGCCTACTTTTATGAAAAAATACCAACGGCTGATTTACAAGATGGTCAACCGGAACTAGCAGATGAAGTAGAATTAGGTGTTTCTTATGAAGATATTGACGATTATCTAGAAGGCAAAGAAGTATCTGCCCAAGCACAGGAGCGAATCGAACAATTGTATCGAAATTCACGCCATAAACGTGCTTTACCAATTAATGTGTTTACTAACTTTTGGAAAGACTAAGAAGGGACGATGAGGAATTAATGAATAAAGTAATAATCAATGCAGAAATCTACACAGGAGAAGAAGTCATTGAGTCGGGTTTTATTCGCTTCAACACGGAGATTCTCGCTCTCGGGTCCATGGATGATTATCAAGTTAATGAAGATGAAGAAGTTGTTGATGGAGCGGGTCAAAAATTAGTACCAGGCTTTATTGATATTCATAGTCATGGGGGTTACGGTTCCGATAACATGGATGCAGATCCAAAATTAATCGATGAAATGACCACCAAAATGTTGCGCGAAGGAATTACCAGTTATTTCGCAACCACAATGACTCAATCCGATGAGAATATTGAAAATGCTTTAGCTGCGATTAAAGAAGCGAAAGCAATGAACCCAATGATTCAAGGAATCCACCTCGAAGGTCCTTTCGTTTCACCGGCTTATAAAGGAGCCCAACCTGAGCAATTCATGCGTCCAGCTGATGCCAATATCATGAAAAAATGGAATGACATCAGTGGAGGAAATATACGTCTCGTAACTTACGCACCTGAAACGGGTGATGTCAGCGAATTTGAAAAATATTGTCAGGAAAATAATATTGTTTTATCTGTTGGACACTCCGGTGCCAAATACGCAGAATTAAACGGATCAGCTGTTTCGCACGTGACCCACTTATTCAATGGCCAATTAGGTTTGCATCACCGTGAAATTGGGGTCGCTGGTTTTGGTTTACTCAATGAAGACGTCTATGCCGAAATGATTGTGGATGGTTTCCATATTGCACCTGATATGGTGAAGTTAGCCTTTAAAGCACGGGGGGCAGATAATATTGCTTTAATCACTGACGCCATGCGAGCTAAAGGTGCCGCTGAAGGTGAAAGTGAATTAGGCGGACAAAAAGTAATCGTAAAAGATAAACAAGCACGCTTAGAAAGCGGTTCCTTAGCGGGTTCAGTTTTAACTTTTGATGATGCTTTCCGAAATATGATTGAATTTACCGGCTGTTCAATTGCGGACGCTGTTAAAATGAGCTCCGTTAACCAAGCGAAAGAGTTCGGCTTAGATCAAAAAGGCTTATTAAAAACAGGAAAAGATGCAGATATCGTCGTATTAGATGATGAGTTAATCGTTAAAGAAACCATATTGGGAGGAAAAGTACATGTCATTGAAGGATAATATCAAAGTCATTCGAGTAAAAGATAAAGTAGAAGGAGGAAAGAAAGCTTTCGAAATTATCAAAGAAGAAATGGAAGCCGGTTTAAAGGTGATTGGATTACCAACAGGTAGTACACCAGAAACCATGTATGAAGAAATTCGTGAAAGTGACTTAGATTTTAGCGAGGTCATTGCGATTAATTTAGACGAGTACATTGGTTTAGCACCAGACCATCCCCAAAGCTATCACTACTTCATGAATGAAAAGTTATTTAACGCTAAGCCGTTTAAAGAAACTTATATGCCCAATGGTCTCGGTTCAGAAACTGAAGAGACAGAAGGCTATGACGAGATTATCGCAGAACATCCAATTGATTTACAAATTTTGGGAATTGGAACGAATGCGCATTTAGGTTTTAATGAACCAGGAAGTTCTTTTGACGGCCTAACTGAAAAGGTTGAGCTAACAGAAGATACGATTGAAGCCAATAAGCGTTTCTTTGACTCAGCGGATGATGTACCGCGCCAGGCCTATTCAATGGGCTTAGCTTCCATTATGTCAGCGGACAAGATTATGCTGATTGCTTATGGAGAAAATAAAGCGGATGCGATTGCGGATGCAATTAACGGGCCAGTCACCGAAGAAGTTCCAGCCAGCATTTTACAAAAGCACCAAGAGGTTGTCTTTATTTTAGATGAAGCAGCAGCAAGTAAACTCTAAAAATCTTAAAACTAAAAAAACTCCGCCAATGATTGAGACATTGGCGGAGTTTTTTTGTTTTTTTATTGAATGATCGTTGCTTTGTTAGGTGCCATATTCGAAGAAGGTCGAATATCTAAATGGTCTTTTAGATCGTTCTGTAGCTCTAACAACGCGAACTCATCGGCTTCCCACACATATAAATCCAAATCATAACTAGGGAAGTAAGCTTTGCGTCCTTCACCATCTAAAGTAATCTGGTCAATATTTTTTAATACCGATGAATAATTGAGGGCCATGCCCACCATTTGCTCGGAACGAGCATTTGTTTTTAGGTTAGGACCAATTGCTCCTAGAATCTCATTAAAATGAGTCACCGATTTTGTTGAGTTTAGTTTCTTAAGAATACTCACGATGACTTCTTTTTGCCGATCCTGCCGTCCAAAGTCTCCGCGCGGATCTTTCTTCCGCATACGTGAGTAGGCAAGAGCGGCTTCTCCATCAATAAGTTGATAGCCTTTTTTAAATTCATGACTATCCTGAGTAAATTCTAAATCAGAATTTACGGTAATACCATCAACCGCATCCACTAAGTGAATCAAGCCATCAAAATCTAAGGATGCATAAAAATCAATTGGAATATCTAAATAATTACTAATCATTTCACGGGCTAACAGGCTTCCACCTGAAGCATAAGCAGCATTAATTTTTTCTCTACGTCCATCTGGTAAAGTAATATAAGTATCACGTGGGATCGATACTAATTTCATACTTTCTTCTTTGGGATTTAAAGTCGCTACGATAATCGTATCACTTCGAGCAGCCCCTTCATCTTCCTCGTCAATTCCAAGAATCAAGACAGAAAAAGGTTCGGTATTTTTAATTTGGCTAGTTTTTTGAACAATCTCTTCTTCACTTTGTGGTGCTTCCTCACTAATATGATCTAAAAAACTAAGAACTTTACTGCCATAGTAACCAGCAGCAGCGCCTGAGACAATCGCTAGTAAAATTAGAATACTTAGAGCCGTTTCAAAGATGAGTTTTCTTTTTCTTTTTTGTTTCATATATTTTTCTACACGCATTTTTATCATCGTTTCTTTTGTTTTATAGTAGAAAGTCATTTTTGTCTAGTATTATATTATAATAGAGGAGAGGAGATTGCAATGAAAGGATGAGACTTATTTATGAATTTTCGATGTCGACTTCAATCCAGGCTTTGTTTGTGATTTCTACTTTCGCTTCTGCGCTGGTCCAATTGGCGATATCTTGTTGGAATTGCTCTTCCTCTTCTAAAGGCACGACACAGTGATAAGTAATTTCTTCGGCATAGGAAATATCTTGAATGGTGTAGTTGGCTTCTCTTAAGGAGTGTTCGACATGACCACTCTGTGAATAACTAACAGTGACATCGATAAGTTGTTGCAATTGACGTTCAACGACTCCGACTTTATCGACGGCCCGATTAACCGAGCCACCATAAGCGCGAATTAACCCGCCGGCTCCTAATTTAATCCCACCATAATAACGAGTAACCACTGCAACCACATTTTTTAACTCTCTTTTTAAAAGGATCTCGAGCATTGGAATCCCCGCGGTCCCACTTGGTTCCCCATCATCGTTTGCTCGTTGGATGTCATCATTGACGCCAATGGTATAAGCTGAACAATTATGAGTTGCTTTCCAATGTTCCTTTTTAATTTGATCAATAAATTCAATGGCTTCTTCTTCGTTATCGACTCTTTTTAGAAAACAAATAAATTTTGATTTTTTAATTTCAACTTCATCGATGCCATTTTCTTTAATCGTCCGGTAATTCTCCATATTGTTTCCTCCTAGAAATTGATTTCACTTCTATTTTAGCAGAAAAAGAAAAACATTAAATAAATAGGGGATATTTTGCAAATCTATTCTTTAGAGGTGATGCGGAGTGGAGTCGATTTTATATGGTCGTGAATTATTAATCGAAGAATTAACAGAAGAATTAAATAAGGCGATTCAGCGAGAAGAAATTCAGCCGCAGAGAAGAGAAGCTGCGATTGAAAAGAAAGGAAAACTCTTCTGCCAACGTTGTCAGGGAGAAATGATCCCAGTTAAAGCTCAACATTGTTTTTGTCACAAGCCATGTGCCTATTGTCGTCATTGCCTGAAAATGGGCAAGGTTAGAAAATGTGCGAGCTTCTATTCTTTTGCCGAAGTTAATAAATTTGAAGAACATTCAGGAAATCTACTCGCATGGCAGGGGGAATTGTCTGACCAGCAAGAAGGGGCCGCTCAAGATATTATGACAAGTATTGATCAAAAAGAAACCCGTCTTTTGTGGGCGGTGACGGGCGCGGGGAAAACAGAGATGCTTTTCCCAGGGATTGAGAAAGCACTAAAAAATAAAGAACGAGTCTGTATTGCTTCACCACGTATTGATGTGTGTTTAGAATTAGCGCCTCGAATTCAGGCCGCTTTTCCGACGGTTTCTTATTCTTTACTCTATGGGGATATGGAGGAAGCTTATCAGTATCGGCAGTTAACGATTGCGACGACTCACCAACTTTATCGTTTTAAAGAAGCTTTTGACTTACTCATTATTGATGAGATTGATGCTTTTCCTTTTGAAAATGATCGTTCCTTGCAAATGGCTGCAGAGAAAGCCCGGAAAAAATCTTCTACCCTAATTTATTTATCGGCGACACCGAATCGAAAGATGCAGCAGGAATTAAAGGCTGGAAAAATAAAAGCGACGATTTTACCCGCGCGGTACCATGGTTATCCACTTCCTGTACCCCGGATGCAATGGTGTGCGCAGTGGAATAAAAAATTATTGACTTATTTTAAAAGAACGACTTTTGGCAAAGTGTTTGCTCAAAAAATCAAGGAAGAGCAGAAGTTTTTAATCTTTGCCCCCAATATTCAATGGATGATTGAGTTTGAAGCGCAGTTAAAAAATCTTTATCCGGAACTTAACTTTGCGAGTGTTTCCTCCACAGATCCTCTCAGAAAAGAAAAGGTATTAAAGATGCGAGCCAATCATTATGACTTTCTAATTACAACGACGATTTTAGAGCGAGGAGTTACTTTTCCCAATATCGATGTTTTCGTTTTAGGAGCTGAAGAAGGAATATATACGGAAGCGGCCTTGGTTCAGATTGCAGGACGCTGTGGACGGTCTGCTGATTACCCGACTGGGGAGGTCGTCTTTTTTCATGATGGAAAAAGCTTAGCAATGAAAAGAGCGATTAAACAAATTAAAAAAATGAACCAACTCGCAGGAAAGCGGGGCTTGATCAAATGAAGAATTGTTTGTTTTGTGGTCAGCAAGTAAAGCAGCCACTCACTTTTTCTTTTATCTTTTCTTTTAAGTCTTTTGCTGAGCCTTTGATCTGTGACGCTTGTTTTAAACAGTTTCATCGAATCGATTGGGCGCAAGCATGTCCTGGCTGTTCTCGTGAACAAGCGGATGCTCATTTATGTTCAGACTGTCGTCTTTGGCAAAATAAATATCCCCAAATGACCTTAAAGCACCGCGCGTTATTTAGCTACAATGAGATGGCTCAAGAATATTTAAAGGAATATAAAATTCAGGGGGATTTACTCTTGGCACAGTTGTTTAAAAAGGAATTACAAGAAGTGCTTAGACCTTATGAGAAAAATTATCAATTACTTGTTCTACCGATTAGTAAAAAAAGTTTTGCGAGTCGTGGCTTTAATCAAGTGGCATTGTTGTTAGAGGCGGCGGGAATTAACTATCAAGAATTGCTGATCCATAAGGGACAGGGAGATAAGCAATCATCTAAAAATCGGCAGGAGCGTTTAATGACTCCCCAATTTTTTGACTGGAAAGCAGGACAAGACCTTAATCAAAAGAAAGACAAAATATTATTAATCGATGATATTTATACGACAGGACGTACTTTGATGCATGCAAAAAATTTACTTAGAGAAAAAATTTTGACAGAAGAGGGGAAGCCTTTGACCATCGAATCCTTTACTTTGTTTCGCTAATCAAGGAGGGATAAAAAGAGGAAATCTTGTTTTTAAAAACGCTATCATGTATAATAGAGATAAGATAAATAAAAGGTAGAGGCTAGCGCTTTAGCTTATTTTTTATCTTTTATGATAAGTTTTGTAAAATGGACGGAAGGGTGAACGACTATGTTAAAGTATAATGTACGAGGCGAAAATATTGAGGTTACACCAGCAATTAGAGAGTATGTGGAAGCGAAAGTCGGAAAGATTGAACGCTATTTTGACGATATGCCGGAAGCACAAGCACATGTGAATCTAAAGATTTACTCTGATAAAACAGGTAAAGCTGAAGTAACTATTCCACTTCCAAATATAGTTTTACGGGCTGAAGAAACATCACCAGACTTATATGGAAGCATTGATTTAGTCTCTGATAAGCTAGAGAGACAAATCAGAAAATATAAGACCAAAGTGAATCGAAAATTCCGCCGTCAGAAAGCTGATATTAAGGAAGGCGTTTCTCCAGATTTATTACGTGCTACTTCATCAGATCAAGATGAAAAAGAAGAAGAAGAATTACGAATTGTTCGTAAAAAACGCTTTAATTTAAAGCCAATGAATGAAGAAGAAGCCGTATTGCAGATGGAAATGATTGGTCATGATTTCTTTATTTATTTAGATGGAGAAACAGCAGGAACCAACATCGTTTATAAACGTGATGATGGGGACTATGGACTCATTGAAACAGATGATATTGAACTTTAATAAGCCTTTCATAAAATAAAATAAATCAAAAGGAACAGTGGAAAATATTCACTGTTCCTTTTCAGTCTTTAAACGCTTTTCTTGAGAATAAATTCCCCACCATAATAGCAATTGTATTTTGTCTTGATTATTGATAAAATGATTGATAGTGTGAAAATGATTTAAAGCTTGGACTTTAAATTAGACAGTTTTGTTAGAAAATAAATAATTTACAGCTAAATTGAGGAATTAAGGAGATTAAAAAAGATGGTTCAATTCTTAAAGAAATTATTTGATACTGATCGCCAGGCTTTAAAACGTTATAGTTTAGTAGCAGATCAGATTGAGCAAATGGCAGAAGATTATGAAAGAATGTCTGATGAAGAACTACAGGCAATGACCCCTGCATTAAAAACACGAATCCAAGAGGGCGAAGCTTTAGATGATGTTTTACCAGAAGCCTTTGCGACAGTTCGTGAAGCCTCACGTCGTGTTTTAGGTTTGTATCCATTCCATGTTCAGTTAATGGGAGGTTTAGCTTTACACGAAGGTAACATCGCGGAAATGAAAACGGGTGAAGGTAAAACTTTAACCGCTACTATGCCAGTTTACTTAAATGCATTAGCAGGTAAAGGAGTTCACGTGGTTACTGTGAACGATTATCTAGCGACACGAGATGCGGAAGAAATGGGTGAGCTTTACCAATGGCTCGGTCTTTCAGTCGGCTTAAATTTGAATGAAAAGTCAAGTAGCGAAAAACGCGAAGCTTATGCAGCAGACATTACTTATACAACAAACAATGAATTAGGATTTGACTACTTACGTGATAATATGGTCGTTTATAAAGAAGACATGGTTATGCGACCACTATATTATGCGATTTTAGATGAGGTGGACTCGATTTTAATTGATGAGGCGAGAACCCCATTAATTATTTCTGGTCAAGCAAACCGATCAACTTCCTTCTATACTCGCTGTGATTTCTTCGTCAAAGGTTTAGAAGAAGATGTAGATTACACCATCGATTTACAATCAAAAACGATTAGTTTTACTGAAGAAGGAATCGATAAAGCAGAAAAAGCTTTCCGTACAGAGAATCTATATGATGTGAACAACCAAGAATTAGTTCACCATTTAGACCAATCTTTACGAGCAAATTATATTATGCATCGTGACTTTGATTATGTGATTAATGAAGAGGAAGTAAAGATTGTTGACCAGTTTACCGGTCGAATTATGGATGGACGACGCTATTCAGATGGATTACACCAAGCGATTGAAGCCAAAGAAGGCGTTGAAATCCAAAAAGAAACCAAAACGATGGCAACCATTACTTTCCAGAACTTTTTCCGTATGTATGAAAAGCTATCCGGAATGACCGGTACAGCGAAAACAGAAGAAGAAGAATTTACCGAAATTTATAATATGAATGTTATTGTCATTCCAACTAACCGTCCAATGATTCGAGATGATAAAGATGATTTAATTTATCCAACACTCGAAAGCAAATTTGAAGCGGTAGTAGGAGATATTAAAGAACGTCATGAATCAGGGCAACCTGTCCTTGTTGGTACAGTAGCGGTTGAAACATCTGAACATATCAGTCAGTTGTTAACGGCTGAAGGAGTACCGCATGAAATTTTAAATGCTAAAAACCACTTTAGAGAAGCAGATATTATTATCAATGCTGGGCAACCAGGTTCAGTAACCATTGCGACCAACATGGCTGGTCGAGGAACGGACATCAAGTTAGGGCCTGGCGTAGTGGAAAATGGTGGATTAGCCGTTATTGGTACCGAACGACATGATTCACGTCGGATTGATAATCAGTTACGTGGACGTGCTGGTCGACAAGGAGACCCAGGAGTTTCACAGTTTTATCTTTCATTAGAAGATGATTTAATGAAACGTGCTGGATCCGATGCCATCCAAGATCTATTGGAACGATTAAAAATAGATGGTGACGATGCAGTTATTCAAAGTCGCATGATTAGCCGTCAAATTGAATCAGCTCAGGAGCGAATGGAAGGGAATAACTATGATACTCGTCGGAGTGTTCTACGTTACGATGACGTTATGCGGGAGCAACGTGAAGTGATTTATAATCAAAGGGAAGCAGTCATTTTAGAAGATGAAAGCCTAAGTTATGTCACCATTCCAATGATTCAACGAACGATTGATCGTTATGTGGATATGTATACCCAAGAAGAAAATCCAGCTGATTGGAGCCTGGACTATCTACTTGAGTTTGCTCACACGGTTTTATTAAGAGAAGATGAACTAGAGTTATCTGAATTTGAAGGTAAATCTGTTCCAGAGATTCGAGAAATGTTGCATGCACTAGCAGAGAAAAACTATGCCGCACAAAAAGAACAACTCGAACAGGAAAGCATGTTCTTAGAATTTGAAAAAGTTGTTGTTTTACGAGTAGTGGACCAACAATGGACCACTCATATAGATGAGATGGATCAATTGCGTCAAGGAATCGGTCTAAGATCTTACGGTCAATCCGACCCGTTAATTGAATACCAACAAGAAGGTTATCGTTTATTTGAAGAAATGATTGCTGAGATTGAATATGAAATTACACGACTCTTGATGAAATCTCAAATTCGCCAAAACTTAGAGCGAAAAGAAGCAAAACCAAGCACAAAACCAAAGAAAAAAGTAAGAAGAAGTGAATAAGACTTAATTAAAAAGAACCCCAAACTATCTGATGGATGACTGGGGTTCTTTGATTCTTAAAAGACAAATAATAGAGTATATAAGGAGAGTTATGATGGAATTAAGTGAAATTAGAAAAGAAATCGAAGCCATACATTCAAAAATAACCGCTTTTAGGGGGTCTCTTTGATTTAGAAAAAATGGCCCTCGATATTCGAGAAAATGAAGAAACGATGGCGCAACCAGAATTTTGGGAAGACTCGGACCAAGCACAAAGCTTTATTAATGAAGCCAATGAGCTTAAGAAAAAATATGATTCTTTTATGAGCTTATCTGATCGCTATGATGATTTTGAATTGATGCTTGAATTAATCGAAGAAACACATGATGAAGAATTAATGACTGAAATAACAGAGGGAATCGAAGCCATCGAAGAGGATATTGCCGAATTTGAATTATTTATGCTTCTGAGTGAACCTTATGATATGAATAATGCCATCTTAGAATTACATCCGGGGGCTGGGGGAACCGAGTCGCAAGATTTTGGGGATATGCTTTACCGCATGTATACTCGTTGGATTGACCAGCGCGGTTTTTCTTACGAAGTGATTGATTACCAGAGTGGGGATGAAGCGGGGATTAAAAGTGTGACCTTGTTAGTCAAAGGGGAATATGCTTACGGATTACTGAAAGCTGAAAAAGGGGTCCACCGTCTAGTACGGATCTCTCCTTTTGACTCAGGCGGACGCCGCCATACGTCCTTTGTTTCCTGTGAAGTTACTCCAGAAATTAGTGATGACGTGGAAATTGAGATTCGTCCGGAAGACATTCGAATAGATGTTTATCGTTCGGGTGGAGCGGGAGGACAGCACGTTAACGTAACTGATTCAGCTGTTCGAATTACTCATATCGAAACGGGTCTAGTGGCCACGAGTCAAGCCGGCCGTTCCCAATTAGCGAATCGTGAGTTGGCGATGCAACTAATGAAATCGAAATTATATCAAAAACAAATAGAAGAAAAAGAGGCTGAATTAGCCAAGGTCCGAGGCGAACAAAAAGAAATTGCCTGGGGGTCGCAGATTCGTTCCTATGTCTTCCATCCTTATTCCATGGTGAAAGACCACCGGACGAATATCGAGACAGGAAATACAGATGCCGTGATGGATGGAGCTCTTGATCCTTTTATTCAAGGATATTTACGTTGGAGCTTAAATCAAGAATAAAATAGATGAAAAAGCAGCTCAAAAAGAATTTGAGCTGTTTTTTTGTTGGCAAAAATGACAGGATTGAAATATAGAGTCATATAGAAAGAGCGTTAGAATAGACTTTCATAAAAAAGTGTCAAGTGTAGACTGATCTATGAAATATATTGTTAGTATTGAAACAATATTGTAATCTAATTTAAACATTTTAGAACGATTAGGGTGTTATACTATTTCTAGTCGGCGAAGGTAATTCGTCGATATTGTCTTGTCTAGGAAAAATGATGATTAACTGATTGAACAAATGATTCAAAAATA
This sequence comes from Atopostipes sp., assembly GCA_029257245.1. Taxonomy (GTDB): domain Bacteria; phylum Bacillota; class Bacilli; order Lactobacillales; family Carnobacteriaceae_A; genus Atopostipes. The sequence goes on along the minus strand of JARICH010000077.1, from coordinate 8,090 downwards.
CGTTTTAAAAATAAGGTGTTAAAAATTATGATAGAAATGAAAAATGTTAAAAAAGTTTATGGAAATGGGATTACCGCATTACACAATTTATCCGTTCGAATTGACCAAGGTGAATTTGTGTATGTCGTTGGACCTAGTGGAGCTGGGAAATCAACTTTTATGAGATTGATTTATCGAGAAGTACTCCCAACAGAAGGTACAGTAGAAGTAGCCGACTTTGATACTATGAAGATGAAAGAAAAAGAAGTTCCTTATCTTCGTAGACAAGTAGGAGTGGTTTTCCAAGACTTCAAATTGTTACCAACTTTAACGATATTTGAAAACATTGCTTATGCAATGGAAGTTTTAGGAAAAAGTCCGCGTCAAATTAAGTCACGAGTTGAGGAAGTTTTAGATCTCGTTGGTTTAAGTCATAAAACAGAAATGTTACCGAATGAATTATCTGGGGGAGAGCAGCAACGAGTGGCCATCGCACGAGCGATTGCAAATATGCCACGCGTTTTAATTGCCGATGAACCAACCGGTAACTTAGATCCTGAAACCTCTCGCGATATTATGAGAATTATCGAACAAATTAACCAGCAAGGAACAACCATTATCATGGCGACACACAACTCAGAAATTGTAAATGAGATTAAACATCGAGTGGTTGTTATTGAAGATGGTCGCATCACCCGAGACGATTTAAAAGGGGGTTACGACTATGAACTTTAGAGTAATCAAACGACACATTAAAGAAGGTTTCAAAAGTATCGTCCGAAATGGATGGATGAGTTTTGCAGCAATCAGTGCAGTATCCATTACATTACTATTAGTCGGTGGCTTAATTGCAACTGTAATGAATATCAATGGTCTAGCGAGTGACATCGAAGATGATGTAAGTGTTCGAGTTTACATCGATATCGCAGCTGATGAAGAAGCGCAAGAGACTTTGCAGGCTGAATTAGAAAGTTTAGACAATGTCGAAAATGTTACTTTTTCTAGCCGGGAAGAAGAGCTAGAGAATGTGGTGGGAAGTTATGGAGATACCTTCGAATTATTTGAAGGAGATCAAAATCCACTCTACAACGTGTTTATCGTAGATACTTCCGGTCCAGAATACACCGCGACGCTGGCCGAAGAAATCGAACCACTGGCCTATGTTTCAGAAGTGAATTACGGTGGAGCCGAGGCTGATCGATTATTCAATATGACCTCGACTATTCGTAATGTAGGTGGAATTGTGATTGTGGCCTTAATCTTTACGGCTGTATTTTTAATTTCAAATACGATTCGAATCACAATCTTCTCACGTAGTACTGAAATAGAAATTATGAAATTAGTCGGAGCGACAAACTGGTTCATCCGTTGGCCATTCTTAATCGAAGGTGCTTTAATTGGATTTGTCGGAGCAGTCATTCCATCAACCGTCTTATGGTTCCTTTATGACGCCGTTTATGGCACAGTATCAAGATTCTTAGATGGAACCTATCTTTCTTTACTTGAACCTAATCCATTTATGTTCCAGTTAATCTTTTTAGTCACCGCGACTGGAATTTTAATCGGTGCGATTGGTTCATCACTATCCATTAGAAAATTCTTAAAAGTCTAAATAGAATCAATTAAAATAACAAACAATAAAAAAATATCAAATAAAAAAACGAATTTATATTTGGGGGAAATGAAACGAATGAAAAAGAAAATATTATCAGCTTTATTAGCAGGAACAATGGGAGTTACAGGTTTACTAGCACCAGCAATGAGCGTAGCAGCTGCACCATCTGATGTGTCAGATTTTGATCAGTTAATTTCTGAGTTGAAGTCAGAAGAAAACGAACTATCAAATAAGGTAGATGCACTTCAGAAAAAAATCAAAAAGAATGAAGAAGAAGCTGAAAAACTTGTTGAAGAAATGCAAGAAACAGAAGATACATTAACTGAATTACGTACAGAGATTGAAGACTTAAAAGTAGCGATTGAAGAGCGTGAACTTCTGTTAGAAGACCAAGCACGAGCACTACAAATTGTTGGAGAGTCAGGAAATGTTGTCAATTTCGTTTTAGAAGCTAAATCTTTAAGCGAAATGGTTGGACGTGTTGACGTAGTAAACAAAGTAGTTAGCTCCAACAAACAAACTATTGATAAGCAAGAAGAAGATAAAGCAATGGTTGAAAGTAAAGAAAAAGAAACCGTTAAAAAGCAAGAGGAACAAAGTAAACTTGCTGGAAAATTAGAAACGAACAAAACTTTACTAGAAGAACAAAAAGCAGAACAGGAAAGTGTGCTAGCGAAAGTTGCAGCAGAAAAAGAAAATGCACAAGATGAGAAAAATCGTCTGATCGCTCAAGCAAAAGAAGCGGAAGAAAGACGAGCAGCCTTAGCCTCTGTCCGAACAGAAAATGTTCAAACAGTTTCAAACACGAATTCAGAGACAGGTTCAGATTCAAGTTCTTCATCGGAAAAACCAGTGACTACTGCAAGTGGATCGAAAGCAGCGGCACCAGCTCCAGCAGCAGCGCCAGCTGGAGGATCAGTTATTAGCGCGGCACAATCTTTAGTCGGGATTCCTTATAATTATGGAGGAACAACAACTGCTGGATTTGACTGTTCAGGTTTTACTGTTTATGCCTTTAGACAAGCTGGTCGATCATTACCAAGAACAGCTGCTGGACAATATGCAGCAACTAGTCGTATCTCAAGAAGTCAAGCACAACCAGGTGACCTTGTATTCTTTAGACAAGGTGGGGGAATTGACCATGTAGGAATATATCTTGGTGGCGGACGCTTTATTGGTTCACAATCATCAACAGGTGTAGCTGTATCAACTATTGATTCAGGATATTGGGCAAGTTCTTTCGTAGGGTTCGGACGTTAATTTTTAAAATAGTTAACAATTAAATATAAATTCGATAAAAAATCTCAAGTATTATTCAATATTTGAGATTTTTTAGTATATAATAATAGATACAGTACAAGAACCTGAATAGACACAGTAAAGGAAGTGGATTTTTAGTGACTGGTAAAAATATAGTAATAATTTTCTTACTCTTTTTAGTACAACCTCTTTTTCTAGCAGGGATTTTCTATTCGCTATGGAATTACCGCAAACGATTAACTTATGTACGAGAAACTTATCGCATGAACTTTAACCGAAAGGCTTTCGAGCTTTCGGATTACTTTTTAAAAGGAATCTTATTGGCCATCGGTCTTTCGATTCTTTCGATTGTTTTAGGGGTTCCTTTAACGATTGAATGGTATATCCTCTATCAAGGAATAAGCTTACTTTTATTAGCGATTGGAGGCAGCCGATTCATCCATCCGGTCTTTAGTTTTTCTATCACTTCGATTGTTCTTTTTCTGATGGATCAATTTGGTCAAGCCTTACCATTGAGTTGGCTCAGTCAACAAGTATCAACGCCTAATTTTTTGATTGATTTTAAAGAGGCGGATTTTTCATCATTGAGTTTAAATTCTTTATTTTTTACAGCTTTGATGGTATTGTTTACGGGCCTATTAATAAAAAATAAAGATTTCAATAAACTTTATCCCATCTTAGGTGCTTCTAGAAGAGGTAAAACGATTGCTAGGTATCAAAATAAGTTTCTCTGGCTCTTGCCTTTAGCTATATTGGTACCTGGAAATTTAATCGAACCTTTTGCTCCATGGTGGCCTTTCTTATCCATTGGTGGTAACAAGTTCGCTGTTTTAATTTTACCCGTACTGATTGGTTTGAAATTTACTATTTCGACTCAGCTTATCGAAGAAGCTTTAGAAAATATTAAGAAAGATTTCCTAGTCTTGGGCATTGTGGCTATCGTTTTATTTGTTGGATCCTATTTTTATGAGCAGCTAGCTATAGTTAGTTTGTTTATTCTCTTGGTGGGTGCATTCGTTATTTATTATCGCCACCGTCAACGTGAAAAATTGTGGACCTTTAAATATGGACCAGCAGAAGAAGGTTTACGTGTCATCGCTGTGCGTCCTGATTCACCAGCCGATCGAATGAAGCTCACGATTGGGAGTGTCATAACTCATATTAATGAAGAAGAGATGAGCACGAAGGAAGATTTTCATGAAGTAATCACCTATAACCGTTCTTATATTCGAATGCGCTTGAAACGCTCAGATGGCGAGGTTATTATGGTGGAGACTCCTCTATACGATGATGATGTAAACAATTTAGGCTTGCTTATTCTATAGAACAACTGAGAAAATAAAAGAGTAACCAGTTAGTTAAGAAAAACTAGCTGGTTATTTTGTTCGTTTATGAAGTATTAAAAGGAAAGCTTCTTAGTAGCTCCTTTTGTGATAAAAGAAGCATTCTTGTTATAATAAAGTTAGAGAACAGAAGAAAAGATTAAAAATTTGCATAGAAGGAAATGATCGGAATGGCTAATGATGAAATAATTGTTCGGGGTGCACGCACCCATAATTTACAAGATATTGATGTAAGGATTCCACGTGATGAATTTGTCGTAATAACCGGCTTATCCGGTTCAGGAAAAAGTTCCCTTGCTTTTGACACCTTGTATGCTGAGGGTCAAAGACGCTATGTGGAGTCTCTTTCTGCATTTGCTCGCCAGTTTTTAGGACAGATGGATAAACCAGATGTTGATGGAATTGATGGTTTGAGCCCTGCAATTTCTATTGATCAAAAAACAACCAGTAATAATCCACGTTCAACCGTGGGAACAACAACTGAAATTAATGATTACTTACGCTTACTCTATGCACGAGTTGGAACACCGATTTGTCCGATTCATGGGATTGAGATCACCAATCAAACGGTTGATCAAATGGTAGACGAAGTATTAACTTTACCAGAGAGAAGTCGGATTCAAATTCTGGCCCCTGTTATTAAAGGACAAAAAGGCCAACATAAAAAAGTACTGGAAAAGATTCAAGCAGACGGTTATGTTCGTTTGCGTATTGATGGTGAAATGTATGACATTAGTGAAGAAATTGAATTAGAAAAGAACAAACAACATGATATTGATGTCGTAATTGACCGACTCGTGATTAAAAAAGATATTCGTTCACGCTTATCCGACTCACTGGAAACAGCTTTAGAATTAACAGAAGGTTATGTCACAATTGATGTGATCGATGGCGAAGAAATGGTCTTTAGTGAACACCACGCTTGTCCAATTTGTGGTTTTTCTATTCCAGCCCTTGAACCTCGTCTCTTTTCATTTAACGCACCTTTTGGAGCTTGTGAAGTATGTGATGGTTTAGGTCGAAAACTAATTGTAGACTTGGAATTAGTGATTCCAGATCCAACGATGACCCTTGAAGAAGGAGTCATTCTTCCTTGGCAACCGATTAGTTCGAAATACTATCCGGAAATGTTAAAACAAGCCTGTGAACATTTTGGAATCGATATGAACACTCCTTTTGAAGATTTACCAAAAAAGGATCAAGATTTAGTTCTTTATGGTTCTGGTAAACGCGAATTTCCTTTTAATTATGTCAACAATTATGGAAATGTGCGCGACAGTAAGATGCCATTTGAAGGGGTCATGAATAATATTGCACGACGTTATGATTCAACCTCAAGTGATTATACACGCCGAGCTATGCGGGAATATATGACCGAATTACCTTGTGAGAAATGTGGAGGAAAAAGACTTTCACCCGAAGCCTTAAGTGTTAAAATTGATGGCTTGGATATTGCGGATGTCAGTAATTTCTCGATTGAGAATGCTTTGAAGTTTTTTGAAGAATTAAGCCTCTCAACCAATGACCAAATGATTGCAGAACCGATTAAGAAAGAATTGTTCGATCGTCTAACTTTCTTGGATGATGTGGGCTTGAGTTACTTAACCTTAGAAAGACAGGCCGGCAGTTTATCTGGGGGAGAAGCGCAACGAATCCGTTTAGCCACTCAGATTGGTTCCAACCTAACGGGCGTGATGTATGTCTTAGATGAGCCTTCAATTGGCCTACACCAACGAGATAACGACCGTTTAATTGGTTCCTTAAAGAAAATGAGAGATCTAGGAAATACTTTAATAGTCGTTGAACATGATGAGGACACCATGCTAGCAGCGGATCATTTGATTGATATTGGTCCTGGTGCTGGAGAAAATGGTGGGCGCATTATTGCTCAAGGAACGCCTAAAGAAGTCATGAAAAATAAGAAGTCCATCACGGGTCAATATTTATCGGGGACTAAAAAGATTGACTTACCAGAAGAACGTCGGACTGAAAATAAAGGGGTCATTCAGGTCAAGGGAGCACGCGAGAACAACTTGAAAGGAATCGATGTCGATTTTCCAATCGGTCAGTTTGTGGTTGTTTCAGGAGTTTCAGGCTCTGGGAAATCTTCTTTAGTCAATAGTATCTTAAAGAAAGCTTTGGCGCGTAAAGTAGGCCGTGCAACGGATAAAGCAGGGAAACACGATGAAATATCAGGCTATGAAGGCATTGAAAAAGTTATCGGGATTGACCAAAGTCCTATTGGTCGAACACCGCGAAGTAACCCAGCTACTTACACGAGTTTGTTTGATGATGTGCGGGAATTATTCGCACAGACCAATGAAGCAAAGGTTCGCGGTTATAAAAAAGGACGTTTCAGTTTTAACGTCAAAGGTGGACGTTGTGAAGCCTGTCGTGGAGATGGAATTAAGAAAATTGAGATGCACTTCTTACCAGACGTTTATATTCCTTGTGAAGTATGTAATGGGAAACGTTACAACTCAGAAACCTTAGAAATCAAATACAAAGGCAACACGATTGCGGATGTTTTAGAAATGACTGTAACCGAAGCGATTGAAGCCTTTAAAAACATTCCAAAAATTAAACGAAAACTCCAAACGATGTATGACGTAGGTCTTGGTTATATTCGTTTAGGTCAATCGTCCACTACTTTATCTGGTGGGGAAGCTCAGCGGATGAAGTTAGCGAGTGAATTACAGAAAATCCAAACGGGTAAAAACTTTTATATTTTAGATGAACCGACAACCGGTCTGCACACCGATGATATTGCGCGGTTACTCGAAGTATTAAACCGATTAGTTGAGAATGGGAATACCGTTTTAGTGATTGAGCATAACTTAGACGTGATTAAAATGGCCGACCATGTGATTGACTTAGGGCCTGAAGGGGGAACCGAAGGCGGAACAATCGTCGGAACGGGAACTCCAGAGGAAATCGCTGCGATCCCAGAAAGCTATACAGGCCAATATTTAGCTAAAGTACTCGCTGAAAAATAAGAGTAAAAGAGAAAAGAATCGATTTTAAATCAGTCTCTAGACCCATGACAAGTTCGATGATTCAGTAGATAATAAGTGTGTAGAGTGAGAAATCACTTATGATCAATGAACAAACAATCTTAATTTCTCGATTTTAAAGGAGGAGAAATAATGGATAAACGTGAAAGAATATTAGAACTTGTCAAAGAGGGGGTCCTATCGGTTGAAGAAGGACTCGATTTACTAGAAAGTCTATCAAGCCAAGAAGAAAAAGAGGCAAGAGTCGAATCCAAAACAAGCGAAGCCGAAGAAAGCCCTGAAGCTGAACCAATTAAAGACGAAAGCAGCCAGAAAGAAAATAAAGAAGCATCTGAAGCAGAAAAAATGAGAGCCGATGAATTAGAAGCTATTGTGAATGAAATTAATCAATATTCTGTCAAAATTGACAGCTTAAATGAAGAAATCTTAGCTGTGAATACAGAATATATTAAGGCTGAAGAAGAATTAAGCCATCTATTAACTTTGCAAAATGATGAGTATTTAACCCGTAAAAAAGAACTCGAAGATCGAATTATTCAATTGAATAAAGAAATGAATCAACTAGCGGGAGCAGAAGAAAGCGAAGAGAAAGATCACTTGCAAGAAGAGTTGAATCAATTGCTTGAAGACCTCTATTTATTAGAAGAAAATAGTGGGTCAAAGGAAGATATCAAAGCATTAGAAGAAAAAATTGAGCGACTCAGCCAAAAAAGTGAACAAATCGCCCAAGAAAAAAATCAATTGATGAAAGAGATGCACTCACTCAAAATGAAACAATGGACCACCAAAGCCAAGCAGTTTTCAGATACGATGGAGTTGCCCAATGATTGGCGGGAAGGCGCGTCTAAGACCATTGATCGAGCCGGAGAGCTACTTGAT
>JARICH010000018.1 GCA_029257245.1 Atopostipes sp. | reverse complement strand
CTCCTTGAGCTAAAACAACGTCACGAACATGAATATCTTTATGCATTGCACCTGCTGAACCTACTCGAATTAGCACTTCAACTCCATATTCGCGGATTAACTCTTCAACATAGATACTGATTGATGGTACACCCATTCCAGTACCTTGTACAGAAACTGGTACACCTTTATATGTTCCTGTAAACCCAAACATGTTTCTTACCGTGTTATACTGGGTAACATCTTCTAAGAAAGTTTCTGCAATATATTTTGCACGTAGTGGATCTCCTGGTAATAAGACAATTTTTGCAATTTCGCCTTGTTCTGCTCCGATATGTGTACTCATAAATAAATTCTCCTTTTTCTTCTCTTTTTTATTTTTCTTGATAATATTTTTGGTAGATTTCCCATGCTTCATCAAAAATAGTCATCGAGCTTAGATAATCTGTATTCATTTCGAGATGACTTGAAATTTCATCATAATCTTCGGACTGCTTTGGAAACAGTCGATCCTCAAATGCGGCATTCGCAAAAAGGGTCAGATCATCTCGCTTATATGGATCCCGTTCAGTCATTAAATATTGATAAAAACTCATCTGCATCGCTAACACCTACTTATCTTTCACGTGTTTTCTATTCTTTTTTGCTTTGTTCTGCTTCCCAACGTGCCCGTTCATCTTTTTCTTCTTGATAACGCTCTTTATTCTTTCGATGAAAATCTTGGTGCTCTTCTTCGGCTAGATAAAAAGTTGGAGCAGGTTTAATTGGAACAATAATTGGTTCTTTATACTTTTTACTCGCAATCAAAGCAGCTTTCGATGCTTCGGCGATTTTACGTTGGGCATCTGTATAATAATAAATGACTGGTCGATAGCTATCGCCACGATCCATATACTGACCACCATTATCAGTGGGATCTGTCACTTGCCAATAAAGGGTCATCAATTCGTCAAATGTCACTTCTTTTGGATCATAAGTGATTTGAACCACCTCTTTATGACCTGATTGCTGACTTTTTACTTCTTCATAGGTCGGATGTTCGATGTGTCCTCCTGCGTAACCAGAGAGTACACTTTCTATTCCGGGCTGTTGGTCAAAAGGCTCGACCATACACCAGAAACATCCGCCAGCAAATAATGCTTGTTCCATTCTTCAACTCCATTCTCTTTCTTTTTTTATTCGATTGAGCCTGATTCCTTCTTCTCAGAATCAAGTGCTCGTTTTAGTGTAGCTTTATTTACGAATAATTTCAATTGAATCTCATCATTTTCTAAATCTACTTTCTCTAATTCAATCCCATAAGGATAATAGTCGTGAAGCGTATTAAAATCAACCAAAATCATTTGTGAATCACTATCTAACTGAATAAATGAAGGTAGATCCATCTGATTCCCCAAAGCAGCCATAATGGCACTCACCGGTAAGGAAAAAGAAGCTATTTCTACTGACTGGGCACGTAACTGTAAATTTCCGTCCTCCGTTGCATAGGGTTCAAAGGTTAACAAGAAAGGAATCGTTAATCCCATCCATTCAGTTTTAGAAGCTAGCTCTAACTCTTCACCTAATTTTACTTGATAAGAAGCCGGAGAGTCTTTCGTTTCTACTTCTAAAAAACTATTTAAAACAAATTCAACATCTTCTTTTGACAAGGCACTTACAATTTCAATTTCGTCCTTTGAATCAAGCGGTGTTTCGCTCCCGCTATCTTCAAAAGAATTTATCGGTCGAATAGCTTGCAGTAATAAAACGACTCCAAGAACGATAATCGCAACTAAACTGATAAAAGCCCATTTCCAATAATTCACTTTAGCTGAATCCTGCTTATTCTGCCTGTTTGTTTTTACCATGAAAAACCCTCCTTCACATCGCTAGTTAAGCCTAATCGGATGTTTTTTTTCATATAAATAATAAGTGTGGGAGTATTTATTTTCTTGATCTACTTTTCCTTCTGATTGATCCACTAGATTAAATTGATCATAGTCAATCTCTGGCATATAAGTATCGCCATCAAAAACTTCATGAATAACTGTTCGATAAAGAACATCCACTTCGTCCATAAAGATCTCAAATAAAGTAGATCCTCCAATAATATGAATAGGCTTTTTAAATTCCTGATCTTTTAAATAAGCGATGACTTCTGCCTTGTTATGACAGACGATCGCTCCTTTCGTCTCATAATCCTCATTACGAGTTAAGACAATGTTGACCCGATCACGCAAAGGAGGATGCGGAATACTTTCATAACTTTTACGACCCATTACAACGACATCACCAATTGTTACATCAACAAAGTGTTGCATTTCTGCCGGCATTTTCCATGGAAGATCGCCTTGGCTACCGATTAACCCTTTGGCATCTTCAGCCCATACATAAGTAAAATAAGGAACTTCTGAAGATAATTTTTTTGAATCTAAGTTTTTCAACATATTATTTTCCCCCTTTTCTTTACTAAACAGCGATTGGCGCACGAATACCTTTAGCTGGTCGATAATCCTTTACTTGGATATCATCCACATCAAAATCAAAAACACTTTCTTTCTCTCGATTTAAAACTAAAGTCGGTAAATCTTTCGTCTCACGTGATAATTGTAAGTTAATTTGATCCATATGGTTTAGGTATAGGTGAGCATCTCCTAATGTATGCACGAACTCACCCACTTCTAGTCCTGTTTCTTGTGCGACGAGATGTGTTAACAAAGCATAACTCGCAATATTAAATGGCACACCTAAAAAGACATCCGCGCTACGTTGATAGAGTTGGCAGCTTAATTTCCCATCTGCTACATAAAATTGAAAAAGAGTGTGACAAGGTGGCAAAGCCATCTCATCAATTTCATCAGGATTCCAAGCAGATACTATATGACGACGAGAATCTGGGTTTTCTTTAATCGATTGGATGACCTTTTCAATCTGATCAATATTTTCTCCATCTTTTGATGGCCAGGAACGCCATTGTGCCCCGTAAACATTTCCTAAACTACCATGTTTTTCCGCAAATACTTCATCAGTTAAAATAACTTCTTGAAATTTTTTCATTTCTTTTTGGTATAACTCATTAAATTCTTCATCTTCTAGTGCCCGCAAACCAAAATCCTTCATATCCGGTCCTTGGTAATCATCACTTGCTACATAACGCTCAAAAGCCCACTCGTCCCAAATGTGGTTTTTATGTTCCAATAAATAACGAATATTGGTATCTCCTTTTAAAAACCATAATAGTTCAGACTTAATTAATGAAAAAGCTACTCGCTTGGTAGTGAGCAAAGGAAATCCTTTCTGCAAATCAAAACGCATTTGATGGCCAAAAATTGATTTTGTACCCACACCTGTTCGATCATCTTTTACCGTTCCCTCATCTAATATCTTTTGCGCTAATGCTAAATACTGCTTCATTTAATTAGCCCCTTCATTTTATTTTCAGACAAACTGGCTGAGATATTCCCAGCGTTCATATTTCTCTTCAAGTTGCGCTTCAAGGTCTGTCTTCTCTTTAAAAAAACTATCAATTTTTCCAAAATCACTTCCAGCTGAAACAATTGCTTCATCTAACTCTTCAATTTTCATTTCAAGAGCCATGATTTCATCTTCAATTGTCACCCATTCCTTCTCTTCCATATAGGAAAGTCGAATTTTCTCTTTCTTTACTGGTGCTTTTTCTTCGATTATTGGTTGAGCTTTTTCTACTTTCGCTGCTTCATTTACTTTCTCTTGATCCACTTGATTGAAATATTCATCCGCAGTTCCATAGAATTCGCGAATCTCTCCTGCTCCTTCGAAAACTAAAATTTTATCGGTAACTTTATCCAAGAAATAGCGATCGTGGGACACCACAATCACTGCTCCTGGGAAATCATCGAGGTAATCTTCAAGAACATTCATCGTATCAATATCCAAGTTGTTAGTAGGCTCATCAAATAGTAAAACATTCGGTCCTTCCATTAATAAACGAACGAGGTAGAGTCTTCTCTTTTCCCCTCCGGATAAAGAACGAATGAGTGTACCATGTTGTGCTTTTGGAAACATAAATTGTTCTAAAAGTTGTGAAATATTTATTGAAGTCCCGTCTTTTCTTTTTACTTCATTCGCAATTTCCTGCAAATAATTAATAATCCGCTGGTCTCCTGGTAATTCAATATTATCTTGTTGGAAATAGCCGATTCGAACAGTTTCTCCAACCGTCAATTGACCTGAATCTAGTTCGATTTTTCCTGCTAAAATATTTAGTAAAGTCGATTTTCCCGCACCATTTGCGCCTGTGATCCCGATACGATCATGGCGTTGTACGATATAGTCAAAATCATCGAGAATAGTCAATCCATTAATTTCATAATTCCCATCTTCTAGCTTAAAGACTTGACGCCCCAAGCGTGACCCAGATAAATCAATGTTTAATTGAGAAGTATTCGAAGATTGTGAAACTTGCCCCTTCAGCTTTTCAAAACGCTCAATTCGCGCTTTCTGTTTGGTCCCTCGTGCTCTAACGCCTTCACGCATCCAAGCAAGTTCTTGTTTATAAAGTTGTTTGTTTTTACGGTCTGCTTCCGCCTGAATTTCTTCGCGAATCGCTTTTTCTTCCAAGTATTTATGATAATTTCCCGGATAAATTTCTAAAGAACCTTGATCGAGTTCAATAATTTGGCCCACCACTCGGTCAAGGAAGTACCGGTCATGGGTAACCATTAATAAAGCCCCTTTGTAGTTAATGAGGTGGTTTTCTAACCAACGAATCATTTCAAAATCCAAATGATTCGTTGGCTCATCTAAAATTAACAAATCAGCACTTTCAATCAAAACTTGTGCTAAAGCCACTCGTTTTTGCTG
>JARICH010000037.1 GCA_029257245.1 Atopostipes sp. | reverse complement strand
AGCATGAAGTTTAATCTTTGATTACGACTCGTTCGATCTTTCTCATTTCTTAAGGTATGATCTGTCTTTCTTTTCATTAAAGACATATTGTTCCCCTCCTTTTCAAGTCCATAATGATTTAATTTATTAATTCAATATTTATTATTCTTTCAGACTTCATCATTCTATCAATTGAAGGAGCAAGGTTATTTCATACAGAGAATAGAAAATAAAGCTCATTCTCTTTTCTTAAATTTATTATACGACAGAATTTTGTATTTTTTTCTCAGCTTTTGGTATACTAAGTGCAACAATTGAATGCGCTTACATAGCGTTCAAATATTAGCCTTTGCAATCAATTCATTGCTCGCTACCACTCCTTAGATAAATAAGAAACTAGGGCCATCTGGACGAAGGAGAAAGATTATGGAAAATTTGTTACAGAAAAAAGAGCGTAGACAACTTCGACTCGCTGAATTTTTAATCGAAAAAGACGATTGGTTAACTTTTCAAGAACTTGCTGAAGAATTGGGCTGTTCAGAAAGAATTTTGAAGTATGATCTAAATCATTTCAAAGAAACATTTTCTTATTTTAAAATAGAGAGTTCTCATGATGGTATACGGTTAATTTTTAATAAAAATAAAGGCTTTAAAAATATCTATCAAAGTGTTTTTGATTCTTCGCATGCTTTTCAGTTGTTAGAACTTTTATTTTTCGAAGAAAACTATTCAATTAATCAACTAGCAGATAGACTCTATATTAGTTCAAGTAGTCTTTATCGTTTAATTAACCAAGTAAATGAGGTATTAATCGACTACGGATTTCAAATAGAAACAAATCCTTGTAGATTAACTGGAGCAGAAAATGAAATACGTTATTTTTACTATAAATACTTCTTTGAGAAATATACTATCTTAACTTGGCCCTATGATGAGATTGATCAACCAATTATCAACGATCTGTTAGGTTTTTTAATAATGGTAACAAATTCCAAAACAGATTTTGCTTACTACAATATGGCTAAATTAATTTTATATATTAATTTTAATCGATATCAAAAAAAACACTATATTTCTATTGAAAGTCAAAGTTTAAATACACTGATTTCTTCTCTCTCTATCAGCGAGAAAAAAATTGAATATTTTGAAAAAAAATATCGTCTTAAGATAGACGAAACATTTATTGCCCAAATATTTAGCCCTTTTGTGCAAACTGCTTATTTCTTTAATTATGATCAGCTAGTCGCAGAAAGTAAAATCAATGAAGAAATTGCGGGCCGAATCCAACAAATAGAAAAATTGCTTCAACATGTTTCTAAAGATAATCAGATTAAGTTAGCAGATAATAAAAACTTAATTTTAGAATTATATAATAGTCACTTATTAGAAAATTACGACCCACGTTCAGGTTATATTCTCTATGATCGAAACACACTATTTCTTAATCGTTTAAAAGAAAATTATCCAGATTTTTATCAATCAATTAGGCTGCGCATCATGGAGTATCGTAAAAATACTGGTCTTAATCTAATCGATAAAAATGTGAATTATATGCTTTATACCTTAATTGTTGAATGGGAATATCTACTTCCACAACTACAAGACAATATTGAAGCAGTTAAAGTACTTATTTTAAGCAATCGAACCATTTCGCACTCATATTTACTAAAGTATATTCTAGAAACGGAATTCCCAGATCTTTTATCTGTTGATATTTACACTGGAGCGATTCTTTCCGTAAATTCACTCGATAAACTTGATTATGACTTTATTGTTTCTAACTTTCCAATTCCCGATTTAAGAAATAAAGAAAGCTTTTATATTGAAAACTTACCTAGTAAAAACCAACTTTCGCAAATTCAACATCAAATTAATATAATACAAAATAAAGACCAGCAGCATAATTAAAAAAAGCCAATTAACTAGAAGGTTCTCTAGCTAATTGACTTTTATTTTTTGCTAACTTTTTGATTTATTATTGATTACGTTTGACTAAATCCTCAAAGGCATCGACTGCTGCTTTCAAGAAATCTTCTGTTCCTTCTTTTAAGAACTCACCGTTTTCACCAAATAATTCTGGTGTATTTGTAATGTATACTTCTGGCTGTTGAACAACTGGAACATCCACAAATGTCAAGACTTGACGTAAGTGATGGTTAGCTCCAAATCCACTAATTGCCCCTGGTGATTGACTTGCGATTAGTGATGGCTTACCTGCCCACTTGTTTTCACCATAAGGACGTGATGCTATATCAATTGCATTTTTAAGTGGTGCTGGTATTGAACGGTTGTGCTCAGGTGTTACAAAAATAAGTGCATCCACAGATCCTACTTTTTCACGAAAGTCGATATATTCTTGTGGTGAATCTGCATCCATGTCTTGGTTATACATTGGTAATTGATCAATCTTAATATACTCTGCTTCATAACCTTCTGGTAATACCGATACCAATGCTTTTGCTAATCTTTCTGAGAATGAATCCTTACGTGTACTTCCTACAACAACTCCAACTTTTACCATAATTAAATTCCTCCTATATATTTATCTCTATTTCAGTATAACAAGAATTTAAAATGACTACAAGAATAATGACTTGAATTCGAACTAATTAACAAAATAAACTTATTAATAAAATAAAACCACCTTTTCAATTAAGAAAAGATGGTTTGAAAGGATCGTATTTAGTTTCTATAACTGATTAATTCGCTGAAAGCATCAACGGCTGATTGTAAGAATTCTTCGGTTCCTTCTTTTAAGAATTCGCCATTTTCATCAATCAATTCATGTGTTTCTGCTAAATAAACCTCTGGCTGTTGAACTGTTGGCATATTTAAAAATGATAAGACTTGACGCAAGTTATGGTTCGCTCCAAATCCACTTATTAAACCTGGTGATTGACTGATGATCAATGCTGGCTTTCCACTAAATTCATTGCTTGGAATAGATACTACGTCTAGAGCATTTTTTAATGCTGCTGGCATCGCACGGTTATGTTCTGGTGTTACAAAAACAACTGCATCGACTCCTGCTACTGCATTTCTAAAGTTTATGTACTCCTCTGGGGTATCTTGATACAAATCTGGGTTGAAGAGTGGCAAGTTTGCAATCTCTAAATATTCTGTTTCATATTTCTCTGCTAATAAAGGTTCCACAGCTTTGGCAACTCTTCCTGATAATGAACCTTCACGAATACTTCCAACAATAATTCCTACTTTAACCATTTAATATATTCCTCCTGATGTTTTAATAAAAATTTATTTGCTTCACTATAATAACAAGAATAAAAAAGGACTACAAGAATAATGGCTCGAATTAGGAATATTCTTTCTTTGTGCATAAAACCAAATAATTAACACATTTTTTATTTAGTTGCAAAATAGTTTAGGTTGTCCTAAAATAAAGATAAGATAGATCAAAACAAAACACTCTATATGAGGAGGCAATCGATTGAGAATTTCACCTAGTAAAGAAGATTACTTAAAAGCTATTTATGATCTGGACGGCGCCCATAAAAATGTAAGCAATAAAGATATTGCAAAAGCCTTATCTGTTTCTGCTGCATCCGTCAGTGAAATGAATACTCGTTTAGTAAAAGAAAATTTAATTTCTCATATTCCTTACAAAGGAGTGCAGTTAACTAAGAAAGGTATAAAATCAGCGAATCTACTTATTCGTAAACATCGTATTTGGGAAGTGTTTTTATATGAAGTATTGGACTTCCAATGGGATGAGGTGCATGCGGAAGCTGATCGTCTGGAACATGCATCTTCTGATTTACTAATTGAACGGTTAAATGAATTTCTTGATTATCCTAAATATGATCCGCACGGTGGCCTAATTCCAAATGCGGATGGAACAGTTGATAAAAATACCATCCCTTTACACTCTCTCGCTAGTATTTCAATTGCCGATGAGTTTCGAATTAAAGAAGTAGCGGATGATGAAGATTTATTGGCTTATCTTTATACTAATAATATTATTCTCAATCATTCCTATAAATTACTAAGCCGGGATGCTTATGACGGTTCTGTCTTCATTTTGGATCAAGAAACAAAGACAGAGTTAGCGATTAGTGGAAAAGCAGTTGAAAAAATTCAGGTCAAACTATTAACTAATGAGACCTCTTAATCTTTATAACTTCTTAATTTAGTGGTATAATTTAAATTAATAGAGAGGTGTTTAAATGAAATATAAATTTTTTGCAGTACTCCTACCTTTTTTATTCTTTTTAGGAGCTTGCCAAAAC
This sequence comes from Atopostipes sp., assembly GCA_029257245.1. Taxonomy (GTDB): domain Bacteria; phylum Bacillota; class Bacilli; order Lactobacillales; family Carnobacteriaceae_A; genus Atopostipes. The sequence goes on along the minus strand of JARICH010000037.1, from coordinate 5,218 downwards.
AATACAGTAGAAGAAAGCGAAACAGTAGAAAACGAATCGACAGAAAATATTGATGATGCAGAGATATCTGATGAAAATAGTGAGGAAATCGCTCAAGAAGATGAAGAAGTCGAATACCTTTATGAAATTAACCCTGAAACATTCTCAGTGGTGCCAATGAATGAAGAGGCCGACGAAAAATTAGCTCTTCTTACCTTTGATGATGCTCCTTACGGAAATTCTTTAAAGATTGCGGATGCCTTAGAAGCAAATGATCTCTCGGCTATATTCTTTGTGAATGGAATGTATATGGAAGATGATGAAGGTTTTGAGGTCATTCAAGAGCTTCACGAGAGAGGTTTTGAGATTGGTAACCATACACACACACATTTAAATTTGGGTGAACAATCCGAAGAAGTCCAAAAAGAGGAAATAATGAAAACAAATGAAATGATTGAAGAAGCGATTGGTGAAAGTCCTCGATTTTTCCGTGCTCCTCATGGGGTGATGACAGATTATACTAAGTCATTACTTGAAGAACTTGAAATGACTTGGATGAACTGGTCCTTTGGTTATGATTGGGTATCCGAATATCAAGATGCCAGTGCATTAACTGAGATTACATTAAATTCACCCTACCTAAGTAATGGTGCGAATATTTTAATGCATGATCGAGAATGGACAGCTGAAGCAGTCCCAGCAATTATCGATGGCTTAGATGAAATGGGTTATAAGATGGTCGATCCTAAACTAATCGTCAACAGATACGATATCGAAGAATAAATAATAAAAAAGCTTCTCATGATTAAGCACTCGTTTGTTAACAGTGCCTTCATTGGGAAGCTTTTTTATTTAAGTAACTTTTTTAGTTCTCTAATTTCCAAATATCGTCATTGTATTGCTCAATGGTTCGATCAGATGAGAAGAAGCCTGCTTTTGCAATGTTAACTAAGGCTTTTCTTGTCCAATCCTCTTGATTTTCGTAATCCTCATACACTTCTTCTTTTAGATTAATAAATTCTTCTAAATCAATTAAAGCCATGAAGTAGTCTTTTGAAATGATGTCATGATGCAATCGGTGTAAGTTCTCTTGGTTTCCGATTGCTTTTAATTCATCGCTGATAATGAAGTCTACTAAGTGTTTAATCTTTTCATTATAGTAAAGACCTTCCGCATCATAGGCATCTTCTTCATATAGTCTTACGATTTCATCACTTGACTTACCAAATGTATAAATGTTTTCTTCCCCTACAAGTTCTGCAATCTCAACATTTGCTCCATCATAGGTAGCAACAGTTAAGGCACCGTTCAACATGAACTTCATGTTACCAGTACCACTGGCTTCTTTTGAAGCTAATGAGATTTGCTCTGAAATATCTGCTGCTGGGATTAAGTACTCTGCTTCACCAACATTGTAGTTCTCAATAAATTCAACCTGTAAATGAGGGCTTACATCTGGATCATTTGCAATTAACTCAGATAAAGTCAAGATTAAATGAATTATATCTTGGGCAATAGTATAAGCAGGCGCTGCTTTTCCACCATAGATAATCGTAATTGGTGTCTCTGGAATATGTCCATCTTTGATTGCTTTGTATTTATAAATAATATATAAAGCAAGCATCTGTTGACGCTTATATTCGTGAATTCGCTTAATATGAATATCGATAATTGAATTTGGATTAATTGAGACATCTTTCGTACGTTCTAAATGATTGGCTAAACGAACCTTGTTTGACTGTTTAATTTCCTGCAATTCTTGAATCGATTGCTCATCATTTGCTTCATCTAATAATTTAGTCAAATCTGCATCTTGGTGCCAATTTGTACCTATTTTTTGATCAATAAATTCAGTTAACATAGGATTTGATGCCATTAACCAGCGACGGAATGTGATCCCATTTGTTTTATTGTTAAATTTATTTGGATAAATCTCATAAAAGTTTTTCAACTCTGTTTCTTTTAAAATTTCAGTATGAAGTGCTGATACACCGTTAACACTGAAACCGAAATGAATGGCAATATGTGCCATATGGACTGTTTGATGACCATCTATCACGTGTACAGCTGGGTTATGTGGATATTCTTCTTTAATCAAGGCATCCAATCGTTGAATAATCGCTGCAATTTCTGGCGCAACTTCTTGAATATAATCAATTGGCCACTTTTCTAAGGCCTCTGCTAAGATCGTATGGTTAGTAAATGCGACCACATTTTTAACAATCTCAACGGATTCATCGAATGAAATATCATGTTTATAAACTAATAAACGAATAAGTTCTGGAATAATAAATGCAGGGTGCGTGTCATTGATTTGAATAATGACATATTCTGCTAAATCGTGAATATTACTTCCACGTTCAACGGCTTCTTGGATAGCTAACTGTGCAGCATTTGAAACCATAAAATATTGCTGATAAATTCTTAATAAGTAACCTTGACGATCTGAATCATCTGGATATAAGAATAGAGTCAAGTTTTCTTTAATGTTTTCTTTATCGAAATGAATGGAGTCTTCTTTAATGATGTCTCCTGATACACTTTCTAAATCAAATAATCGAAGTTTATTTTTCGTTTTTTGTTGGTAACCAAGTACTTCGATTTCATATAATTTCGATTCAAGAGTGAATTTACCAAAAGGTACTGTAAAGCTTGTATCGGTTTTGTTTAACCAAGTAGGTTCAGCTAACCAAGCATCTGGTCGGTAATTTTGTTGATTATTCTCAAAGACCTGACGGAATAAACCAAAGTGATAGTTTAAACCAACTCCATCTCCGTTAAGACCTAAAGTAGCCGTTGAATCTAAGAAACAGGCAGCTAGTCTTCCTAAGCCACCATTTCCTAAGGAAGGCTCTTGTTCAGCTTCTTCAACTTCTTCAATGGATTTTCCGTGTTTTGCCAACTCTTCTTTCACTTCATCATAGATTCCTAAGTTAAGTAAATTATTCGATAATAATTTACCAATTAAAAATTCGGATGAAACATAATACATTTTACGTTTTGATTCATTGGTTGGCATGGCTGCCGATTTTTCTTCCACTAAATCTAACAATAATTTGTAAATTTCTTGCTCTGAAGCATCTTTTAACGATTTATTAAATTGTTTTTTAGCTTTTTCTTCTAAGTTCAGCATGTATTTCTCCTTTTAGATTTTTATTTTTTATTCATGCGATAGTAAGTTTGTGTCCAGCCTAGTAATTTTTCTTTTAAATCAATAGTCATTGCTCGATGATCCATGCGCCAATCCCAATTATTTCCAATAGTTGATGGAATATTCATTCGTGCTTCGTTCCCTAGCTTAAGTAAATCTTGCATGGTATAAATAGCCACATCACTGACTGAAGCAGCAATCCCACGGTTTAAAGCATCTGAAATATGTTCTCCAGGTCTTCGACTTAAATATTGATCTAATTGATCTCGCTGATCTTGATTCGTTGAATCTAGGTACCAACCAAAGCCGGTTTCATTATCATGGGTTCCCACATAAGCAATGGTGTTTGGTGTGAAATGGTGAGGCATGTGCTCACTATCTTCATTACCAGTAAAAGCATGTTGCAAGATTTTCATTCCTGGATAGGCAGTAAATGCTAACAAATCTTCAACCTCAGGAGTAATGTAGCCTAAATCTTCAGCGATTAAATTGATTTCTCCTAATTCTTCATTGAAGGCTTCAAATAATTTTTTATCCGGACCTTTGACCCACTTACCTTCTTTGGCACTCGCAGCACCAAATGGGATTTCCCAGTAAGCTTCAAAACCTCTAAAATGGTCTAAACGAACATAATCATAAAGAGTTAAATTTTGTTTAATGCGTCGAATCCACCAGTCGAAATTATTTGTCTCCATCTGTTCCCAATCATAAATTGGATTTCCCCAATATTGCCCCTCATCTGAAAAACCATCTGGCGGTGTTCCTGAAACAGCAGTTGGGACATGATTTTCATCCACTTTAAACATCTCGGGACTTTGCCACATTTCCACACTATCATAAGCAATATAAATTGGAATATCTCCAATAATCGAAATATGATTTTGGTTTGCATATGTTTTCAGCGCATCCCATTGCTTAGAAAACCAATATTGTGTGATTAAGTGATAGTTTACCCGTTCTTCTTCTTTTTCAAGGTAAACGTTTACGTTTTCGGGCGTAAAAAAACGATATTCATCTGACCAATCAAACCATGGTTTTTGGTTAAAAATTTCTTTCAAAGACATGAATTGACTGAATGGGATAAGCCAATCATCATTCGTTTCTACGAACTTTTTATAACTTTCTTTCTCTAAGCCTTTTTTTGCAATAAATGCCTTGACTGCTTTTTCAAGTAATGGTCTACGTTTGGCTTGGACTTGTTCAAAGTCTACTTTTTCAGAGTTGCCTCCAAAATCGACTTCTTCCAAATCAGTTTTTACTAAATAGCCATCCTCTACCAAAGCATTTAAGTTGATAAAATCGGTGTTTCCAGCAAATGCTGAATATGATGCATAAGGTGAATCGCCATAACTTGTTGTCGTCAATGGTAATATTTGCCAGTAAGATTGGCCGGTTTCCACTAAAAAATCAACAAAATCATAAGCTTCTTTTCCAAAAGAACCAATTCCCTGATCATTTGGTAAAGATGAAATATGCATCAACACTCCGCTTGATCTTTTCATATAATCTGCCTCCTATCTACTTTCTCATTATTTATATACTATAGTTAATAGTCCACATATTTGATTGTATTATACTATCCTTCTTTTTGCAAGTAAGGGTTTACATTCTTGTACTTTTAGAAGGTCTTTCCCTGCATTATAAAAAAAGAGAATAGAATAAGCTTCAGTAAATAACCGCCTATCTATCCTCTTTCAACTAATCGTTAACCTTTTAAATTATAAATGGGACGAATATATTCTAAAACCTGAATGGTATCTTTTGCGAGATCCAGTATTTCTTTTTGTCGATTATAGGCAGATGGCGCTTCATCTAAGGTTTTTTTCGAAACAGAAGTTGAATAAACATCCTCCATCATTTTTTGATATTCTGGATAAGGAATTCGTTTTTTAGCTTGAGTTCTTGACATCACACGCCCTGCTCCATGAGGGGCTGAGTAATTCCAATCCGGATTACCCTTTCCTAATGCAATCACTGATCCATCACGTGAGTTAAATGGAATCACTAACTTTTCATCTTTCTTAGCTGAAATGGATCCTTTACGAGCAATCATTTCATCCAGATCAATATAATTATGGACACTATCAA
>JARICH010000089.1 GCA_029257245.1 Atopostipes sp. | reverse complement strand
GAGTCAAAGTGGAATTTCTTGGCAAAGGTTTCTTTTCCTTTTTGGGCTAAGCCGATCCAAACAGTTCCAGTTTTTTCGCCTTCAAGAGAATCAGGACCAGCGACTCCCGTTAAAGAAATACTAATATCTGCTTCGAACATATTCATTGATTTCTCAGCCATTTCAATGGCACATTGTGCACTAACGACGCCATATCGATCAATCGTTAGTTGACTAACACCTAAAACCTGGTGTTTAACCGTGTTACTATAACTAACGATTCCACCTTCAAAAATATCACTAGCTCCAGCTTCACCAGAGATGGCTTTTAAAAATGCCCCGCCAGTTAGACTTTCTGCAGCCGTAATTTTCTTTCCTTGGTCTTTTAATAATTTTGTAACAGCATGAACTAAATTATTTTCATCATTTTTCATCAAAAATCCTCCTGTATGCTTATTCCTCAGTTGTAAAACTCTTGTAAGTGTCGAAGTTCTAAACGATGATTATTAGCGAGTTTTTCGTCTAATACGTCCATAATAGAGAGAGCTTGCTGAACTTTGTTTAAACCTTCTTTTTCTTGCTCTGAGGCCAAGAGAATGGCGCCATCAATAAACAATTGGCGCGTACTCTCAAAGTATTGATCGCTTGCAATGACCTCTGCTAAAAAACTTGATAGTTCTGAAGCTTTTTCTATTTTCCCTTTTCTCAAAAAAATCAGAGCGGCATTTTGAACTAACCGAATTAAATCGCGAAAACTTTTCCGCATCACTCGGTAATCGATGAGTTTCTGTTTTGTTTCTTCTAAAAGAAGCATTAGTAATTCATCAGTAAAAAGAGAGAGAGAATTTCCAAATAGACCAATTTCATAACTCGTCCATGAAGAACAGGCCATAAGGTAATCAACTAACTCTTGAACATCCTCGGCTGGAATCTGAAAATCGTCTTCTAAGTCTTTAATGACAGCGGCAATCATCACCGCATTGTATTGATGAAACTTGATTTGATGATTTTGGTATAGTTTGTTTTCTTCAGCAAAGTAATCTTTTAGCTTAGCCACATCTTGTTGGATGTGAGCAACAGAAATCTTTTGATAAAAATCGGTATAGTCATTCATTTTTATTTGGTTAAAATACAAAATCTCATCAACAGTTAAATTTAGTCGTTGAGCTAAACGAATAAAGTTATTTAAAGAAATTTGACTTTCTCCATTCTCAAATTTACTCAAATAAGAAAAAGAAACAATTCCTTCCGATAGGGTTTTAAGTGTGAATCCTCGTTCTTTTCGCAATACGCGCATTAAAGGTCCTAAATCATCCATCAATTCATCTCCTAGTAAAAATTATCATCTATGACAATTTTAATTTTATTTATAAATTTATGGTAATCTATATAGTATAAATTATCAATGAAAGCGCTATGAAAGATAATTAGTTAAGCGATGAGTCGATTTACAATAAATTTGCACGACCTTAGCTTTTCTGATAATAAGGAGGAGAAATTAGTTGAATCTAAAAATAATTTTCTGGGGTGCTGCTATATTGTCATTAACAGCTTGTGGCAATTCAGAACCATCAAATGAAGGTGCACAATCAAATCAATCGGAAGAAACAGTGATTGAGTTAGAAAATAACGAAGAGGACAGTGAGCATGTTAACTTTAATCAGAATAGCAAGATCGATTCTGAAATATACAAGGAATTCTTTTTTACAAAAGAGCTCTTACCAAAAAATCAAATGGAATCGGGTTCAGTGGATGATCATCAAATTGCTTATGGAAATCAAATGCCAATAGGTACAGATAATTTTCCTGTTCCCTATTATATGGATTATACATTGAACACGAAAGAAGAAAAACTGGATCTCGCGTTGATATTAACGGAAGGATCGATTGTTAAAGAAGTAGAATTGGCTGAAGATGTTTTTGTTCATTTAGAATATGACAGTGCGGATGATGCGCTGATTAATGTCGCTCAAGAAAATGCTAGCGGTGAGAAGGTAAATCATCTTGATCTAACGGAAGAAGAATGGAATGAAGTGGCAGAACGATCGATAGAATTTGTAGAAAGAATACAATCATATTAATACAATCACATCGAGGAGGGTAGTATATGAAGAAAATATTTGGATTAATACTGATTTCATTATACAGTCTCCTATTTTTTATTGTCTTAAATATCTTCTCAGAAACTGACCGGTACAATATTTACAGTGGCTTTGGTTTTAATGACCAATATGATAATGTATCGATTTACTTTCAAGATCCTCTTCAAGAAGACGAAAAACTTGAAGTGATTAACATTGTAGATGATATAACACGAGACAATGAGCTAGCAGGAATCGTTCGTAATTACATAGACGAAGATGATCAAGTAGTAGGGGTAAAGAACTATGTATCAGGTAAGGATCATTTTATTTCTGAAATGTTGCCAAAGAGCATTGAATTGGAAAAAGATTTTGATGAAGGAAATCAGTATGTAAGTAATGCTCTTGAAGAAAATGAAGATAAAGTAGATTTATTTACTTTTTATAAGGGATTAACCTATGAAGTAATCCCTTTTCATTATTTAGAAGAAAATTTAGATGCTCTTAAATATGATTTGACCTTTTATTTCAATGCAAAAGATAAAAAGCGAATAGAAAGTATAATTGAAAAAGAATTTATAAATTTAAATATAAGTCTAGGTACAATGTCTAGTGATGATTATGATCGAAATGAAGAGTTAGAAAGAAGTATACTATTCATGTCTGTTATTGCCTTTATCATTTTTGTCTTGTTTATCCTCTTTACCATTTCTTATAAAATAAAAGACATTGCTATTTTAAAACTCAATGGATTTACTATGATTGATACATTGTCTTACATATTTAAGGCGAATCTATTGAGCAGCGCAGTCCTAGCTTTTTTAGTCCCCATGTTTTTGAGTGCCTTTGTATTCAGAACATTTAATTCAAGGATAGTAGAATTTAATTTTATCAATATAATTGTTGGATTTATTTTAGTTCTAATTTTTATTGGATTGATTATTTTATCTACTATTGTCATAAGTAACTATCGATTGAGTGATTTTGTAAAAAATAAAAATATGAATTCCGCTCTAACAAGTCTCACATATATATTATTAATCCTGTCAGCAGTTGTGGTTTTGCCCATGATTCAAAAGCCTATGAGTGAATTGATGGAAACAGTAAAAGCATATACTGAAGAGAAAATAAATGCTAATAAAATAGAGCAAGTTCATCAATTAAAATTCAACCAAGAGGCTAGGGGATGGGAGTTTGATCTGTTGGCTCAATTAAATAATGAACAAAATGAAAAGAACCAGAGACAAATAAATTTATATGATGATTTGGATGAAATGAATGCAATTTATCATTTTAGGGCAACTGTCTTAGTGCCAGAAAGTATAGATTTTGAAGAAGAGGAAGAGCATCTATATTCAGCGTATACAATCAACAAGAAGTATTTTGACGAATCAATTTTTTCGATGAATGGCGAAAGCATAGAAATAGAAGATAACAGTCGTCTGAGTATTTTAATGGATGTTCAAACATTTGAAAGTCATGACTGGCAAAAGAATGATTTTGTTGGTAATGATGTAGAAGCCGACATCTATATTTTTGACACAGTCGACTATCTAAACTTCGAAAACGAAAAAAATGAAGGCTATAAAAATGAAGAAGCACCTATCTTTTTATATACTGAAAATGAAAGTCTATTTATGAAGAATCTTTCTGATGGGGGATTCTATATTGATGGCCGTAAGATGGCCGAAATCAATCAGTATATGTCATCAAAAAATTTAGAGAACGAGATTGAGCTCTCTAAATTAAATGATAGAGGAGATCTCTATACAGAAGGTTTACTTATTACCTTAAGAGAGACAGGGATAGAGATTTTACCTGGGTTAATCAGTTTGTTTGCAGTTTTTATTTCATTCACAAACTTCCATAGCCTAGAAAAAAATCGTGAAATAAAAATCCTTAAAA
>JARICH010000079.1 GCA_029257245.1 Atopostipes sp. | reverse complement strand
TCCATTTCATCAGTTGCTAAATCGTCTGGATGAATCATACAAGTTGCTTTCGTAATCGACTCTGTTGCATAGTTTGATAAAATATTCATCAAACTAGTTCCACCGATTAATTCAATAATATATGGAGAAATGGCTTCAGTCATTGTATTCACAATGTTTGCTCCCATTGCTTCAGCTGTATCAACAATTAAATGAATGATGAAAAATTCCGGATTATTAATAGTGGAGTCGGCCTTAACTATTCGACTCTTAATTGTTTGAGCACCACCGCCATAATTTAAGATTGAAGGATGAGCAGCATTCGCTAAGTTTAATAGTTTATTTTCGTTTTCTTCTAATCGACTCATCGCTTTTTCTGGATCTTCAACATCTTTTAGAACAATTTGACCGATGACATGGCGTTTGGCCATTTGACTAGTAAATCCGCCTAAACTTCTTGTTAATTTACCCGCATTACTAGCGGCAGCAATTACAGATGGTTCTTCCGTTACCATCGGAATAACCATTTCTTTTCCATCAATTAGAAAATTCATAGCTACTCCAAAAGGAAGTTCATAATTAACAAGATAGTTTTCAATCATTCGATTAGCAATAGATTTTGGTAGTTTTATTTGTTCATGTATCAAGCTTTCATAGTCCTTTGAGGAAATGATATCGGCATTTTTTAAGGCATTAAGTCTTTCTGTTTCAGTCATTTTATAAAATTTTTTCAAAAAAATATTTGGCATTTGATTCATCCTTTAAATTTAATATTCTTATATCTAATAAAATAAAAAGCTTCTGATAGCTAGTATATCAACAATTTTACCATTTATTAGATTGAAAGACTAAAAAATCACATGGACATATTTTCTGCTTATGCTATAATACGTGAAAGCGCTTCACCGATTGTGAAGAATATACAATCAGTGTTTTCATTTACTCATTTTTTAAGAATTAATATTTAATAAAAATTAAACAAGTTAGAAAGGGAGTATAAAATGTCAACAAGAAGAAAATTTGAAGCAGAAACTCTACGGAAAAAGAATGAGCACCTATCCTCATTAAAAGCGATGGTCGAAACAGCTTTTTATGGGAATAATGTTCATAAAGTAAGCTCAGTAAAAGAAGCTTATGAACTAGCATTAGAGCAAGCCCATACGATTGTTTTAGATCAAGAGGTCGCTCATGCTAAAGAGTTAGGTCTTCCAGAAGGTGCAAAAGTTTTAGTGGATAATGGAAGCAGTATTGTAGGGCGTACTGCAAGAGCACGTCGAATTTTTGGGAAAGATCCAGAAGCGGATCCAAAATTATTGAAAGTGGTCATGGATGCTATTTATAAAGCCAGCAAACGTCCATTTTTAGAGGGTGAAGCGATTATTGGCTTGGATGAAGAGTTCATGGTTCGTGCCCATTTGATGGTACCTGAAGATCAAGCAAATAATCTATATTCATGGTTAATTAACTTTCAAATTTTTGATGAAGAATATAAAGAAAGATATAATAAATCAACAGAGTATGATGAAAATGATGTCTTTATTTTATCTGATCCGACATGGAAACATGAAGACTACCCAGATGGTCTAACTTACTTTGATACTAAACGTAATGTAGCTATTATTCTAGGATTACAATACTTTGGAGAGTTGAAAAAAGGAACCTTGACATTAGGATGGGGAACTGCAGCTCGCCAGGGTTACGCGGTAGCTCATGGAGGTTTAAAACGTTTTATACGCGAAGATGAAAAAAGTCATGTAACAGCTTTCTTCGGCCTATCTGGATCAGGAAAGTCTACCTTGACTCATGCGAAACATGATAATAAGTATGATATTACGGTACTCCATGACGATGCTTTTATTATTGATCAAGAAAATGGTAGTTCAATTGCTTTAGAGCCTTCATACTTTGATAAAACAAATGATTATCCTACTGGACACCCTGAGCAGGATTATTTTGTAACGGTTCAGAATGTAGGAGTAACACTAGATGCTGAAGGGAATCGTGTTCTCGTAACTGAAGATATTCGAAATGGGAATGGTCGAACTGTAAAATCTCGTTATAGCACTCCAGATCGAGTAGATAAAGTAGATGAACCAATCGATGCAATTTATTGGATAATGAAGGATGAAACAATGCCTCCAATGATGCGTATTAAGAATCCAACATTAGCTTCTGCTATGGGTTGTACACTGGTTACGAAAAGATCTAGTGCTGAGAATGTGAAGAATGTTGGTGAAGTTGTAGTAGAACCATATGCGAATCCATTCCGTGTCTATCCATTAGTAGATGACTATGAAGCATATAAAGCACTCTTTGAAAAAGGAGTGGATTGTTATATAATTAATACTGGTTCATTTATGGGTAAAGACATTCCACCTCATGTGACATTAGGCAGTATTGAAAATAATGTTGAGAATAAAGATGGATTTGTAGCATTTGATAATATAGATGAACTTGAATATTTACCAATTGAAGGTTATGAAGTTCCATTTGAAGATTTAGATTATCGTAAAAAGTTAAAAGAAAATATGGAAGTCCGAGTAAATGCTTTAAAAGACACCTTAGCTAAAGCAGAAGCACCAAATGATTTACCATCTGAAATTTCAGATAGTATTGAAAAAATTGTTGAAAAAATATAGACAAATAAATTAAAATAAAATCGTCTAGTTAAAGGATTAATCCTTTAACTAGACGATTTTTTTCTTACCTTCTAAATATTTTTTGATATGACTCACCAGCAATTATAAGAAAATCAGAGAATAGAGTATTATTTAAATATCTGTTGAGTTAATCCAAACGATTATAATGAATCGTACGGTAAGTAAATTTATCAGGCCTAGCCAAACTATTAGTATATTCAATTACTTCATTGTTTGAATTATAAGTTGTTCGATATATTTTAAGAACAGCTGAATTTTCCTCGATATTTAAATGTCTTGCCACATCTTTAGTTGCTAAATCTGCCGAAAAATCTTCCTGGGCGAAGTTAATAATTTCACTATAATCTTCATAAAAAATATCATATAATGGTCGATTATGTAAGTTTTTATTAAGAATTGTCTTGAATCTACTATAAGGAAGATAACTTTTTTCATAGATTAAGGGAGTTTCATCTGCTAGACGAACTCTTATTAACTTAATTAATTTCTCTTCATTTTCAGGAAAAATATCTTTCAAAATTTTTGGTAGAGGAATAATTAATCGATCTATTAAGTTTGTATGAGGAGTTTTTCCAATAGCTTTCATTTGATCGGTAAAACTGTACATATCACCCAAATTAATTAATTTGTTGTGTCGATCGATTACATAGCTGCCTTTTCCATGCTTTCTTAAGACATAGCCCTTTTTTTCTAAATCGTCTAAAGATAAACGGACAGTTGTTCGACTAACCCCGTAAATAGCAGCTAAATTTCGCTCAGAAGGTAACAAATCATCTACTTTCATTTCAGTAACAATTTTATCAATCAAAGTTTCACTTAATTGAATATATAATGGTTTTTTAATTTTTATCCCCTCATTTTCGATAGAAACATGATAGCTAAATTGATTAATCTCATAATGATTAATCTATATCATATAAGGAAAAAGAGATTAAGGAAAGAAAAAAGAAAGTTCTTGACATTTGGTGGAAACGCTTTTATAATGTAGACAATTGGAGATGGTTACTACCAGTTGAGATGGAAAATATATGGAGGTAAAAGTAGATGATAGGGTTAATAGTAACAGGGCATGGTAATTTTGCCGAAGGGATTCATGATGCTACCGAGATGATAGCTGGAGCACAAGAAAATTATAAAAAAGTTTTGTTTCAAGAAAGCATGTCTTTAGATAGTTTAGAAGAGGAATTAAAAACGACGATTGATTTACTTTTAGAGTCCAATCAGGGAGTTGTCATATTAACAGATCTTAAGGGAGGCACTCCATTTAATGTAAGTGCTCTTCTATCTGACCAATATGAGAATGTGGAAGTTATCTCTGGAATTAACCTGCCGATTTCAATTGAAGCGACGATGCATTCACAAATTCAAGAAAATCCACTTGAGTTAGCTAACTATTTAGCAGATGTAGGTAGAACTGGTATAGATGTCCCTAATTTATCATCGGATGAGGATTCGAATGATGATGAATTTGAAGGGGACGGTATTTAATGGAGAATATATTCTCACTTGTGTTACTGATTTCAATTGTCATTATTGTATTCGTTATTGTAACTTTAGGAGTATATTATATTTTTACTCGGAAAAATTTCAAGCAGCAAAAAGAACATTTTGAACAACTACATCTTCATTTAAAAGCCGGACAAGTGGTCGAATTTTCGAATGGTCTAATAGGAGAAATAGTAAAAGTAGAAGATGAATTTTGTGATATTAAAATTAAATCAGGCGCTATTATTAAAGTATCAAGATTTGCAATTACTAAGTTAATGGATAAATAAAATTAGGAGGTTCTATTATGGCAAACATTGTATTAACAAGAATTGATAATCGGTTGATTCATGGACAAGTAGCAACACAGTGGACAGGTTCAATCGGTGCGAACTTATTACTCGTTGCGAACGATGAGGTATCAGAGGATAAATTGAGACAGAGATTGATGGATATGGCAGCACCTCAATCAGCAACGACTCGTTATTTTACGATTCAAAAGACAATTGATATCATTCATAAAGCATCCGAACGTCAAAAAATATTTATTATCTGTGAAACACCACAGGATGTATTGAAATTAGTTGAGGGGGGTGTGCCGATAGACAAAGTTAATATAGGAAATATGCATATGGAAAAAGGAAAAAAACAAGTTGTAGGATCAGTAGCCGTTGACCAAGATGATGTTGATACTTTTAGAAAACTTCAAGAAGCAGGAGTTGAACTTGAAATTAGACGAGTTCCTTCTGAAGGAAAAGAAAAATTATCAAAACTATTCGAAGATTTTTAAATTGAGAAAGGAGTACTATAATGGATCAATATAATATATTACAGATTGTATTAGTTTTCGTCGTAACATTTATAGCAGCCATTGACCAATTTAGTTTGTTGGAATCATTATACCAACCAATTGTCACTGGACCAGTAATTGGATTAATTTTAGGAGATGTACAAACTGGTTTAGTCGTTGGAGGTACCTATCAGCTAATGACAATCGGGAACATGCCGGTTGGAGGAGCACAACCACCAAACGCAGTTATGGGTGGAATTATGGCAACAGTATTAGCAATATCATTAGGATTAAGCCCATCTGAAGCGGTAGGAGCAGCAATTCCGTTTGCAATTCTTGGGCAATATGGAATCACTCTGTTATTTACAGCAATGTCTCCAATTATGTCTAAGGCAGACACATATGCTCAAGAAGCAAATCCAAAAGGAATTGACCGAATTAACTATACAGCAATGATTATTTTAGGTTCTATTTTCGGTGTAATTGTAACATTATTCTTTATTGGAGGAGCGTCATTTGGAGAACAATTATTAGCTATTATCCCAGCATGGGTGATGAATGGATTAGATGCTGCTGGTGGAATGATGCGTTTTGTAGGTTTCGCTATCTTACTAAGAGTAATGATTTCACGCGAACTATGGAGTTTCTACTTCCTAGGCTTTGCATTAGCGATTATTATTGAAGCTACTGGATCATTAGGTAGTTCAGCAATACTAATTTTAGCAATTATTGGATTCGGTTTCGCATTCTGGGATTATCAAATTCAAACTCGAGTGAGATTGTCCTCAGGAAATATTTCAGATGGAGGCGGAGAAGAAGATGGCATATGATATCCCAAATAATTATAAAAACGAAACACCAAGTCAGCAACTAGATAAAAAAACACTGAACAAAATGGTTATGCGTTCATTTAACTTACAAGCCAGCTTCAACTATGAAAGAATGCAGGCTGGTGGATGGCTATATTCCATTCTACCAGGACTAGAGAAAATTCATACGGATAAAGATGACTTGTCAGCCTCAATGTCTCATAACTTAGAGTTCTTTAATACTCACCCATTCTTAGTAACATTTGTAATGGGAATTGTATTATCATTAGAGCAAAACAAAGTAAACATCCCAACCATTCGTGCGGTTAGGGTAGCAGCGATGGGTCCACTAGGTGGTATTGGAGATGCGCTATTCTGGTTTACCTTAGTTCCAATTACTGCTGGAATCACTTCACAGATGGCTTTAGATGGTAGCATTATGGGGCCTATACTCTTCTTGCTGATCTTTAACTTAGCACAATTTGCTATTCGTTTCTGGCTCATGTATTGGTCTTATGATTTAGGTACAAGTGCAATCGATGTTTTAACAGAAAACGCAGCAGAATTTACACGTGCAGCATCCATTTTAGGAGTTTTCGTTGTCGGTGCTTTAACTGTAACATTTGGAGCTACAAATATTGCAGGCCTACAAATTCCTAACGGAGTGACTGAAGCAGCTCTACCGATTACAGAAACCGTTGCACCTGAGAACGTTTCGACTTATGAAGATATTATTTATGAAGATCCTGCAACTGAAGAATTCAACCCAGGACAAGAAGAAGCAGTTATCACAGAACTTCCAAGTGGAAACTATGAGGTCACCTACTTTGAAGTTGTAGAAGAAGATGTATTTATTGATGTTCAAGAAATTCTTGATGGAATCTTGCCTAAGCTGATTCCTTTAGCCATTACTATGTTATTGTATTATTTAATGGCATTTAAAGGATGGACACCAATTAATGCTATCCTATTATTATTAATTCTAGGTTTAGTTGGAGCCGGTCCATTTGGATTGTGGCCAAATATCTGGGGTTAAGACTCTAGGATCAAAGAATATTTAAAAATACGCTCGTCCATAATCATGGACGAGCGTATTACTTTTTATCAAATCAATAAAAAAAGCTTCTCCGAAGAGAAGCTTTCATTAAAATATGGACCCTACTGGTCTCGAACCAGTGACCTCTAGCTTGTCGAGCTAGCGCTCTCCCAACTGAGCTAAGGATCCGCAACTAACTACCATTATGCCAAATTATAGAGTGGAAGTCAACTACTATTTTAATTATGACTCTAAGAAATGAACAAACCATATTGATATGTCATTTGCAACAATAAGGTGCTATAATTAATATATTAAATAAACGGAGAGGTGACAGGATGAAATGGAAGATTGTTACAGACACAGGTTCTAATATATTTGAAATTGATAACTTACCAGATGATACTTCATTTGAAAGAGTTCCGATGCTTCTTTATTTAGATAACGAAGAAATCAAAGATACTCCAGCTATTGACCGAACAAATTTAATAGAAAAAATGAAGAATTCAGCAAAAGTAGGATCAGCTTGCCCATCCCCAGGAGTTTATGCTGAAAAATTTGATGGTGCTGAGAATGTAATTGGTTTTACAATTACAGGAACTTTGTCAGGTAGTTATGGGAGTGCACTCGCTGGACGAGATCTAATATTAGAAGAAAACCCTACTAAAAATATTTTTATACTTGATTCTAAATCAACTGCTGGAGAAGTAGACTTATTAATAAGAAAAGCAGTTGAATTAATTCGTGAAGGAAAAAATTTCGAGGAACTAGTTGCAGAATTAAAAGATTATCACAAGAAAACACGGGTTGCTTATATGTTTAAATCGATTGAGAATTTAGTCAAGAATGGACGAGTAAACAAATTTATAGGCTCTGTAGTTGACCGCCTCAATATTCACGTAATTGGGATTCGTTCAGATGAAGGAACAATTGAAATGACCAGTCGGGCTCGGGGAGAAAAACGGGCGATTAAAGCATTTATTAAAGATATTATTGATAATGGTTTCAATGGGAAAATATTAGAAATTGCTCACGTCAACAATGAAGTGTTAGCTGAAAAAATAGCAGCTATCATGATTGAAAAATATCCAGATGTTGATATAAAAATTAGGTCGACTAGTGGTTTGTGTACGATGTACACAGAAGCTGGTGGAATAACAGTGGGTTATGAGAGAAACCTTTAATGAGGAAAGATATATTAAAATAAAGTTGCAGCCTATTCGAATAGACTGCAACTTTTTGATTTATGACTAACTAGAACTAATTAGATGAAAAAAGGCTATCTACATATCGAGAAAGTATAAAACTGCTAGAGTTGTAAACAAAGTTCTTGTTTTAATCGTCTCATTTAAAAGTCGCAAGGTACTATCGTAACGAGAATAAATTAAAATCTTTAAAATGAAGATTATAAATATTAATTGAAAATTAAATAGCTAAAAACGGATAACTAGCTTGATTTTATTCTTGTGAAAGATTATACTAGATAGGGATAATGTAAGCGTTAAATAATATAAAAAAGGATGATAGAAATGTCAATCAGTACAATGAAAGCAGAAGTTGAATCAGTAAAAGGTCTTAAAACAGTTAGTCATGTTCGTGACTTTGAATTCACAATGGACGAGCCAAAAAATCTAGGCGGAACAGATACAGGAATGAATCCCGTTGAAGCTCTACTATCAGCAGTGGGCGGTTGTAAAGTAATTGTTGCTCAATCCTATGCAAGAGCTCATAAAATAAAACTGAACCACATCAAAATTACTGTAACTGGAGATTTAGATACGGATGGATTTACTGGTAAAAATCCAGATGCAAAAGTTGGATTGATGAACTTAAAAACTCATTACCAATTTGATGCAGATAATACGGAAGAAGAACTTACAGCCTTTGCAGATTTTATTGATGCAACTTGTCCAGTTATTGATACCATTTCAAATGCTCCAGAAATGGAAAGAAAAATTGAAATTCTCTAAGCTAAATTAATCAAATCAAATA
>JARICH010000016.1 GCA_029257245.1 Atopostipes sp. | reverse complement strand
ATGGGCGAATGGTGAACTTAACTCCCTCTGGAAGAAATATTTATCAATCTGCATTGCTTGTTTTACAAGAATATTATAATTTAGAAAACACCTTAAAACATGAATCTTCTCAACAAAAAGGAACCATTAAAATCGGTGTACATCCCACCCTTTTACGCTTGTTTTTCACCAAGTTTATTCCGCGCTTTATTTTAGATAACCCGGATGCTTATATTGAAATTGTGGAAGCGGGTACCTTAGAATTGAGAGAGATGCTAATCAATCAGAGTATTCACGCTGCAATTTTAGTAGCTCCAACGGATTTGAAAGAAGAAAATTATGAGGAATATCAATTAATGCGGACAGAAGTGGTTGCTTTTATGGATCCTGATCATCCACTATCGAAAAAAAGGCTCATCAAGTGGGAAGACTTAGAAGAAGTTCCTTTTGTAACCTACAATGAAAAAGATAAAACCTATCATTTAATCAAAGATAAGTTGAAAAAAGCAAAAACAAAATTTAATTTACTATTTACTTCTGCTTCATGGGATTACATGATTGAATCGGTTGTAGATAATGAACATATTGCAATTTTACCAACGGTTTACTTCACTCAATTTACATCCAGAATTAAGCATATTGGGGTTGTAGAAAAACGTTTTGAAAAACCAATCTCTTATGTTCCAGTTTTAGCCAGACCAGTGAAGAAAGTTTATTCACCTGTAGAATCTTTTGTTTTTGATTCTATTTTAGAAAACTTCCATCATGATGATCATTCACTAAAATATGACTTTCTAGAAGATCTAGAAACAAACTAATTAGAAGAATAGAAAAAGGAGAACGCATATCATGCAAACACGACTTACTGAAATGTTAGGCATTCAATATCCAATTATTCAAGGCTCGATGCAATATATGTCACTAGCTGAACTAGCCTCTGAAGTATCAAACGCAGGAGGATTAGGTTTAATTCCCTCGATGGCATTTCCTGATACTGAATCTTTACGTAAAGAAATCAGAAAAATGAAAACGTTAACAGATAAACCTTTTGGTTTTAATATTTCTTTAGTTCCTGAAGTTGTTGTACCTGAACTTATCTTTGATTACATCAATGTTTTAATTGAAGAAGAGGTACCGGTAATTGAAACCTCTGGACAACGACCAGCTAAATTTATTGAACCGATTAAAAAAGCTGGGATTCCAATTATGCATAAAGTCACATCTATTCGTCACGCAAAAGCAGCTCAAGAAGATGGAGCGGATATTATTGTGATGATTGGAGGAGAAGCTGGTGGGCACCCTGGATCTGAACAAGTAGCTGGTCATATCTTATGGGCCAAAGCGGTAGAAGAACTAGATGTTCCAGTGATCGCGAGTGGTGGAATCGTCGACGGAAAAAGTATGTATTCGGCCATGTCCTTAGGAGTCGATGGTGTTCTCATGGGTACCCGATTCTTAGCTACTCCGGAAGTCAATGCTTAGGATGCTTATCGAGAAGCTCTGTTAACTATTCCAGAAAATGGCACCGTATTAACAATGCAGTCCTTAAATAATGCGATGCGTGTCGCGAACAATCCTTTTGCTCAACGAATTTTAAAGAAAGAAGCCGAAGGGGCAACTTTAAAAGAGTTGATGCCTTTAATTTCAGGTATACGTTCTTACGAAAAAATGAAAGAAGGCAAATATAACGAAGCTCAATTAAGTGTAGGGCAAGGAATTGGTCGGGTGGATGAGATAAAACCGGCTGGAGAAATTGTAGAAGAAATTGTAGAAGGATTTTACGAGACCCATAATTATATGAACCGACTAGTTAAGACTAAAAGTCTGCAAGAAGGATGAGATGACATGAATAAACTTGAAAAATTAGAGAAGCTTTATCCCGAAGATCTATTAACTTATAGTGAAAAATTAACAGAAAAAGAAGTCGATTTATTAGTTAAGTTGAGAGAAACTCTGGAGACTGAATTAGAGCCTGTGTTGGAAGAGCATTGGAAAAATGAAAGCTTTCCTTTTGACGAGTTCCAAGCAGTAATGGATTTAGGCTTAATGGATCATCCGGACTTATTTGAAGGACGTGAAAACGAATTAAAAGTGAGTGAACATTTTAATATGTTCCGTCTTTATGAGTTAGCGCGAACCGATACTTCTCTAGCTACTTTTTTTGCAGTCCATTCTGGCCTGGGCTACACAACTTTACTTCAAGGGGGATCACCCGAACAAATTGATTACTACGGACCTAAGTTTCGCTCTTTTGAAATGCAAACTTGCTTTGCTTTAACTGAACCAGATCATGGGTCAGATATTGCAGGTGGTCTAGCAACAACCGCTGTTAGAAAAGGTGATCAATGGGTTTTAAATGGAGAAAAACGATGGATTGGTGGCGCTGGGACAGCAGATATCATTCCGGTCTTTGCTAGAAATCCTGAAACCGATGAAATTTTAAGCTTTTTAGTTCCTGGTGATGCAGCTGGATTAAAAGTAGAGAAAATTGATGGGAAAATTGCCCTACGTTTAGTACAGAATGGACATATTTACTTGAAAGATGTTGAGGTAAGTGATGAACAACGCTTGCCTAATATTCGTTCATTTAAAGATGTTTCGAAGATTCTTTATACTACCCGCGCGGATGTTACTCATATTACTTCGGGTACTCATGCGGGATCCTTAAAGAGTGCCTTAAATTATACAAAAGAAAGAGAACAATTTGGCCGCTCGATTACCAAATTCCAGTTGGTGCAAGAAAAGTTAGCACGAATGGAAGCGAATACTGTGACTGGATTAGGTTTATCGGATCGATTAGCTACTTTGCAAAGCAGAGGAAAATTTGCGGAAGTTCCGGCATCACTTGCGAAGATGCAAAATGCTCGTCTATTGCGTGAAACAGCAGCTCTAGGTCGAGAAGTTTGTGGAGGAAATGGAATTACAGTTGAGCATCAAGTCGCTAAATTCTTTGGTGATGCTGAAGCTATTTATTCCTATGAAGGGACCCATGAAATAAACAGTTTAATTATCGGTCGTCATTTGACTGGTGTTGGGGCCTTTATTTAAAGTGTCATGAATAAAATTGAGAGGTGTCCTTATGGAAAGTAAAGAACGATCATTTATTGAAGTTATGAAACATATTCCAGATGAAGCAATTATCGGAACTAGTTCTTTTGGAATTGGCGGTTTACCTGAGCAGTTGTTAGACGGATTAAGTAAATATTATGCCGAGCATCAGGAGCCTAACAACATTACTTTGGCCACAACTGCTGGTATCGGTGTAGGTAAAGGAAGAGGTTTGGATCATTTAATCGCTCCCGGCTTATTAAAACGAGTGATTGGTTCACATTTTGCCCACTCTCCCTTGGCGAACCAGGCCGCTCAAGATAACCAATTTGAGCTATTTGAGCTCCCACAAGGAGTCATTGGAAAACTTTACCGAAATGCAGCGGGGAAAGGTCCCGGAGTTTTCAGTCAGGTTGGAATCGGCAGTTTTGTGGATCCTGATCATGATGGAGGAAAACTAAACGAGAAGGCAAAACAAGCAGAGGATTTAGTGGAGAGTATCGAGTTAAATGGTGAGCGATGGCTTCACTATAAACCACTCCCAGTGAATGTGGCTTTCATCAAAGCGACTTACGCGGATCAATCGGGTAATTTATCGATTGATCATGAAACTTCAAAATTAGAATCGTTTTCTTTAGCCGCCGCAGCTTATAACGCAGGAGGAGTCGTGATTGCCCAAGTAGAACAAATCGTGGAAAATCATAGTCTAGCAGCGAAGGACGTCATTGTACCAGGGATGTTTGTGGATTATCTAGTGGTGGCGAGTGATAAGAAATATCATATGCAAACGCCAAGTACTTATTATAATCCAGCTTTTTCAAATGAAATAAGGGTACCATTAAAAAAACAGCTAACCCTTGAACTATCTCCACAAAAAGTGATTGTCCGAAGAGCTAGTCAAGAAATGCCCAAAGGCACCACTGCTAATTTAGGTCATGGAATTGCCTCCTTTGTGAGTGAAGTAATCGTAGAATCAAATAAGATAGATGAGTATCACTTGACAACAGACATGGGATCGTTTGGTGGAATGCCTGCTACAGGAATTGATTATGCACCAAATTATAATGCAGATGCCATTATTAGCTCAGAAGATATGTTTAATTTTTATCATGGCGGCGGGCTAGATGTTGCAGTCTTAGGATTTGGTCAGATGGATTCTTCTGGAAATATGAACACGACGAAATTTGGGGACTATATTTTAGGTCCTGGAGGGATGATGGATATTTCTCATGGGGCAAAAAAAGTGGTTTTTGTTGGAACCTTTGTCGTCAAAGGGGAAACAGCCATTAAAGATGGACAATTAGTGATTAACGAAGAAGGAGTTAAACCAAAGTTTGTAGAAGAGTTGCCTTTAATTACCTTTTCGGCTGACTATGCACGAGAACGTGGGAAAGAAGTTGTCGTCGTTACTGAACGAGCTGTTTTTGATTTCACTGAAAAGGGTGAAATGCGACTTTGCGAAATTGCACCTGGTTTAGATTTAGAAAAAGACATTCTAAATTGGATGGAATTCAAGCCGATTATTTCTGAGAATTTAAAAGAGATGGACCGTGCTTTATTTCAGGAAGACTGGCAGTTGAATAATTAAATAAAGAATAGAGAAGTCTTTGAAAAAGGGCTTCTTTTTAGTTTGAAGGACCAGGGTATTTACTATAGAAAAACAAGTCCTTATGTTATACTTTAATTAATCGAAAAGAATAGAAAGTATGTGTGAGAACGGAGGAGCGATTTTATGAAGTTAGCAGAAGCTTTAATTTTACGTGCGGACTTACAGAAAAGATTAGAACAAGTACGTGCACGTTTATATAACAATGTATTGATTCAAGAGGGTGAAGAGCCGAGTGAACGTCCGGAATCGTTATTAAAGGAATTTATGGGAATTGAAAAAGATTTAACGAAACTCATTCAGGCGATTAATCGAACCAATCATCAAAGTGCTTTCAATGAGAAATTGACAATTGCAGAAGCCTTAGTCGAACGGGATGCTCTGTTAAGTCAACGAAATTTATATTTCCAAGCAGCTGAACGTGCAAGTGAAAAGCAAGACCGCTATTCACGAACAGAAATTAAAAATGTCAGTACGATTGACGTGAAAGAATTTCAAAAAGCAGCGGATGACTTAGCAAAAGAATATCGGAAATTAGATACAAAGATCCAGGGTTTAAACTGGAACATTGATTTAATCGAATAAGAAAGTTGTTAGCTTAAGAGGATAAAGGTGAGTATCAAAAAAAACTATGGAAGACTTCGGGGAAAGTCTGTGGTTCGATCCCACATTTACAATTGACTCCCAGAATTGTCACACCAGTACAAGTTATAACTTATTGTCATTACCGGATACTAATTTATCCTTTTAAGTGAGGGTGGGTCAGGGGAAAAGGCTAGTGAGGTCGGAAGACTTCACTAGTCTTTATTTTTATTAAAGCTTTGAATTCGAATGAATCATTTTTTCTATACATTAAATTATGGTACAATCTAGGCAAAGAAAGAAGGGATGAAATGAATCGTTATCAATTAATGATTACAAATTTAGTCATGTTAGCTGTCACTTTGTTTTTTAATTTTCTCTCTGCGACGGGTATTTTAAATGGTATTTCCATTGCAGAAGTATCGGGCATGTATCAAACAAAAATTACACCAGCTGGTTTTGCTTTTAGTATCTGGGGCTTAATCTATACCCTATTAATAGTTACTCTTGGTTGGTTATTTTACAAAAGAGAGGAAGTCAAAGCAGCTCAGGTGATCGATGCAATCGGCTATCGCTTTATCCTCTCATCACTAGCGAATATTGGTTGGATTATTTTATTTTCTTACTTGCAAATTGCATTTTCTACGATTTTAATTATTATTCTATTGCTATCATTAACAAGTATTCTGATGAGCTTTAAGAAAGTAGATATTAAATTAAATCCTCTCTATGCAATTACTTTTGGACTTTATGCAGGATGGGTATTAATTGCAACCGTTGTGAATATTGCAGCTGCTCTTGTTCAAGTCGAGTGGGGTGGATTTGGAATTGATGAATTAGTCTGGGCAACAATTATTATTGTCCTTGCTGTAGCGATTGTTTACTATGTTGCCTACCGAACAACAAATGTCATGATTCCTTTACCAGTTGCTTGGGCCTATTACGCTATTTTCGTGGGAGAAGACTTGACTGTTGCCTTATTAGGTATGGTGGTCTTAATCGGAATAGCCATTCATCAATTGTATCGCAATCATTATTCAATCCAACAAACACAAACACAAAAAAATGGATAAATATTCGAAAACCTCGGTCAACTTGACTGAGGTTTTTTGTTATTTCCTTGTTATTATTTTGGCGTGCTTACTTTGAGGAGTATACTCAGTATGGAGATAGTTAAAGGAAGAAAATAAGGAGGAATGTGCGATGGCAATCGATGAAAAAGATTATGGTAAGAAAGCTCATGTGGTCGATATTGAAGAATTAACAGAAGATAATGAGAATTATCGAACCACAATTTGGACAGGTGAAAAGTTACAAGTGACCGTCATGAGTATAGAGCCCGGTGATGATATCGGACTAGAAGTTCATATGGGAATTGATCAATTCATTCGAATTGAAGAGGGTGAAGGACTCTGTCAAATGGGACCTGCCGAGGATAATTTAGATTTCGAACGAGAAGTAGAAGACGATGATGCCGTCTTTGTTCCGGCAGATGTCTGGCATAATATCACCAATACAGGTGATGAACCGCTCAAATTATATACGATTTATGCCGGACCAGACCATGTAGCTGGAACCGTCCATCCAACTCATGAAGACGCTAAAAACGATCCAAATGAACAAGACTAATTTTGTCTAAGGTTTAAATAATATTAAAAAAGTGTGGAAGGATCGACTTTAATCCTTTCACACTTTTTCTT
>JARICH010000087.1 GCA_029257245.1 Atopostipes sp. | reverse complement strand
GATACTTAAATCCTTTATTCTCTTTATAAGATGTGCCAGCAATATCTAAATGGACCCATGGAATATCTTCAACAAAGTGCTCTAAGAAGGCGGCAGCATAGATTGTTCCAGCACCTGCACCATCTGTTGCTCCATTCACGAGATCTGCTTTTTTACCCTTAATGCGTTCGTGATCGTCTTCATCAATTGGCAACTCCCAAATCTTTTCATCTGCTTTTGCAGAAGCAGTTTCTAAATCTTTATAGAGTGGCTCATTGTTAGTCATAGCGCCAGTTGTATTCATTCCAAGTGCAGCAATCACTGCACCAGTCAGAGTTGCTACATCGACAATGGCTTTTGACTTCACTTGGCTGGCTGCGTAGTAAAGGGCATCTGCTAAAACTAAACGACCTTCTGCGTCTGTATTCACTACTTCAATCGTCGTTCCTTTTAAAGAAGAAATGATATCTCCATTTTTCATGGCGTCACCAGCAATCATATTTTCAGTTAATCCAATGATTGCAATCACGTTTTGTTGGATTTTATTTTTAACAATCGCCTGTAAAGCACCGACTGTTGCTCCAGCACCGGCCATATCCGTCATCATAGTTTTCATTCCACCGGCGGATTTAATCGCATACCCTCCACTATCATAAGTTACCCCTTTACCAACTAGCGAAATGGCTTCGATTTCTTTACCTAATGGTAAGTATTTCATGACCACAAGACGAGGTTCTTTAATGGCCGCTTTCGATACGGCAAGAAGAGAGGCAGCACCAAGTTCTTCTAAAGCTTCTTTATCATAAACTTTCACTTCTACTGAACTATCTTTGAATAAGTCTACCACTTTATCTGCGAAAACTTCTGGGTACAAATCATTAGCAGGAGTATTGACTAATTCGCGTGTAAAATCAATCGCATCAATGACTGCTTCCCTTTCTTTTAAGAGTTCTTCAGCATCTTTCAATTCAGTCTCAAAACTAATTTTTTCTAAAGAAGTTTCCGATTTTTTCGCTAGGTAGCGTTCAAATTGATAGCGACTCTGTAAAAATCCTTCAGCAACTGCTTGCAGCGCGTTCGCTTCCACAATCGATTCACTAACTTCAAAAGCTAGGCTAGCCTCTTTGATTTTATATTCATTCAAAATTTTGCTCGCAGTATTAGCTGCATAGATATATTGATGGGAACGGAGCTCTTTTCCATCACCTAAACCCACTAGGATAATCTGATCTGTTTTGGGACCGATATAAGCGTATTTTTCATTCAACTTACCTGTAAATTTAATGGTTTCTTTTAGATAAGTTCTTAGTTCTTCAGACAGCATCGATAGTGAACTATCTTTTTCCACCAAATATACCTTTGTGTCAAACTTTTGATTGATTAATAATTCCATGCTCATTCTCCTTCTAAAATTTTATCATTTAAAGATTGTTAAAAAATCATTAGAGTAATTATACCAAATTCTCATAAATAACTCTAGTCTCATTGATTGAAAAAAGAAATAGAGTACCTTTTTTTAGAAATCTTTAGTAGAATGAGAAAGAGAAATTTTAAAAGGAGCAAAATGAATGTTTGATGAAAGAAAGCATGATAAAGAATTAAATATCGATACGAGGGGAATTGTCGAATGGCCCTTGGGTGTAAATTTAGAGTATTTCCGGACCGAATCTACCTTATATAGTGATTTAGATCGTTTCATTGATCAGTATGATTTACTTGATCAGGCTAAGCTCGTTGATTTTGGAAGTGGTAAAGGCCGTATTCTTTATTATTTTAATTATCGCTACCAGATTCCAACGAGTGGAATTGAATTTAGTGAAGTAGCTTATCACCAGTTGATGAATAACTTTGCGAGTTATTCAGAAAAACATCCTGGATTAGCGCGAAAAATAAGCACCTATAAAATGAAAGCAGAAGATTATGAGATTAAAAAGGATGAAAATATTTTTTATTTTTTTAACCCTTTTACTTTGAAAATATTTAAGGAAGTGCTTCAAAATATTGAGCACTCATTAACTGAAAATCCACGAATAGCGGATATTATTATTTATTACCCCTCAGTAAATTATACAGAGTATTTAGATAATTATAGTGACTTTCATTTTCTTCAATTAGTAAAAACACCAAAATATTTTATTAATAGTCGGGAATCCTTCAAAGTATACCGTTATCATCCCTAAAGAAAAAGAAATGAAAAACTAAATTCAGATAGACTCTATCATTGATAATGTGTATAATGACCTGTGGCCTAATATTATTTGAGGAGAATGAGAGTGAATTTATTTAAAAAATATCTAACCTTACTGTTATCTTTATTTTTAGCATCCATGGGAATTGCACTAGCAATTAAATCAGGAGTAGGTCTGGCTGCTTTTGATGCCTTTAACCAGACAGTCGCAGATACAACGAATATGCAAGTCGGTACAATTGTTATGTTTGTACAAATCTTTTTTGTCTTTTTGCAAATTGTCGTCCTAAGAAAAGAAGCTAGCTGGAAAATCTTATTACAGATCCCTTTCGTGGTTCTGTTGGGACAATTCATTAACTTATTTGTTTATTATATTTTTGGAAACTTAGATTTAACAAATTATTTCCTACGTCTAATTCTCTTTATCCTTTCGCAATTTTGGACGAGTTTCTTTATTAGTATTATGCTAGTTCTTGATCTAATCGCTATGCCGATTGAAAATTTGTCTTTAATTTTATCTAAGAGAATTCCTTTTACGTTAGGACAAATACGTTTAGCAATTGATGTCTTGTTAATTGTTTCTTCATTAGCCATTACTTTTATTTTCTCGGTTCCTTTAAGTATCCGGGAAGGAACCTTAGTGAGTGCTCTTATTTTTGGGCCAATGCTGGGGGTTTTCATGCCTGCTTTAATTCCTTACTTTGAAAATTGGAAACTGATTGATTATGGAATTAAAACGAAGGAAGATTAAATCAGCCTGCTGATAGAAAAGGAGCATAAGAGCAAATGGTTAAAAAGTATCTCACATTATTTCTAGCTTTAATACTTGCAGCTTTAGGAATTTCTTTGACGATGAAAGCTGCAGTAGGAGTATCGGCCTTTGATGCGGTTACGCAGACTTTGTCTTTAGCCAGTGGAATTCGGGTCGGAGACATGCTAATGATTATCTATGTTTTATTTATTGCCTTTCAATTTGTATTGTTAAAAAAAGAAGCAGATTGGACGATTCTTTTACAATTACCTTTAACAATCATTCTAGGACAGTTTATTAATTTATTCTTTTATGATTTGTTAGGGAATCTATCGATTGATTTATATTTTTTGAATGTCTTACTGTTTTTATTCGCACAAGTCTTAGTTACTTTTTCAATAGCGATGATTTTATTAGTCGATTTAATTTCGATGCCCATTGAAAGATTCTCGTTGTTATTAGCGGAAAGGAAAGGTTATTCTTTTGGACGAGTTCGCCAAAGCTTTGATCTTCTCTTCTTACTCATCTCAATCAGTCTGACCTTGGTTCTTAAATTACCTTTAACAATCCGTGAAGGAACAATCTTGAGCGCCTTGATTTTCGGACCGATGATGGCTTTTTTCTTAAAGAAATTAGAAAAGCCTTTTAAAGAATCCGACTTAATCTGATTCTAAAGAATATAAATGAATGAAGGACCTTGGATGAAATCAGGGTCTTTTTTGTTTTAAAAGGCAAAATTCTGCCTAAGTGGATAAACTTTGTTATACTGGATTTAACAAAACTTAGGAGGGTTTCGAATGAAAGTAAGTATTCATGGACATTCTGTCGTTCGATTAGAAACGGAAGCAGGTAAGAAATTAATCATTGATCCATTTATACAGGGTAATGAGCTGTGCGATTTAAAAGTTGATCAAGTTGAAGTGGACTATATTCTTGTGACCCACGCTCATGCGGATCACTTAGGCGATACAGTCAAAATTGCTAAGCGGACTGGGGCTAAAATTATAAGCACAGTTGAATTAGCTGAATATTTAGCTAGTCTAGGCTTAGAAACTCATGGAATGCAACCAGGTGGAGCCTTTGAATTTGATTTCGGAACAGTGAAGATGACTCCAGCCATTCATGGCTCTTCGCTCACTATTGATGGGCTACCGATCACACTTGGATTAGCGAGCGGTTTAATTATAAAAGCGGATGAGAAAACACTTTATCACTTAGGAGACACTGCTTTATTTTCAGATATGAAATTAATTGGTGAATTAGAAACCATTGATTTAGCTTTGATTCCGATTGGGGATAATTTTACGATGGGACCAGAAGATGCATTGCTAGCAGCCGAATGGCTGAAAGCTAAGCAAGTGATTCCTATTCATTACGATACATTCCCTTTGATTGAACAAGACCCTAAAAAATTTATTGATCAATTAAAAACTAGTGAAGGAATACTTCCTGAGGTTGGAGAAGTCTTTACTATCTAATCTAAAATTTTCCAAAAAACTAACTATTTTAAATGGTTAGTTTTTTGGAATTATTATTTTAATTTGTTGAAGTTGAAGGAGAAATGAAATGTTAAAGAAATTTTTTGCTTATTATAAACCGTATAAGAAGTTATTTTTAATTGATTTCGGTTCGGCAATTATTGCCGCAGCCCTTGAATTAATCTTTCCCATAGCGGTGAATCGAGTTATTGACCAAGTTTTGCCTGATGGAAACTTGAAGACGATATTATTGGTTTCGGTTGTGTTATTTTCATTATATTTATTGTCAATGA
>JARICH010000062.1 GCA_029257245.1 Atopostipes sp. | reverse complement strand
TGTTTGAAATTAGCTCATTACATTGTTGTTTCAAAATTAACTTGAGTTGTCTTGACTCATATAAATATGAATCGAAGACCCCTGCACATTTTGGTTGTATTACTTTGTTTAGTTTTCAAAGATCTATCGCCTTAGTTAAAACAGAAACGAATCTGTCTCAACCAGCTCAAATAGTATATCTCATATTTTCTAACATGTCAAGGACTATTTTCTTTTTGTTAAAGATTTAAATTCTCGACTAATTAAAATTGAGAGCTATTTTTTCTTGTTGCCCGAAATCAAGCAACGAAGAATATAATACCAACTATGCGAATCACTGTCAACCCTTTTCTTTAACTTTCTTAACTTTTTTATTTTTTTGTAGATAAAAGACTGTTAAAACAATCTTTTAATAAAAAAACAACTAGCCAAAATATTTTGTCTAGTTGTTTAGTTCTAGAATATTTCTATTTATCAAGCCGTTCTTCTAATTTTTTTGTTAATTCTTCATAACCAGGCTTGCCTAACAGTGCAAACATGTTGTCTTTGTATGCTTCTACTCCTGGTTGATCAAATGGATTCACACTATTTAAGTAACCTGAAACTCCAACGGCAATCTCAAAGAAGTAGAACAAATGACCTAGGGTATAAGCAGAAGTATCCGGTAATTCTAAAACAAAGGTAGGTACGCCTCCATCTAAATGAGCAAGTAAGGTTCCTTCAAAAGCTTTGTCATTTACAAAATCAACGTCTTGTCCTTCTAGATAACCCAAACCATCTAAATCATCTGATTGCTTTGGTATTTCAATCGAACGAGTTGGTTCTTTAATTTTTAATACTGTTTCAATCATATCTCGACGACCATCTTGTACATACTGGCCGATCGAATGTAAATCAGTGGAGAAATTTCCACTTGTAGGATAGATTCCTCGTTGATCTTTTCCTTCAGACTCTCCATACAACTGTCTCCACCATTCATTAAAGTAACTTAATCTTGGTTCATAGTTAACCATTAACTCAATGGTCTTTCCTTTACGATATAAAATACTACGTAACGCAGCATACTGATAGGCTTCATTTTCACTAAGTTGATCATTTGTATAAACTTCCATTGCATCTTTTGCTCCACGCATTAACTCATCGATGTCTCCACCTGCTACCGCAATTGGTAATAAACCAACAGCTGTCAGAACTGAAAAACGTCCCCCCACATCATCCGGAATAACAAATGTCTCATACTCTTCAGCATCCGCTAAAGTTTTTAAAGCACCTTTTTCGGCATCTGTTGTTATATAGATGCGATCGGCTAATGCCTCTTCACCATATTTTTCAATGAGTAACTCTTTAAAAATTCTGAAGGCAATTGCTGGTTCAGTTGTAGTACCTGATTTAGAAATCACATTAATAGAGAAATCTTTATCTTTCACTACATCAACTAAATCTGCTAGATAGGTAGAACTAATGTTATTTCCAGCATAATAAACGTTCGGTGCTTTTCTGTTCTCTCCTTCTAATTGATCAGCAAAAGAATGAGATAGAAAGTCAATGGCTGCACGTGCACCTAAATAAGAACCTCCAATACCAATAACAATTAATGCTTCTGAATTTGACTGTATTTTTTCGCTTGCTTTTTTTATACGATTAAACTCTTCTTTATCATAATTTTCTGGCAAGTCCACCCAACCCAGATATTCATGCCCAGCTCCAGTTCCTTCTCTAAGCTGTGAATCAGCTAAGCTTACTTGTGCTTGAATATTATCTAATTCTTCTTGGCGCACAAAATTATTTAATACTTCCGAATAGTTAAATGATAAATGCTTCATTATATTCATTCCTTCCTCGATTATTCTTTTACCTTAACATTATACAGGATTTAACTCGTCTGACTCAAGAGTTAGCCTATTATTTAAAATCACGTTTAATCCATTGGGGTAGTTTTTTAGCTAGGCTAGAAAAAGCAGTGCCCGTTCGACGTCCATAACGCGGATTCGTTTTTACTTTTGAAAATGGATGGTGGTCTGTTTCTTTCAAAGCTCTTAGTGATAAGCTAATCCGACCATCATATTCATCAATATCTAAGATCATTACTTTCAATTGATCTTCTATAGAAAATAGTTCCTGCAAATTTTCTTCTATATAAGAATGTTTTATTTCTGAAATATGAATGAGTCCTTGTGTCGATTCATCCAACTTAGCAAATACTCCATAATCTTGTATACCTGTTACCTCAACTTCTAAGATATCTCCTATTTTATATTTTCGGTGACCCATCCTTTCGCTCCTTTTTATTAGCTAATAGTTTATTCTTTCTTAATTTTACCATTCAATCCAACAAAGATTAAATATTACTACAGATTTTTTTCATAAAAAGAAAAAAGCCAGCTCCTTTTTTACTGGATGCTAGCTTTTTTGTTTTCATTCACTTATTCAGATATTTCAATACTTTCGATTACAATATCTTCAACTGGCTTATCCGCATGACCGGTTTTAGCTGCTTCAATCGCATCGACTACGTCCATTCCTTCAGAAACTTGACCAAAAACAGTATGCCGCTGGTCTAACCAAGGAGTTCCACCTTCAGCTTTATAAGTTGAAGAAACTTCTTCTGGATAGCCGGCACCTTGCATCTGCTCAATCATATTTTCTGGAACCTGATCTGCTGTTACGATGAAAAACTGACTGCCATTTGTATTTGGTCCAGCATTTGCCATAGATAAAGCTCCTTTAAAGTTATAAAGGTCGGATGTAAACTCGTCTTCGAATTCTTCTCCCCAAATACTCTCGCCTCCCATACCTGTTCCGGTCGGATCTCCTCCTTGAATCATGAAGTTTTCAATGACTCGGTGAAAAATAATTCCATCATAGTATCCATTTCTTGCATGCGTAACAAAATTCTCAACTGTTTTTGGTGCTAATTCTGGATATAAGTGGAAAGTGATTGTTCCTTTACTTGTATTCATTTTTGCTTCAATTACTTTTGTTTCTCCTAAATCAATCTGTGGAAATGTTGCCATCTGATTGTCCTCCAATATTTTTCTTTTTACTTCTACAAGTTTACATGAATTTCCTAATTTTTAAAAATAATAAGTCCCTTTCTGATATTTTTACCCTATTATTTCAACCATTAATCGAATATAGATGACAATTATTCGATGTGCATGTTAAGATATTCTTATGATTCTTTTAGAAAAGAGTGGATATGATGACGATATTAAATAATTATCCTTTAGTAGCTGCAATGTTTGCTATTTTTATTTCACAATTGACAAAAGTTCCAGTCAATTATATTTTTAATCATCGGCTGGATTTTAACCTGATTTTCGCAACAGGTGGAATGCCTAGTTCTCACTCAGCCGGAGTTACTGCATTAATTACGGCTATTATTGTTGAGCATGGCTGGGATTCTCCTCTAGCAGCAATCGCTTTGACCTTTGGAATTTTAGTCATGTTCGATTCTATGGGAGTGAGACGTCAGAGTGGTGAGCATGGAATTATTATTAATCAATTGATTGCTGAAATCCAGCTATTAACCCGTTCTGCTGCAACTTTCGGGAAAGATCCAGACGAAATTGCATCCAAGGACCATTCAATGCATTCAACAGAATTTTTAGGACATAAACCGATTGAAGTCATTTTAGGACTGATCTATGGTATTCTACTCGCTCTAATTATTTATTATCTTTTTTATCTTTAATGCTCTATAATTTTGGAGGCCTGTCAAGAAATGCAAAAAATTGAAATGTTTGATTTAATAATTATTGGTGGTGGTCCCACTGGCATGTTTGCGGCTTATTATGCAGGTATGCGTGAGTTAAAAACGAAGCTAATTGAAAGTCTACCGCAACTCGGCGGACAAATTGAATTAATGTATCCTGAGAAAATTATTCGAGATATTGGAGCCATTCCTGAAATCAAAGGAAAACAGTTAATTAAAAACTTACACAAACAATTGAATACTTTTCAAACAGATATTTCAACGAAAGAGACTGTTCTAACTATAGAAAAAGATAGCGATTATTTTATAGTAACAACAAATCAAGCAAGTTATTATGGAAAGTCTGTCTTATTAACTTCAGGTCAAGGACTTTTCGAACCGAGAAAGCTGACGATCGAACACAATCAGGAATATGAAAAGACAAACCTTCATTATTATGTCCAGGACCTTGAACTTTATCGGAATAAAAAAGTAGCCATTTTAGGTGGAGGCGATTCTGCAGTAGATTGGGCGCTGATGCTAGAAAAGATTGCAGAAAAAGTTTATTTAGTCCATCGACGCAATCGATTCCGCGCTCATGAAGCCTCAGTTAGTCAATTGAATGAGTCTTCTATTGAAATATTCACCCCTTACCTCCTGAATTCGTTGGCCGGTGACAGTCATAAAATTCAAGAAATTCATTTAAAAGAAAGACGTGGGGAAAGTCAGCTCACTCTTCCAGTCGATTTTTTGATTGTAAACTATGGCTTTATATCAGATAGCCTCCAATTAGAAAAATGGGGTCTAAACGTTGAGCGAGCAAGTGCCAGTGTTTCTCAGCAAATGGCTAGCAACATTCCAGGAATATTTGCAGCTGGTGATGCGGCTGATTTTGAAGGCAAAGTTAAATTAATCGCCACAGGTTTTGGAGAGGTCCCAACAGCTATTAACAGTATTATCCGTTATTTAGATATTTACTAATTCAAAATAAGTATCATTTTATTTAAAATGATACTTGCTAAATAAATTATATTATTGAGAGGAAAATGTACAATGGAACAACCAACATCAACATTAGAAGAAGCAGCAATGAAACGATTATTAGAACGAGATGTTACTTTAGAAGAAATCGCTGAACTTGTTTTTGATTTACAAGCCCCGTATATAGAAAATATTACAATGGATCGTTGTTTAGAAAATGTTAAACAAGTTTTACGTAAACGTGAAGTTCAAAATGCGGTCTTAACAGGAATTGAACTCGATATCTTGGCAGAGGAAGGAAAACTTTCAAGTCCTTTACAAGAAATCATCACAAATGATGAAGGCTTATTTGGAATCGATGAAGTATTAGCTCTGGCTATTGTGAATGTCTACGGTTCAATTGGACTCACTAACTTTGGTTACTTAGATAAATTAAAACCAAAAGTAATTAATCGATTAGACTCAGGGAAAGACAGCAGTGAAGTCAACACATTTTTAGACGATATTGTTGGCGCGATTGCAGCAGCAGCAGCTAGTCGAATCGCTCATTCGGAACCAAAATTAGATAGTAATTATTAAAGAAAAAGTCTTTGAGGTATATTATTTCAACACCTCAAAGACTTTTTTATTTTTTCTTTACATAAAAATAACTGCTAACAAAAAAGAGTTCAATCAATAGAAAAAACAACATGAATGAATACATAAAAAATTCTTGTGTTAAGACATTGATAATAGGATCAGTGGTCGGATTAAAAAGCCAGGCATCATTATTAAAAGCAATTTCGTGGAACTTAACAAATAACCAATCAAAGTCAATTGCTAAAACAAAAAGCAGTAAAAAAGGAATAATAATGGCAAGTCTAAAGACTGGGCGCAAACGCCAGAGACCCTGAATATCCTTTAGCTTTCTCAAATAAAAGAATGAACCAATCATCGAAAGAAAGAGCAATACATAATTCAGATAAAACAAAAGCTTCACTTCATAAAAATGAAAAGCTCCACTTGTGGAAACAGGGAAATCGGGTAAGACTAACTGATCAATCCAAGGAAAATGCAAATAGCGTAAAAGCACTCGATAGTTTCCCATAATGCTTTCAAACGACATCCCCACTCGTTCTGGTACATTTAACTGAAGCAAAGAAAATTTGAAGAGAGGTATCGCCCAAATGGTAAGTGCAATCGCTAAAGTAATGATTGCAATTATTAGACTCGCTATCCCCAAATAATCTCTTAATTTATATCCCATATGTCCACCCCTAGTTTAATTCCCATTCATCCAAAGTATTCACAACATAAGTTGCAGGAACTGGCAAGTCAGCTAATTCTTCCGCAGATGTGAAGCCAGTCAAAACTAACAAAGTATCGAGCCCATTTTTAATTCCAGCCTGGATATCCGTTGTATAGTTATCACCGACCATTAAAACCTCTTCTTTTTCTAAAGCTAGCTTCCTTAACGCACCTTCCATCATTGTAGCTTCCGGTTTACCCATTATCCGAGCTTCCACTCCTGTAGAAGCCTCTAAAAAAGCAAGTAAAGCCCCATTCCCTGGAACTAAACCTTCTTCTGTTGGAATATTCGTATCTGGATTGGTTCCAATAAAAATAGCACCCGCTTGAATTAAAAGAGTCGCTTCTTTAAACTCTTCAAAAGTTACTTCATTATCATAACCAACTACTACAGCATCAACCTTAGACTTGGCTAGTTCGAATCCTGCATCTTTGATTCCTTCACGCAAACCCTGGTCACCAATCAAATAAATTCGTTGGGCTTTGATTTCCATTAAATACTGAATCGTTACTTCCGTGCTAGTATAGACTTCTTCTGGATAAGCTAGAACATTTGAACGTTCTTTTAGGTTTTTACAAACGTCTTGCGCGCTCGCTGTTGAATTATTGGTTAAAAATAAAAAAGGTTTCTTAGTTTTTCGAAGACGCTCAATAAAATCAGCAGCCTCATCGATTTTCGCTTGTCCATTGTACATTGTACCGTCTAAATCAATTAAGTATCCTGCATATTCTTTGCTTGTCAATTGTCTACTTTCACCTAATCTTTCTTCTTACGTATTTCGAATTCTTTTTTTGTATTTTTCTTACTTTTATTCACTTTTGATGGGATTGACTTTTTAGTCTCTTTTTCTTTTGGATTAACTTGAAACTTTTTTTTCTGACTTTTCTTTTTGGCTTGATTCTTTTCTTGTCTTGAAGCTGATTTTTTATGCTTTTTCTGATCCAAATGTTGATTTTGCTTTACTTGACTCGCTTGCCGGCCTGAACGTCCTCGTCCTCTTCTTTTAGAACTTTTTTTCTTTTTAAAATACGATTCTGGATCTTCTTTTGTCTTCTCTACACGTTCTAAAACAAAATAAGGGCTGCCGAAGCTGCAATACTCGACTAAATAATCTTCTAAGTTTGCAATCTTCATATCAATGGGAACGCCTTTACGATGATTATCAAAGAATCCTCGCAAGCGTAACTTCTGGTAAGCAATATCCCCCACGATATAGTCGTATTTTAATAAATAATCACTATAGCGATTCTCCATTTGCTCTAAATCAAAAGCCTCTTTATAATTTTCAATAATACGGTAATCAATTTGGCTTAATTTTAATGTTTCTGAATCAACTCGATAGACTTCTTTCTTTTCTGGATTTAAAATATCCATTTCTTCAATCACTGTTTCTAAATCTTTCTGCTCAGTTTCAGTCTCTTTCTCTTCAGACATGATAAAACTCCTTTCCTTTTATTTGATAGTTCTTTTTTCTTTTTAGAATTTTTTGCTAATATCTATTAAGAGTAGCAAAAATAGCGAAATAGTTAAAGTGAACTTCTTATTTAAAAGCGGCTAATCAATCTGAGTTTTCAACTTTTTACTTAGCTCTTCTATTATATACTATTTTCAAAGGATTTGATTCCCATTTAGATTTCTTTTCTTTTTAAGTTAAAAACCTAAGGATAGAGGGTCAATTCTGATACACTAAAAGAATAAAAAGGTTTTAAAAGTGAGGGATTTAAAATGTTAAAAGACTTTGATTTAAAAGATGCAGACGGTCAAACTTATCAACTAAGTGACTACGAAGGTTATGTAATTTTAATTGTTAATACTGCCACGGGTTGTGGCTTAGCTCCGCAATTTGAAGAACTCGAAGACCTTTACCGGAAATATAAAGAGCAAAAATTTGTCGTTCTAGGTTTTCCTAGCAATCAATTTAAACAGGAAGAAACCGAGGACGAAGACATGGTTAGAGCATGCCAAGTGAATTTTGGTGTTAGCTTTCCTTTGAATGAAAGCATTGCCGTCAATGGTCCAAACACCGCCCCCATTTTTAAATGGTTAAAAGAAGAACAAAGTGGAATTGGTCAAGCGATTAAATGGAACTTTACTAAATTCTTAATCGACCGTGAAGGAACTGTCCTTGAACGTTTTGCTCCTCAAAGAAAACCAACTAGCTTTGAAGATCAGATTGTGGCTTTATTAAAATAGTTAAAAAGATATCCCCAGTTTTTTTATTAACTGGCGATATCTTTTTTAATTATTATTAATTTTTGACTTGTCGATTTATTAAATTCACTTGCTGACGTCCGGCAATTAGTTCATTCTCTTGAACAAATCCCTCTGGTCTATCATTGAGTTCGCTGATCAGTTCTGATTTCAGTTCTCTTATTTTTTCAGCGTAATCGTCATCCGCTATTAAATCCTGCATCTCATTTGGATCCTCTGCTAAATGAAAGAATTGCTCGACGCCAGTTTGACTATACCAAATATACTTGTAGGAATCTTTTAAGATAAACTGATTTGAATAATCACTTAGAACATGTTCTCCATGTAAAGATTTACGCCATGCAATGGATTCCCATTCATCTTTTTTCATCAGTGGTAAAAATGATTCTCCATCTACATTCTCTAGCTTCTCTCCAGAAATCATATCTACCAAGGTTGGCAAAATATCACGATGCTCAACAATCGCATCTACTTCTGTTCTCAAGTTTCCAGCCGGGGTGATATTTTCGCCTGGATCATAGACAATTAATGGTATATGAGTCGATCCTTGGTAAGGATAACCCTTTCTAAATAACGCATGCTCACCTAGTTGTTCGCCATGATCACTGATAAATAAAATAATCGAATTTTCCAGCTCTTCATGCTCTTGGAGCTTCATTAAGAAACGATTGATTTGATGGTCAATATGAGTGATTGAACCGTAATAACCCGCAAGCATTCGTCGCATATCATGCTCGGACAAACGTCCAGTTAATGCATCCACCTTTTCAACTGGATGGTCAAAACCTAATTCAGCGGCCCATTCCGCAATTTTGGGAAAAGGAAGATCAACTAATTGGTTATAATACTGATTAAAATATCTTTCCGGTGGATCTAAAGGTGAATGAGGTCGGGCGTAACTCAAGGTTAAAAAGAAAGGGAGCGATGGATCTCGCTGGTCAAGAAAGTCAATTCCTTCTTGGCTCACCCAATTGGTTGGGTGCAAGCGTTCTTCTTCATTAAATGGATGCGCAACCCAAGAATTACAGTCTAGTCCCATATCCGTTAAATCCATCGAAGCTTTCCCCTGGTTTCTTAACCAAATGAGGTAGTCATCTGTCCGTTCATAAGTTTCACGAACGGATTTTGAATAGAGGCGAGCATCATGTAGATAGCCATCATGTAAACTGACATGGTGAAAACCACACAGTTTTCGCGGTGGATAGACATGCAATTTCCCAATGGCCTTGGCGTAATAGCCCCTGTCACTAAAAACTTGACCGAGTAAATTCGGAAAATTCCAATCTGCGCCCTCTTCATAGCCAACAATTCCGGTATTCGTCTGTTTCAATCCACTCATTAAGCTTGCCCGAGCTGGGATACAGCTAGGAGTTGCTGTGTAATAATGATTGAAATCAACCCCCTGATCAATCATTTGGTTTAAAGTTGGTGTAGAAATATGTGAATTCCCGTGGCGTCCAATCATATCGTAGCGTAATTGATCGGCCATAATTAAAATCACATTCGCTGCTTTCTTCTCTTCACTCATTCTTTTGCTCCTTTGCTAAATTTTTTTTATTAAGCGATCGATTGCTTGATCAATCGGCTGAGTATCTCCTTGCTCTGCTAGAATAATAATGATTGCTTCTATCTCAGGGAAAATAATCAATCGCTGGCCATCTGTTCCATGACCAAAATAAAAGGGGGCGTCGGCCAACCAAATCCCATAACCATAAGCTGTTCTACGGAATATTTGGTTCAATGTATCTAACTTTGGCGTTTTTACTCGAGAAATCAACATTTTATCGAGCCA
This sequence comes from Atopostipes sp., assembly GCA_029257245.1. Lineage (GTDB taxonomy): Bacteria > Bacillota > Bacilli > Lactobacillales > Carnobacteriaceae_A > Atopostipes. The sequence continues at coordinate 27 of JARICH010000062.1, read as the reverse complement.
GTTTTTTGAAATGAACCTTTTCCCTTT
>JARICH010000013.1 GCA_029257245.1 Atopostipes sp. | reverse complement strand
AAAAAGTGATTAATACAAAAGAATTTGCTCAAGCTTTCCAAAATGGAGTAGATTCGGCATATAAAGCAATTATGAAGCCAGTTGAAGGAACAATTCTTACCGTTGCTAGAGAGTCAGCAGAAGCTGGTCTGAATAAAGCTAATGAAACAGATGACATCATTGAAGTAATGGAAGAAATCTTAAAGGTTTCTAAGAAATCCTTAGAGAATACGCCGAACCTACTTGCGGTATTAAAAGAAGTCGGAGTTGTGGATAGTGGAGGACAGGGCCTTGTTTATATTTATGAAGGTTTCTTATCAGCATTAACAGGTGAAGAAATCATCGAGGAAGATGAGCTAGACCTATCTGAGCTCGTGCGAGCCGAACATCACCGAACTTCTGCCCATGATGTAGTAAATACTGAAGATATAGAATACGGATTTTGTACAGAAATCATGGTCCGATTAGGAGAAGGGCAGACTGTCGACAGTGAATTTGATTATGATGAATTCCGAAACTATTTAAGTGAACTAGGTGATTCTTTACTGGTCATTGCGGATGAAGATGTAGTGAAAGTTCATGTTCATACAGAAAAGCCTGGAGAAGTAATGAATTATGGTCAAAAATTTGGTAGCTTGATTCATATTAAAGTAGATAATATGCGGGAGCAACATGCAGCACTAGAATCTAGCACAACAAAGCCAAAATTGGAAGTTGAAAAGAAAGAACGACTGGATACTGCGATTATCGCTGTGGTGGCAGGTTCTGGAATTAAAAAACTTTATGAAAGTTTAGGTGTCGACTATCTGATAGAAGGTGGTCAAACGATGAATCCAAGCACACAAGATTTTCTTGATGCGATGGAAGAAGTACCTGCTAAAAAATATATTCTGTTACCAAATAACAGTAATATATTTATGGCTGCAAACCAAGCAGCTGAAGTTGCTGAAGCTGAAACCATTGTCGTAGAGACTCGCACGATTCAGCAGGGAATGGGAGCAATGCTTTCATATAGCCCGGAAGCATCCTTAGAAGAGAATCAAGAGATGATGACAGAAGAATTAGATTATATTAAGTCAGGGCAGGTTACTTTTGCGATTCGCGACACAGAAATTAACCATCTAAAAATCAAAAAAGATGATTTTATGGGGTTGATTGATGGTGAAATCACAGTAGCAACAGCTGATATTAAAAAAACAGCGATTGAAACGATCAAGCAAATGCTGGATGAAGATAGTGAAATTATCACTCTTCTATCAGGAGCAGATGCAGATGCAGAGTTAATTGAATTTCTAGAAGATGAACTAGAGAAAAATTATCCAGAGATTGAAATTGAGATTCATGAAGGTGGACAGCCGGTCTATCCACTATTAATATCAGTCGAATAATAAAATGCGAGCATGAAAATATTTAATCTAATTAGAATTAGATATTTTCTGTTCGCTTTTTTACTATTTAGAAGGAGGTCTGTTAGTGGAACAATTATTTAATGAACCTGTAGATCGATTAAAAGGGGTCGGAGAAAAAAGAAAGGAAGCTTTAGAAAAATTAGAAATCAAAACAATCTGGAATCTCCTGACTTATTTTCCTTTTCGGTATGAAGATTTAACAGTTCAAGAAATTGAGAGTATTGAAGATCGGCAAAAAGTTGTTTTGCAAGGGCTCGTTCTGTCTCCAGCACATGTTCAATATTTTGGACGACGTAAGAGTCGGTTAAGTTTTCGAATCAAAGTTGATTATGCTATCATTCCAATTACTTTTTTTAACCAACCCTATCTAGCTAGACAAATTGAAGAAGGTGCGACACTTAAAGTATTTGGGACTTGGGATGCCGCGCGCAAGCAACTTTCAGGGATTAAAATTATTGGCGGATCCACCGCAAATGAGAATGAAAAATTTGAGCCTATTTATCATTCGACTAAAGATATCAGTCATACTGTAATTAAAAAATTAGTTAAACAAAGCTGGGATTTATATCATCAAGAGCTTCAGGAACTAATACCTCTTGATCTAATTAAAAAATATCACTTACTTCCATTAAAAGAAGCTATATTTAATATGCATTTTCCTGAAACAGAAGCCATCATGGACACTGCACGAGAAACCATTGTTTTTACTGAGTTTTTTATTTTTCAAATACAAGCACAGTACCGTCGTATGCTACATAAAAACATTGGTAAAGGACGAGCAACTCACTATCAATTAGAGCGTTTGCAAGATTTTTTTGCTAGCTTACCATTTGAACTAACAGGTGCACAGAAAAAAGTAGTTAATACAATTTCAGCAGATATGAAAAGACCGATTCAAATGTACCGTTTACTACAAGGAGATGTAGGAAGTGGAAAGACAGTAGTTGCTGCAGGAGCGATCGTAGCTGCTCAATCTGCTGGTTTGCAATCAGCTTTTATGGCTCCAACTGAAATATTAGCGGAACAACATTACTTAAGCTTACAAGAATTCTTCCAGTCTTTTAACATTCGAGTCGAACTTTTAACAGGTTCAACCAAAACAAAAGCGAGACGCGAACTATTAGAGGATTTGATTAGAGGAAAGATTGATATTTTGGTTGGTACTCATGCACTCATTCAAGAAGATGTCATGTTTAATGATCTAAGTTTGATTATTATCGACGAACAACATCGCTTTGGTGTGAAACAACGAGCGGCTTTAAGAAAAAAAGGAAACGATCCGGATGTTTTATTTATGACGGCTACTCCGATTCCTCGAACCCTTTCGATGACTGCATATGGCGAAATGGATGTCAGTGTAATTAATGAACTCCCAGCTGGAAGAAAACCGATAGAAACTCATTGGATTCGAAAGAAAAGTTTAGCTAGTTTAATGAAAGAGTTAGCAAGAGAGCTAGAAAATGAATCGCAAGCTTATATCATTAGTCCTTTAATAGAAGAATCTGATTTAATGGATTTGGAAAATGCAGAAGAATTATTTGAAGAATATTCTAAAATATTTGCACCTAACTATGAAGTGGCTTTACTGCATGGTCGAATGCCTTCGGAGGAAAAAGATCAAATTATGAGTGCATTTAAAGATCACAAAATTGATATTCTAATTTCGACAACGGTTATTGAGGTTGGAGTGGATGTTCCTAACGCTACAATGATGATTATTCATGACGCCGACCGTTTCGGCTTGGCTCAGCTCCATCAACTAAGAGGGCGTGTGGGAAGAGGACAAAAACAATCAAAGTGTGTTCTTGTTGCCGATCCTAAAGGAGAGAGTGGTATCGAGCGAATGAAGATTATGACAGAAACAACTGATGGTTTTAAAATTAGTGAAAAAGACCTTGAAATGAGAGGTCCAGGCGAATTTTTTGGAAAAAGACAATCAGGTTTACCTGAGTTTAAAGTAGCTGATATTGTAGAAGATGCGCTGGTACTTGAAGCTGCTCGATATGAAGCTGAAAAAATATTAAGAGATCAAAAATTTCTACGAGATGATAATTATTTAATGGTCAGAAGCCTAGTAGGTATTGAAGATGGTAAGATTAGTGATATACTAGATTAACATTTGATTAGTATTAAATATTAGAAAACAGAGTTAAGTTAGGAGAAAAATCATGAGAATTGCAATAGATGCAATGGGTGGCGATGATGCACCAAAAGTTGTAGTGCAAGGAGTCGAACGGGCAGCAGAATCTTTTCCTGATACAACCATGGTAATGTATGGAGAAGAAAATCAAATTCAACAATATTTGACTAAGAGTCTATCAAATATAAAAATTGTTCATACGGACGAAAAAATTGAAGGGGATGATGATCCCGTTCGTGCTATTCGTCGTAAAAAATCAGCTTCGATGGTTTTAGCAGCAAAATCAGTAAAAGATAAGGAAAACGATGCACTTTTTTCAGCGGGAAATACTGGCGCATTGCTAGCAGCGGGTACATTAATTGTTGGAAGAATTCGTGGTATTGATCGCCCAGGTTTAATGGCAACGATGGTAACCATTAATGAATTAGACGGAAAAATGCTATTATTAGATTTAGGAGCAAACGCTGATACAAAACCAATTAATTTAAATCAATATGCAACAATTGGAAGTTTTTATGCAGAACATGTTCACAAAATTAAAAATCCGCGCGTTGCTCTTTTAAACAATGGCACGGAAGATAATAAAGGGAATAAGCTCACAAAAGAAGCTTTTGAATTATTAGAAACGAACGATCAAATAAATTTCATTGGAAATCGAGAAGCACGTGATTTATTTAATGGGATAGCAGACGTATTAGTTATGGATGGATTTACTGGAAATGCTGTTTTAAAATCTATGGAAGGAACAGCTAATACAATTCTAACTACATTAAAAAATGAAATCAAAGAGGGCGGGTTAAAAGCAAAATTAGGAGCACTTCTTCTTAAAAATACCCTTTTGAGTCTAGGTGACAGTCTGGATTACTCTAAGCTTGGAGGAGCTATTTTATTAGGAGTACAGGCACCTGTACTCAAAACCCATGGCTCAACTGATAGCGAAGCAGTCTACCAAACTTTAAAACAGACAAGAGAAATTCTTCAGTCAAAGGTAGTAGAAGACACTGTAAAGTATTTTGAAAAAATAAATAATGAATAAATGAGCATTTAATTAAGAATTTTTGATTATTTTTAATATAAAGGTTATAAACTATGGAAATTTATAGCGAAATGCGTTAAAATAGTAC
>JARICH010000054.1 GCA_029257245.1 Atopostipes sp. | reverse complement strand
TGGTTTCTCATGACCGCTACTTTTTAAATACGGTCTCAACTCACACATGTGACGTTGATTTTGGAAAAGTACAACTTTTTGTAGGAAACTATGACTTTTGGAAACAATCATCGGAGCTTGCTTCTCGATTACAAGCCGATCAACGTTCAAAGAAAGAAGAAAAAATAAAAGAATTGGAAGCCTTTATTGCTCGATTCTCGGCCAATGCTTCTAAATCAAAACAAGCCACCTCTCGTAAAAAAACCTTAGATAAAATTGAGCTCGATGATATAAAACCATCTAGCCGTAAGTATCCTTTTGTGGGATTCCAACCTGAACGAGAAATTGGAAATGATTTATTAATTGTCAAAGATTTATCCAAGTCAATTGATGGCAAAGTTGTCTTAGACAAAATTAGCTTTACCTTACGTCCAGATGACAAGGTAGCTTTCTTAAGTCATAATGACCTGGCTACTACTACTCTCTACCAAATCTTAATGGGTGAGATCGAACCGGATAGTGGCAGTTTTAAATGGGGAATTACCACTTCTCAAACTTATTTACCATCTGATACTACAAATGAATTTAAAGATGGTGAGTTAACTATTATTGAGTGGTTAAGTCAGTTTACTAAAAATGCCGAACAGGAAAATAATACTTTCTTACGGGGATTCTTAGGCCGTATGCTTTTCTCTGGCGAAGATGTAAATAAAAAAGTGGATGTCTTATCTGGAGGAGAAAAAGTTCGTTGTATGTTATCAAAAATGATGCTTTCCGAAGCCAATGTTTTACTCATGGATGATCCAACGAATCACTTGGATCTAGAATCCATCTCCAGTTTAAACGAAGGATTAATTGCCTTTAAAGGAGCGATTCTCTTTTCTTCACATGACCGAGAATTCATCGAAACCATTGCGAACCGTATTATTCATGTTTCCGCAAATGGTTTAGTTGACCGTCTAGAAACCAGCTATGAAGAATACCTCGCAAACGATGAAGTCCAAGCACGAATCGAAGCTTTATACGTATAAATTTTCTGCCAATGAAGCAGCTGCTTCATTGGTTTTTTATTTTTCAGATTGACCCAAAATTTTTGAAGGAAAAACTAATTTGTGATATTATTATTTAGAATGATTATAAATAATCAACTTATAAAAGGAGTGCATAGAATGACAGAAGCAATGATCCAACTACATAAGTTAAGTTTTGAAGCGGATGGTCAGAAAATCATTAATGATATTAATCTTACAATTAATGAAGGTGAATTTTTGACCATTATGGGACCATCTGGAAGCGGGAAAAGTACCTTACTTAAATTGATCGGTCTCCAAATCGATTTCACTTCAGGATCCATCCAATTTGATGGAAAAGATATCAGCGACTATAATCCAACGGACTATCGAAAAGAAGTCTCATATTTCTTCCAAAATGCTGTTTTATTTGGTAAAACAGTTCGTGATAACTTGGCCTTTCCTTCTCAAATTCGTGAAGAGGAGTTTGATGAAGCTCGTGCAATTGAGGGATTAAAGGAAGTTCAACTTCCTACTGACTACCTCGATAAAGAAGTTAATGATCTCTCAGGTGGGGAAAGACAACGGGTCGCTTTGATTCGGAATATGATGTATCCGCCAAAAGTTTTATTAATGGACGAAGTGACTAGTTCACTTGATCGAGAGAACCGTGAAAATATTTTGGCCTATGTTAAAAGATTAAACGATAAAAATAACACAACAATCCTGTGGGTGACGCATAATCAAGATGAGATTGACGCGTCTGACCGCTTAATTGAGATTGTTGATGGAAAATTGGAGGAAAATTAAGATGCAAGCTAGTTTAGAAGTAAGTAATCTTTCATTAGTATTGTCAACGGTATTATTATTTATTGCTTTTTCTATTGATTTTAAAGAAGGCATTGGTCTTGGAAAAGATATTTTAATTGCTGGTGTTCGTGCTGTGATCCAGCTTTTCTTTGTTGGATATGTCTTAAGCTATGTTTTCAAAGTCGACAATGACCTTTTAACTCTGGTGATGGTTATGTTGGTTATTTTCAATGCTTCATACAACGCACACACATCGAGTGAAGGCATACCCAATTCTTTTAAAGTTTCTTTCTTATCGATTGGAACGGGTACAGTCATCGCTTTATCTATTATGTTCTTCTCTGGTGTAATCAAATGGACACCTACCCAAATGGTACCAATCACAGGTATGGTTGCAGCTAATTCGATGACAGCCATTAATGTGGTTTATCGTTCACTTAGAACACAATTCGAAGATAGACGTCAACAAGTTCTTGAAAAAATAGCTTTAGGTGCTGATCCCAAACAGGCGTCAAAATCAATTTTACGTGATAGTATCCAAACAGGTATGGCGCCTCCGATTGAACGTACAAAAACAGTTGGTCTTGTTAGCCTTCCAGGAATGATGTCCGGTTTGATTTTCTCAGGAATTGATCCTGCTCAGGCTATTCGTTACCAAATTGTTGTTATGTTTATGTTAATCTCTGTAGCCGCTATCTCATCTTTTATCGCCAGTTATATGGCTTATCGTTCATTCTTTAATGAAAATGGTCAATTGACTATTTAATTAATTTAATATATTTTAAAAGGGCTCAGAATCTTAGTTGATTCTGAGCCCTTTTATTTTTAAGTATAATTATTTTTGGTTTCCATTAAACACAATAAAGTTATCGTTTACTGTCGCATTTAATTCTTCTTTTTCCTGAATATACTGAATGATTAAGTCACTCATGGATACATTCACTTCGCGAATAAATTCTTTTCCTTCAAACATTGCAAAGTTTCCGCCGCCTATTGCCCGGTATTGATTCGTCACTAATTCAAATTCATCCTCTGCTTTAACCTCTTTACCTTTATAAGCGAGATATACTACTCTTTCCCCCACAGCTTTTGAAACATCAATTTTATAATCAATTCCTTCATACATATCATAATTGTAAGCTTGTGGCTTCGGCTTAATATAAGTGGGATTAACCGCAATGTCATTATTTTCATCGATTATAAAGTAGTTGGCTACTTGCTCAATGGATGCTTTTAATTCAGCACCTGTTACTTTAATGACCGCTAATGTATTTGGAAAAGGATAATTTACTAAAATATCTCGTATAGTAATTTCATCTCCATAACCCGTAACCAGATCTGAAAACAAAGCGGTAGATGAAATATCTCCTTTACCATAGTGAAGTTGAACCTGGTTAATAAATTCGACATAAGGATGCTCGTGCATGCGTGCTTCAAAAGGATTTTTAATCTTCATATCCCCTTGTGTATGCCCGATTGCTTGGTCTAACCATTCATTTACCTCTAATTGTAAAGGATCCAATAGGTCTTTTAGTTCCTGGTTTACTGCCGAGCCTTCAATCGGTAATAAATGAGCTTCACTATCCAATACTCGATAGGAATCTAAATCTTCTTCAATCTCTAGAACAATTTTTCCTAAATTCATCCCACGTTGGCCTGGCTGGATAACAGGAACACCATTAACTATTGTCGCAATTTCTCGATGTTGGTGACCAGTGATAAACGCATCGATCCCATCTATTTCAGAAAGAATTTTATAGCCTTCATTTTCTCCAGTGTGTCGTTCAGTTGGTTCACCTGTTTCAAGATCGGATTCAAAACCTCCATGGTAAGATACTATGATGACATCCGCTTCTTCTCTTAAACGAGGAACCCATTCTTGTGCTGTTTCAAAAGCAGAAGCAAATCTTAAACCTTTGATTGTCTCTGGATGCTCCCATTTCGGGATATATTGAGTCGTTAAACCCAGTATGGCAACTTTTATTCCATTTTTATTGATAATAACCGCGGGTTTATCTGCTAGATAACTTCCATCTTCTTTAAAGATATTAGCGGAAAGTACTGGCGCATCCATTGATTTAATGGCTTCTTTCAAATAATCCATTCCAAAATTAAATTCATGATTACCAATCACACTAGCATCAGCTTTCAACTTATTTAATGTTTGTGTTAAATAAATTGGATTGTTTTTGTTTTCATTCACATATTGAGCCAATGGTGATCCTTGAATGAAATCTCCATTCTCAATGTAAAGAACTTCTCCTTCAGCTGTAATTCTTTCTTTTCGAATCAATTCACTCGTTTTTAATAAGCCCATTGGTTCATCCGCAACCGCCTCTCGGTAATCAGTTGGATAGATATAACCATGGACATCAGAAGTTGCTAAAATAGTTAATTTCATTCAATCATCGCCTTCATCATATTTATTTATTGATTCTTTCTTTCGAATAGACCACATCACGTTCAGGTAAGTAAGAATTTACTCCAGCTTCTGCAAGAGCCGTCATCATTTTTTCTGGATTAAAACCATGCCATGGAATTGTAATTTTGGCATTCACTTCTTTCGCAATCTTAACTAAGTTATCTTTCGTAGCGTGTCCGCTAGCTCCCATCTTTTCAAAAACAAAATGATTTGTTTCTAATTCTTCCATCAAACTAGTGTATCTTGGATCATATTCACCTAATGGTTCACCATTACTATGGGCATAAATTCCTTGGTCAAATTCTTCCATAAACAAGCGATTTAAGTAGCTATTTTGAAGAACATGTTCTCCAGGATTTTCTATAATTGTTTCTAAATTAATCCAACGACTTTTATATTTTTCTTCGGTATCTAATTCTTTTAAGACATAGCTATCTTGATAATCAGCTACTTCATCAAGTAATTTCGCATAAATTGGTTCTATAACCACTTTTCTTCCTAGTTGCTTCGCTCTTTTTGAAAGATTTCTTAAGCGTTCTAAATCTCGAATATATGTATTCAGAAAGACAATCGACTCTTTATTTGTTTCGAGTAACTCTTCCCATTTTTCATATAGTTCTTCTTCTGTAATCTCTAACTTTTTTTCTGGTTCACTTTCTTTCTCTTCATCCACTTCTTCTTCATCAAAGCTGTAAGCCGTTGATTCAATAAGTAATAGATCTGCTTCAAACTCTTTCGCATCTGCCAACCAATCAAAAACATTCTGCGGATGATTGCCAGAAAGGCGCACATCCCCAGAATAGATTATTTTCATATCAGGAGTTTCGATAAAAAATGCACTCGCTCCTTTAATGTCATGATCACTTTTTTTAGTTGTTATCGTCATATCCCCAATTGTAAATGCTTCGTCGTAATCCAAAGGATAAACCGTTGCATCAATTTCTTTTGCATCAATCAAGGCGGGTTCTTCACCGATTTCAACTAATTTTTGGTAGAGTTCATAGGATTCCCGTGACATATAAATCGGAACGTCTTTGGGAACCGTATGAAGACTACCTGTATGATCAATGTGTAAATGCGATATGAGTACAGCAGTTTCTACTTGTGTTTTATCCCAATCAGCTAACTCACCTGTTTCAGAATCATTGACTACACCGTAATCAAAAATAATTCTAGCGGAATCTGTCCAAACATCTGCAATATTCGAGCCGATTGTTTTTAATCCACTTAAAAACTGTACCTTCGTCATATCTATAAATCTCCTTTAGTTCTCTTTAGTTTTGATTCTCAATAATTGATTTTGTTTCTGTTTCAATATGATCTAATGCATCTTGAACATCTCGTCCATTAACAACAACATCTTCTAAAGTATCTAAAAGAACATTTCGATATTCTGCATAACCAACAAAAATTGGTGATGATATTCCGTATTCTAGTTCTTTAGAAGCGGCGACTGCTGCTGGGTTTTCCTCTAAGAATTCTTGGTAAGAATCATCTGCAAGAGCCGACTGACTAATTGGTAGATAACCAGTTGACATTGCCCATTCTGCTGAGTTTTCTGGTTCTAGTAAGAATGACAAGTAAGCAATAGCTGCTTGTTTTTCTTCTTCGCTTGCTGATGTAAATACACCAATATCATTTCCAGCAAATAAGGTTAATTTATTTCCTTTAATTGTTGGTAATTCAGCTGTTGACCAGTTAATACCATTTTCTTCTGCGACAGGTGCTACGTGTGGTAGTCCTGCTGACGAACCAATATACAGTGCACTTTCTCCACGTCCAAATGGTCCTGAGAAGTAGCCATCTTCACCAGCTGTTCGTGCGTAACCTTTATCAATCATATCCATAAACATTTCTAAAGCTTCTACACTCTCTGTTCCAGCAATATCCACTTCTAAATCTTTTGTGATAAAGTCTGAACCATTTTGGCGAGCCATAGTTTCATATTCCATTTCAATTCCATTTTCGAATCCTATCGCGACAGCATCATCGTTATTTTCTGTCATTAATTTACCTAATTCGATTACTTGGTCCCATGTTTCAGGAACTTCAACATCATATTCATCTAATAGATCTTGGTTATAATACATGACACGTGCTGATTTTGAGAATGGAATCGCATAAGTAGATCCATCATAAACAGAACTTGACAGGAAGCCTTCATAAATATCATCTAGTTGTTCTTGAGTAAATCCATCTTCTCCAGTTAATACATCATCAATCGATGCTAATAATCCATCTTCGGCTAATGTAGGTGAATTACCTGGTGTTAACTGGCCCATTGTTGGCAATGTACCGGATGCCCCACCAGCAATAATTGACTGGTTTAATGTACTGTAATCTCCTTGGTTTTCTTCAATCACTAAGTATTTATCCTGTGATTCGTTAAATTCATCTGTCAACTTTGTCAACGCTTCTTGGTGTGGACCATTCATAGCGTGCCAAATAGTAACTTCAACTGTTTCTTGTGCTTCCTCACCATTTGCACCTGTTTCTTCACTCGTTGTATCTTCATCCGCACCACATGCACTTAAAACAAGTGCTCCTGATAGCATTAGACTTCCAAATAATCTCTTCATTTTCATTCTGAATTTCTCCCCTTTTTTCTTTTTTTTTATATTTTGTTACCAAAAATAAATTAACCTTTACTTCCACCAGAGGCTAATCCTTCAATAATATTTTTCTGAAGGAATAAATAAACAATAATCATTGGAATCACTACAATTGTTGAGGCAGCCATAAGCAGTTCAAATTGAGTTCCTGCTTCTGTCGTAAATGCTTGTAAGCCAACAGGCAAAGTACGCATAGATTGTTCGGTTGTTACAATTAAAGGCCACATAAATGAGTTCCAACTACCAACAATCCCTAAGATGGCAATCGATACAATTGATGATTTTGCCATGGGAACCATCACTGTCCACAAGTAACGCCAGTCACTGGATCCATCAACCTTAGCTGCATAATAAATTTCATCCGGAATTGCTTCAAAAGCTTCTTTTAATATATAGATCGAGAAAACATTTGCTAAGAATGGCAAGAATAAGGATGGATAAGTATTAATTAATTGCCATTTAGATAAGGTGACAAAGTTAGGTATCGTTAAAAGTTCACCTGGAACCATCATGGTTGATATTAAGAGCACAAAGAGTACGTTCTTACCATAAAACTCTAGTCTTGAAAAAGCAAAAGCTGCTAGAATGGTAGTAATCAATTCTCCTGTTGTTGAAATAGCTGTAACAAGTACACTATTCAAAAAATATCTGCCAAAAGGCGCCATACTTAATGCTTTTTCATAGTTAGAAATCTGTAAATCTTTTGGAATCCAAACAGGCGGCATAGCAACAGCTTGTCCTGCTGTTTTAAATGATGTCGAAATCATCCAAAAGAAAGGAAGCAACATAGTTAATGCACCAATGGTTAAGATAGCGTATAACAAAGTATTTACTATTCGTTTTTTATTTTTTTGAGTCACTGTACTCCCCCTTTAATTATGAACAAAGCGATTGCTGATTAAGCGTTGCAACAATGTGAAGACTAAGATGATTAAAAACAATACGATCCCAGCCGCTGATGCCACACCATACTGGTATTCCGTGTAGAATTTTTCATAGATATAAAAGACCATCGTCAAAGCTGAACCCGCAGGGCCTGGTCTCCCAGCAAATAAAGAATAGACTTCCGTAAAGACTTTGAAGCTATTAATTACGCCAATAATACTAACTAACAATATATAAGGACTTAAAAGAGGAACCGTTATATTCGTGAACTGTTGCCAACTTTTGGCTCCATCAACTTCTGCCGCTTGGTAATAGGTTTTATTAATATTATTTAAACCTACTAGAAATAAAATGATGTTATAACCCAAACCTTTCCAAACACTCATAATGACTAAAGCCATAATCGAATAATTTGGATTAGTCAACCAAGCAATAGGATCTACTCCAACAAAGGACAAGAAGTAGTTGATCAAACCAAATCTTGTATGGTAAAGCCAATTCCAGACTATCGATACCGCTACCGTACTTGTTACAAAAGGTAAAAAGTAAACTGAACGGAAGAAATCAGAAAGTTTAGGAATTCGATTTAATAAAATAGCAATAGCCAGAGAAATAACAATCGAAATCGGAACAACTCCTAATACGAAAAAGAAAGTATTCTTAATCGCTCGAAAGAAGTTTGGATCTGCAAAAATACGACTAAAATTATCTAAACCATATGATTTTACCTCACCCGTAAAAATATTATAATCAGTATAAAAACTCATTGCGAGTGATTTAAAAATTGGATAAATATTAAATATGCCAATTAATATCAAAGCTGGTGCTAGGTAAAGGAGAGACTGGAAAGTACTCTTCCAACTCGGCTTATTATGCATTTGAAACACCTCGTTGAATGGTTAAATCTTGATCATCAAATAAGAGTAAGTCTTCTTCGTTCACACCTAACATGATTTCATCGCCACGTTCATGGATAAAGCCTAAATCAGTTGCAACAATATCACCAATTTCAGTATCTACATGAACCGTTACGTTTTTACCAATAACCTCTACAAATCGCACAGTTCCTTTGATGAAAGCTTCGCTTTCATCTTTTACTTCAAAAATATTTTCCGGACGAATGGCAACTGTTTTTGCTTTTTTCAATATTGTCGGATCAATTGCTAAAGAAGACAGATTCAATGCCTCAGTCATCGTTAAAGTGTTGATAATCGGAGTACCTAAGAATTGAGCAACAAATAAATTTTCTGGCTTGTTATAAAGATCGGTTGGGCTACTGTATTGTTGAATATATCCTTTATCTAAAACCATAATCTTATCTGAGATTGACAGCGCTTCTTCTTGGTCATGTGTTACAAAGACAGTAGTAACATTTGTTTCTTCTTGAATCCGACGAATCTCTTCACGCATTTCGATTCGTAAACGAGCATCTAAGTTCGACAATGGCTCATCCATTAATAATAAAGAGGGTTCTTTTGCTAACGCTCTGGCGATGGCAACTCTTTGTTGCTGACCCCCTGATAATTCTCCAGGTTTTTGATTAACTTGCCCTTCGATTTTTACAAGTTTTGCCAATTCCATTGCACGCTCTACACGTTCATCTTTTGGCATTTTCAACATTTTTAATGGAAACATAATATTCTCTAAAACAGATAAATGAGGATATAACGCATAGTTTTGGAAGACCATTCCTACTTTTCTTTCCATGGCATCCATCTCTGTTACATCTTTATCTCCAAATAAAATTCGACCATTTTCAGGAAACATTAAGCCTGAAATCAACATCAATGTCGTTGACTTCCCACACCCACTGGGTCCTAAAATAGTTACAAGTTCACTCTCAGGTATTTCAAAACTAATATCATCTAAAACAACATTTTTATCAAAAACCTTTTTTACATTTTCAAATGTTACTTGCACTCCTGCCACCTCGTTTAATTTTTTTATTTATTTGCAACATATTTAAGTATACAACAAACTTTAAAAATATTCTCCGCCTTATGAGTTTCTCCTTTCCTAAAACTCACCTAGATAAGAATATCAGATGGCTCTGAACTTGTAAAGTTGTAGAAGTTAATTATATCTATTCATTCATAACTTGCTTTTAAAGAAATATCCAATGACAAACAAGAGCATTTGAGCACATTCAACTGTTTTTTAAAACAAAAAAGCAGTCCAGTAGGAAGATCCCTACTAGACTGCTCAGTATATTTTCTTTGTTCGATTTATTTAGTGTATTCAACTGTTTTTTCATTGTTGTAAACTTCATAATCAAATACGTCTAAGTCATATGAAACTAGCATTCCTACTAAAACATCAATTGTAACATTCATGATTGTACGTAATGCTCCTGCGAACCAGTCAATACTAATTAAAATGGCTACTCCTTCAGCAGGCAATCCTAATGATGCAGCAAAGAAGGTATAAACAACAACTGACCCTCCTGGAACAACAATCGTACCCATAACCATCATAACTGCTAACAACATTCCAGTTAACATTTCAGTCCAGCTTAACGGAACTCCTGTTGCTTGTGACATGAATAAAATAGCTATTACATAACAAGCTACTGCACCTGAACTGTTCATTGACATTGTAATCGGGCCAGTGAAGTCACTCACTTCACGGTCAACTCCTAATTTAGTTACAGAGTCTTCCATTTTTGTCGGTAAAGTAACCGCTCCAGAAGTAGTTGTTAATGCCATGATAAACATTTTCGCGAATTTTTTCGGCATTTTCAATGGATTAATTCCAATTCTCCAAGCACTAATTGGGAAATAAACCAAGAACATGATGATATCTGCGATTAATAATGCTAATAAAAACTTAAGCATTGGCAGAATGACATCAAATCCTGTCGTCCCGGCTACTGGTGCTAATAATGCAAAAATACCAATTGGTGCTAATTTCATAATCATATTAATAATTTCCATAATCACACCGTTAATATCACCAACAAATTCCATGATATTATTATTTCCAGTTTTATCGGCATAGGCTTTTGCTGCAATACCGAAAATTAATGAAAAGACAATTGCTTGAATGGTGTTTCCTGTAGCCATTGACTCAAATATATTAGATGGCACAAAATCAACTAAAGTATCTAATATCGATCCAGAAGCTATTCCTGCTTCTGCTGCTACACTGTCTACAGCATCTAAATCAATTCCAAGCCCTGGTTTCATTAATAAACCTAAGCCTAACCCTAAGAATGCTGAAAACAAGGTAAAGATAATAATATATTTAAAGGTATGGAAACTCATCTTTCCGGCTCCAGCACCTTCAATATTTCCAATTGCCCCCATGACTGATGTCATAATTAACGCAACAATTGACATTTGGATCAATCGTAACCAGATTGTTCCAATAAACTCTATATTCTGTGACCAGTCACCTACGACTGCTCCGAAAATTAGAGCGGATACACTCGCAACTACAATTTGTGTAGTAGTTGACATACTAAATTTCTTCTTCGCCAATATTTTCTCCTCCATTTATATCTATTTATACATTTATAATGTAAGTGATTTCATAATTGCACACTTATAACTTACCGAGATTCTGAAACCACTTCAACAGGCAGATTGCACAACTAAATTTAGTTCATTGTCCACTTTGACTAAACCCGATTTTAAAAGTGGGGTAATTAAAAAAGCTAACTAACTGTACAGTTAGTTAGCCCATTTATATAAAAATTTTATAGTAACTCTCCATGTTTTTTAACATAAATATTTTTGACGATTTGAACTAATATTAGATAAGCAATTACTGTAAAGATTAACATCCACCAAGCACTCATTGGTAATGCGGTTAGTCCTAATAAATCTCCTAATCTTGTATAAGGAGCCACCGAACCGATTAAAATCCCAATACTCGTAATGGTTGTCATAATAAATGATGCATTACTCTCTAAAAATGGAATCTTAGGTGTTCTCAATGCATAGAGAACTAAGGTTTGTGTCCATAGTGAGATGATAAACCATGAGGACTGGAAAACTGCAATAAATAATGCTTGCTGTTCCGCACCTAAAGAACCATAACTTCCTCCGGCAACTGATGGCGCAATAAAGAAGAAGCTAATTAAAAAGGTAGTTACATCAAAAATTGAACTGGTTGGACCAAACCAAACCATAAACTTCTGAATACTTGCTGCTTCCCATTTTTTCGGTGTATAGAGATATTCTGGGTCCATGTGGTCCCACGGTATAGACATCGATGAAATCTCATAGATTAAACCTAAGAATAGTAACTGAATCGGTAACATCGGTAAGAATGGTAAGAATAGACTGGCTAATAACACTGAAAACACATTACCAAAGTTCGAACTCGTGGTCGCTTTGATATATTTCATTGTATTTCCGAAAATCTTCCGACCAGATAGTATTCCTTGTTCTAAAATCATCAAATCTTTTTCCAGTAAAATAATATCGGCTGATTCTTTCGCAATATCTACGGCATTATCTACTGAAATTCCCACATCTGATGCTCTGAGTGCAGGCGAATCATTAATTCCATCCCCTAAGAAACCAACTACATGACCATTTCCTCTTAATATACCCACTAATTTTGATTTTTGCGTTGGGTTTAGTTTAACAAACAGATCATGTTCTTCAACAATAACTTTTAATTCATCTTCGGTCTTGTTTAAGATTTGATCTCCTGAAATAATTCGATCCGTCGGTAAACCAACTTGTTCAGCTACAGATTTTGTTACGAGCTCATTATCTCCAGTCATTACTTTTACATCAACCGAGTGAGCTTTTAGTGCTTTAATTGCTTCAGCTGTTGACTCTTTCGGAGGGTCTAAAAATGCTAGATAACCTATTAGAACCATATCTGACTCGTCTTTAACTGAGAATTCATCTACAGGAGGTGGATTGGTTTTTTGAGCAACTCCTAGAACCCGTAAACCTTTCTTATTTAAGTCAGCTACTTTATTTCTTACGAAGTCACGACCTGCGTCTGTTAATTCATGGGTACCACCATCGTAGTCCACATAACTAGAAACTTCTAGCATTTCTTCGATGGCACCTTTTGTGATCATCTGGGTTTTACCCGTTTCATCTTCAACCACTACACTTAAACGACGTCTTTCAAAATCAAAAGGAATCTCATCTACTTTTGTATAGCTAAATGAATCCGTATCTAACTCTTTTTCTCCTGCCCGAACAATAGCCTCATCCATCAGATTTCCAAGACCTGTTTGATAATTACTGTTCAAATAAGCATGTCTAAGTACTCTTTCACTTTCAAGTCCATCCGTATTTAAATGGGACTGTAAAATAATATTATCCTGGGTCAGAGTTCCTGTTTTATCTGTAACTAGAACATCGATCGCTCCAAAGTTCTGAATCCCATGTAAATTACGGACAATCGTTCCTTCTTTCGCCATATCATTAGCACCTTTAACGAGGTTCGTTGTTACAATCATTGGTAACATTTCTGGTGTTAATCCAACAGCAATCGAAACTCCAAAGATCAATGCTTGTAGCCAATCACCTTTTGTTAATCCATTAACTAAAATAACAATTAAAGCCATGACCACCATAAAACGAATTAATAATAATGAAGTGTTCTCAATACCGATATCGAAACTTGTTTTTGGTTCTTCATGAGCTAACTCATCCGCGATATCTCCAAACAAAGTATTATTACCGGTTCGAACGACAATTCCTGTCGCGCTCCCACTAACTACTTCGGTCCCTGTAAATGCAAGGGTTTCATAAGCTGTTTCATTCGTTACTTCTCTAATCTCTGTTTTTGCTCTTTTTTCAACCGGATAGCTTTCTCCCGTCAAAGAAGTCTGAGAGATAAATAAGTCCTTCGTTTCGATTAGTCGTATATCTGCTGGTATCATATCTCCAGCTTTTAGACGAACCCAATCCCCAATTACAATATCTTCTGTTCTTATTTCACTGTATTCTCCATCACGCTTAATAGCAGAAGTTACTTCAACCATTGACTCAAGTTCTTCAACCGATTGATTGGATCGTAAGGTCTGAATTAAAGTCATCGTACCACTCAGTAAAACAAGTACAACAATAATAATTGGACCAAAAACTTCTTGCTCTTCAACTGGAACTAAAATAAAGTCTGTTAAAAAAGAAACAGCTGCTAATGCAAATAAAACTAAAGTAAAGGGTGTAAAATAAGCATCGACAATAATTTGCCATAGGGGTTTTTCTGTCCCGTAGTCAATTTCATTGTCCCCATATTTTTCCCTTACCTGTGCAGCACTTTCAGAACTATGTCCATTTTCTCTAACATCAAACCAGTCTTTGATTTCATCTAATGACCGACTTGCTAAATCAAAATAATCAATCTTTAATAAATCTTTCATTCATTCTCTTCCTTTCTACCCTCTTATTTTTTATGCTCTTTTAAAAAAACATTAACCACCTAATGTTCTAGAGATAACAGATAAAAAGGCTAGTATCTTTTTCAGTTGAATTAAAATGAATTCACTAAATAATTCCTTTTTACCAATCCTTATAACCTCCCTGTTTCGTTTAATAAAATGAACATTCATTAGAAATATAAAAAGCCCCCACTATAAATAGCGAGAGCTCACCCTAAATACCCACATAAAGTATAAAGAAAATTATACATTATGATCCCTTCGTGGAGTTTTAGCACTGTGCAACGTAAACATCTCTGTTAGCTACATTAAGAACACCTTATCTCGGTTCATTCCTGTTATACCCATTGGCGTCTCTGGACGTTCCTGGGCAGTAGCCTGTGTTTGCATAGGAGCCTCTGCCTAACAAATCATATTCATTTTTACTCCTTTAGTCTAACAGTCAATCAAAAGACTGTCAAAGTAATTGTTTAGATTCAAGGGTTTTTATTTTTTTCTTTCTTTATAGAGAGAAAATTAAATCTAGTCAAAATTTTACTGATATTCAGCATTGTCTTTAATTTTTTGTAATCTTTTCTTAAGTGATAAGTTCTTATTGTAACTGTATTTACGGTAACTACCTTGCAATTCTTTATTCAATGAGAAAATAATCATTAAAAGCATAATAGCGAAAGGAAAACCTAAAATAATAACAGCCGATTGAATAGTGGTTAGTGCTGCTTCGCCGCCGACCAATAAGACTGCCATTGCAATAAGGCCTTGCAGCACGGACCAAAATACTCTTTGTGCAACTGGCGGATTTTCCAACCCACCACTTGTTAAACTACTTGCCACAAGCGAACCAGAATCACTACTGGTTACAAAGAAGATCGCGATTGCGATTACCCCGGTAACTGACAGAAGAGACTGAAGCAATCCTGAACTTGTTAAATAATTAAACATTTCAAACATGGAAGTAGCAATATTGGTTTCAACTGCCTGTTCAATCACTCCGCCAAATTGTTCGTTTACAAAGATTCCTGCTGCACCTAAGATCGTCATCGCAAAGGTAATGGTTACTGGAGGGATAATTAAAACTCCTAAAGCAATCTCTTTAATGGTTCGTCCTTTAGAAATCCTAGCAATAAAGGTACCAACAAAAGGTGACCAAGAAATCCACCAGGCCCAGTAGAAAACTGACCATTCTCCTTGCCAAGCAACATCTTCCGGCAAGATAGCAGTAAATAAACCCGTACTAGCAAAATCAGTAATGTAGACTCCTAAACTAGATAGATAAGTCGACAGTATATAAGTTGTCGGTCCAATCAGTAATACAACTGCTAGTAATACTCCACTAATCATTAAATTAAGCTCACTTAATAATTTTACTCCCTTTGACAACCCACTCATCACCGATAAAGTAGCAACTACAGTAATTCCAGCAATTAAAATCATTTGGACATAAGAGGCATCAGGGATCCCAAACACATAATTTAATCCTGAGTTAATTTGTTTCGCACCTAAGCCAAGAGATGTAGCTAAACCAAAAAGTACTGAAAGTGTAGCAACTGTATCAATAATATCTCCCATTATTCCATAAATTTTATCCCCTAATAATGGATAAAATAGACTACGAATAGCAAAAGGAAGTCCCTTATTATAACTAAAATATCCTAACCCAATAGCAAGAAGTCCATAAACGCCCCATGGATGCATAGCATAGTTTAAAAACATAACTTTAAAATTATCAAAACTAGACCCACTATCTAAAGCAGCTGGAATATTTAAATGAGCGATCGGTTCAGCCACTCCGTAGAAAAAGATTCCAATTCCTACTCCTGCACTGAACATCATGGCGTACCATGACATATCACTATAATCTGGGCGCGCTGTATAACCTCCTAAACGAATTTTTCCATACCTTGAAAAACCTAAATATACTAAGAAAAATAAAGCAGCATTTACTGTTATCACATATAACCAGTTAAAGTTTTTATTTAAATAAACATTTATTCCTTCGAAGAAATTCGATGACAAAGTCGGTTGGCTGATTGTAAAAATGACAAAAGCCAATACTAAAATAGCCGTTACTAAAGATACAAAAATATTCATATCCAAACCAAATTTTTTAAAGTTTCTTGCTTGTAATTTTTCTTGTCCCTGTTGAATTTCTCTTTCTTCTTGTCGCTCTTTTTCTAAGTTCATATTTCCTCCATAAAATTACTCTATTTATTTTAACATTGTTGATCGATTGAGACAGTCCATTAAAAAGTAAAGAGCTCTCAGTCAAAGAGTGAGAGCTCTAATGCCTTCTTTATCAGATAGCTAACTTTTATCATCTTTAGTTAAACATAAAGAGAAAATTAAATACATTTC
>JARICH010000001.1 GCA_029257245.1 Atopostipes sp. | reverse complement strand
ATGTTCCATAAGCTTTAATTGTTGCAATTGGCTCAAGTTCCAGTTCTTCTGCTTTTTCTTTAGACATCACAATAAGAACAGCTGCCCCATCATTTAATCCTGATGAGTTACCTGCTGTAACGGATCCTCCATCACGTTTGAATGCTGGTCTTAGTTTGCTCATTGATTCCATGGTTGTACCAAATCTTGGGTACTCATCAGTATCAAAAACAACTGGTTCTCCACGACGTTGTGGTACTGGATAAGGGATGATTTCATCTTCAAATCGACCAGATTTAATCGCTTCTTCTGCTCGGTTTTGACTCATTACTGCTAACTCATCTTGTTGTTCTCTTGTAAAGCCATATTTCTCAACAATATTTTCTGCTGTCATCCCCATATGGATATCATTAAATGCATCCATTAATCCATCTTTTAACATGGTGTCTACCATTTTAGTATCACCCATACGTGCACCCCAACGTGCATCGTTCATAACGTAAGGTGCTTGACTCATCACTTCAGTTCCACCAGCAACAACAATCTCGTTGTCTCCTGCTAGAATGGATTGAGCGGCTAAAGCAACTGTTTTCAATCCGGATCCACAAACTTTATTGACTGTGAATGCTGGGATTTCTTTAGGAATTCCTGCGTTTACAGAAACTTGACGTGCAACGTTTTGTCCTAAACCTGCACTCAATACGTTACCAAAAATTAATTCATCCACTAAGGCAGGATCTAAATTAATGTCTGCCATGGCTTCTTTAACTGCATAAGCTCCCAAATCTACTGCCGAAACATTCTTAAGTGAACCCCCAAAAGCTCCCATTGGTGTTCTTTTAGCCTGTACGATAACTACTTCTTTACTCATAATATAAATTCCTCCATTATTATTTTTTATAGTATTTTCTAAATAACAATTTATTAATACTAAACACATAGTTTCTAAAGCGTTTACAATTCATATACTACATGCCTTTATATAAAAGGTCTACAATGAATCTTTTAATGATTCTATAAGTTAAGCTTATAGAATTACTTATTGATTCACAATCTAAGCAATAAAAAACGATCATCAATAAGATTTTTCTCTTTAACAAAAAATAGATTTATTCGTCGTCGACACTAGACTTTGTTTCATCAGTCTCTAGAATGTTTTTTAACGAACTAAATTTCTACTTTAAATTAAAAACAAAAAATATTTCCTCATCGATAGATCGTTTTCTTTTGCACAAAGTTAGTTAATTGGTTGATAAAAGTAGCTTAACATTTCCTCATGGAGGTAATTTTCTACTGGACTATAACTTTCTTTAATCGGGCGACAAAGTAAAACATTAAATGGAATTGGGTTTTCAAAGGACTTCATGATCACATCATCTGTTTTTAGGTAACGATGGATAGGTCCTGGTAAAATCGTGACAATTTCTGAATGGTAAGTCGTCTCAACTAAAAAGTCCCAAGATGCTGATGTTAACTGAATAGATGTTTCAGCTCCTGTTTCTGCCAACTTTTGTAAGACTAGTTCATTAGTAACAAATGATTTCCTAAAGGTTGCAATTTGATAAGGACTTAAATCTTGCCATTTCACTTTAGATTTTTCAGCTAAGGGATGCTGAGGATTAATAAATGCTTTATATTCATCAATCTGAATAATATTTTCTTCATAAATTTTTGGATCTAATTTTGTTGGTTCAACGAGCACTGCATAATCCAAATCTTTTTCATACAACATCCGTTTTAGCTCGTGCGATCCTTCTTCTATAATTTCAATTCGTATATCTGGATTATCTACTGTAAAACGCGAGAAAAAGTTTGAAAACAAAACAGTTAAAACTAAAGATGGTAAGCCAATCCGTACGGTTCCTTTTTGTTTATCTGATTCTTCACGGACCATTTCTTGCATTTCTTCATGCAAGGCAACAATTTTTTTTGCATAATCATACACTTTCTCACCACTCGCTGAAAGTTCAGCTAAGCGCCCATTTTTCCGAACAAATAATTCAATTTCTTCATCTCGCTCAAAATTCGTCACAAACTGGCTAAGGGCCGATTGAGAGACATGTGCTTTTTTGGCGGCAACAGACAAATTACAACCACATTCAACAATCGTGATTAAATAATTCATTTGACTAATATTCATCAACTTTGCTCCTTACAATTTTCTATCAACTATTTTAGAATAATATCTCCAGTTCAATTGTACCTTGAATTCGAGAAAAATAAAAGAAGACAGTAACTATAATTACATAGTTCTGTCTTCTTTCTTATTTATTCTTTTTATTTTTACCTACTCTTTAAACAAATGCACCTTCACCGGTTAAGTATCGACCAACGATTAATGCGTTAATCTCGTGTGTACCTTCGTAAGAATAGATCGCTTCTGCATCTGTAAAGAAACGAGCAACATCTGTATCTAAGGTAATTCCGTTTCCACCGACTACTTCACGGGCTAATGCAACAGTTTCACGCATACGTAGCGCGTTGTGCATTTTTGACATCGCTGCGTTTACTTCTGTATAGTTTCCTTCTTCTTGTAACTGAGCTAAACGTACAGAATAGGCTAATGTCGCTGTAACATTTGCTTGCATAATTGAAAGTTTCTCTTGAACAAGCTGGAATGATCCAATCTTTTTACCAAACTGTTCTCTTTCTTTTACATAACGTAGTGCTGCCTCAAATGCTCCCGCTGTTAGACCAGCTGCTAAGTGAGAAATGTCTGCTCGTGTTCTTTGTAAAATTTTAGCAACATCTCCAAATCCATTAACATTTGGTAATCGACGGTCATCACTTACTTTTACATCTTTCATTGTGATGTGACCATTTGGAACCATACGTAGTGCTACTTTATGCTTGATGTTTTCAACTGAGAATCCTTCTGTCTCTCCTGAAACAACAAAGGCTTTAACCTTTTTATCTTCAACATCTCGTGCAAAGATAACAACTTCGTCCGCATTTTTCGCTCCACCGATCCAACGTTTTTCTCCGTTAAGAATCCATGAATCTCCTTCACGACGAGCACTTGTTGCTAATCCACCAGCAATATCTGATCCATGATCTGGCTCTGTTAGACCAAAACAAGTTAAGTTATTAAATGATGTAACATCTGATGCCCAACGTTCAATTTGCTCATCTGAACCACCGTATAATAGTGATGCGTAGAAAAGACCACCATGGACGGTATAAAGTGTTGCAAAAGATGGGTCCATTTTTGCTAATTCAAAGTAACGGAAAACGTTGAATAATTCACTTGATTGTAGTTTGTTTTCGCGACCTTCGAATAATCTTTCATCATTCATAAAACCAACTTTAGTCACTTCATCCCAAGCTTCGAATGGAAATTCTGCTTTTTCTGTATATTCAGTTAGAACTGGGCGTGCATGTTCTTCTAATGCTTCACGTAATTCTTTTAGAACCTCTAGTTCTCCGTCTGTTAAATCGTTCGAATAACCAAATAAATCAGATGGATAAAATTCCTTAGTGTCAATTGGTCGTGTATTTTTTTCTTCTGCCATTATTGTTGCCCCTTTTCTCAAATTTATTTTTCGCGTTTGTTAACCGCTTACAAATAGATTCTAATGCACAGATTCTATTACGTCAACTTATAGAATGTGATAGAATCTATAAGTTGAATTAATAGGATCCTTTAAAATCCAGTCGCTAAGCCGATAGTTGTCTCGATTTAATGCTAAATATAGCGTTCTTTACTCCGTTTCAACTGATCAATCACTTCTTTTCCTTCTTTATCCCACTGAAGCATTCGATACATCGCATCATGATAATAGGTAATTTTATAACCATTTTCATAAGCTTCTGTTAACCATTTTTGTTTTGCTGCAATTGAATCCATTGGATAATCATCGTAGGCTTGTACCCACAATGGGTTTTGCTGTGGATGAAGCGGGAAGATATCCGCCATGTGTAAAATGGTGTCATCTTTCTGGGTCAACTTAATCACCGCATGTCCATTACTATGTCCTCCAGTATGGTACATATTAATACCCGGAGTGATTTCAATTTCATCCTCAAAAGTAATCACTTGATTTTGAATGGCTTCCCAATTTTCTTTCCAATAACTACTTTTACTTCGAATATTTGGTTCGCGCACTTCATCCCATTCGATTTGTGTCATATAGATATCGGCTTTTGGAAAACTAGAGACTAATTCTCCATTTTGGTACTTCGTTAATCCACTGGCATGGTCAAAATGCATATGTGTCATTAGAACAACATCAATATCTTCTGGTGCTAGTCCCAATTTTGCTAGACTTTCTTCAATTTGTGATTCTTCCTGCACCCCAAAATTTCGTTTCTGTTTTTCGGTCAATTTCCCATTTCCAATTCCGGTGTCAATTAAATAATTTTTATCTTTATATTCAATTAAGATTGGTTCCGTTGCATGTTCAATTTGATCTTTCTCATTGGATGGGTAGGTTTTACTCCACACAGGCTTCGGCACGACCCCGAAAATAGCGCCCCCATCAAAAGCAATAACTCCTCCGTCTAACCAAGTTAATTTCATATCATTTAATTCTAGTGTGTCCATTATTAACTTCCTCCTTTAATTTATCTTTCTCCTAACACAAGTTATTTTATCGACTGGAATAAATAAATCAACTAATAACCGTTAAACTTTTATAAATTAAAAAGAGATACAGACTGATCTGTATCTCTTAAAAACGATCATTATTTTATTCGTTCACTAATACTTTCTCCTATAATATGAACTTCTCTTTCAAGTTTTACTCCGTATTTTTTAAAGATGACTTCTTGAATATGATGAATTAGCTCAATATAATCCGTCGCTGTCGCCTTCGCAATATTTACTATAAAACCTGCATGCTTGGTTGAAACTTGTGCTCCACCCCACATTAACCCTTGGAGTCCGGCATCTTGAATCAACTTACCTGTATAATGACCTTCTGGGCGTTTAAATACCGATCCACAAGAAGGATATTCTAAAGGTTGTTTTGAAGTTCGTAGAAAAGTTAATTCATCCATCTGGGCTCTAATTTTTTCTTGATTCCCTGGTTTCAACTTAAAAGTAATCGATAAAACGATATCCTTTGTTTCCTGCAAAACACTATTTCGGTATCTAAAGTGCATTTCTTTATTTGTAAGTTCCTTTATTTCACCAGTGCGTGTTAGAACAGTGACTGTTTCAATCACGTCTTTCACTTCTCCACCATAAGCCCCGGCATTCATATAAACAGCACCACCAACACTTCCAGGAATTCCACAAGCAAACTCTAAACCTGTTAGGCTAGCTTCATAAGCCAGTTCACTTAAATCAATAATGGCTGCTCCGGCCTCCACAATAATCTGTTGATCCTTTACTTGCATCTGGTTTAATTCCGTTAAAATAACGGTTACGCCTCGAATTCCTCCGTCTCGTACAATCAAATTACTCGCATTCCCCAATATAGTCAAAGGGTAGTCCTTCTGAGCCGTCCAATCAATTACTGAACTAACCTCTGCTAATGATTGAGGAAAGAATAATAAATCTGCAGGACCTCCAGTTTCTGTGTATGTGTAATTAGCAAGGGCTTCATTTTCTTTTATAATTAAATCTGGATATTTATCTATTAATTCTGTGTAATCCACTCAATTCGTTCCTTTCAAGATTGCATTTTTATTCTTCATTTCGGCTAAGCTCATAGACTTCGATAATGTCTAGTCTTCTTCCATTTTAAACAAAACGACCGAATTTGCAAATATCGCCAAATACATCAACGGATGATAGCTAGCAACCTTCACCAACCACTTATAACAAATAATCTTTTTAAAACTTCCACGCAATTATGATTTCGTTTCGTCCAAATCAATTACTTCGTCGGCAGGCTCAGTCGTATCTTCTAAATAGTCATCTTCTGTATTATAGTCAACCTCGATCATCCGCTCTTCATCAATATTTAAGAGCACCCCATAAATCCGGCCATTATGAATTTCACTCGTTGTTAAAACATAATTATTAATTCGAATCGACACACGTTCTTCATCTGCCGGCACATAACCAATATGGTTAATCATAAAACCCGCAATCGTATCGACATCTTTCGATTCAATATTTTCTTTAAAGTAATTATTGAACTCATCAATGAGTAAACCGCCATTTAAATAAAAGTTAAAATCATCAATCACTCGAATATCACCTAAAGTTGAGACATCGGTTTCGTCATCAATCTCACCAACAATCTCTTCCAAGAGGTCTTCCATCGTCACAATTCCTTCGACTCCGCCATATTCGTCAATCAAAATCGCCATATGTTGTTGTTCACGTTGGAATTCAATCAAGAGGTCATCGGTGTAAACAGTAGAAGGAACGAGCATCGGATAATTAGCTACTTCCATAAAATCAATTTCTCCAAAACCATCAGAACTTACTTTTTTTAAAATATTTTTAACATGTAAAACACCAATCACATTATCTTTTTCATTTTGATAGATGGGTACACGGGAATATGGGCTATCGATCACTAACTTTAAGTTTTCATCATAAGGCGCATCAATGTCTATCATAAAGGTATCCGTTCTCGGTACCATAACTTCACGTGCAATCTTCGTATCTAATGAAAGAACCCCTTCCATCATATCAAGCTCATCCGTGTCAAAACTGCCACTTTCACGACTTTGTTCGATAATCACTCGCATCTCGTCTCGCGTAAACTTCTCTTCTCTTTCTGTAAAATCAATAGGAATAATTCTTTTTAGAAAACCTGTTGATGCAGAAAGAAGCCAGATAAAAGGTTTAAGCAATTTTTGGGTCATACTAACGATCCAACTTGTCGACATAGCAATTTTTTCTGGCATTTGCATCGCGATTTGTTTAGGAAATAACTCTCCAAAAACTAGGGTAAAGTAAGATAAAATCAGAGTCACCAATAAAGTAGCCAGTGTAATTGATCCAGCAAAATCAGGTAAGTAATCAGCAAAAACCACTGCAAAACTGGTAGCGGCTTGTGCACTGGATAGAAAACCAGCAAAAGTGATAGCTACTTGGATGGTCGCTAAAAAGTTATCTGCTTCTTCTAATAATTTAAGGACACGAATTGCTTTTTTGTCCCCATTTTCTGCTAAACTTTCTACTTTTGATTTGTTAATTGAAACAAAAGCAATTTCAGCCGAGGCAAAAAAAGCATTGACTAAGGTTAATACAACGATGATAAATAACTCTGTTAATAGGGAACTCCCAGAAGGATCCATAACTCAACTCTCTCCTTAATGAATTTTCTTTCATTTACTTTTATTGTTTTTATTATTTTATTCTATCAGATATGGAAAAGTGATTTAGCTTTTAAAAGCTAAATCACTCTCATGACTGACCTTATTATAAAATAAATTGATCCTTTTAGATAGCTTTTTTCTGATATTTATCGGCAAAGCCCGTTTTTCTTAGGACTAATTTAATGATTTCGACAAATAAGATGATGGAAGCCGCTGCTAGAACAACAATTAACCAGCCAGTCATTCCAATTGGTGAGACATCAAAGAAGTCATTCACTCCAGGTACCAAGATAACTCCTAAGAGTAGCACTCCTGATAAGAGAGTCGCTCCATTTAAATACATATTGGAAAATGGATTCGTTCTAAATAAAGAATCAAAAACACTCTTTACGTTAAATGCATGGAATAATTGAATCAACCCGAGTGTCGCAAAAGCCATTGTCTCTGCTACATTAATAATCATATCAGGGTCAGTTACAATCGTTGGTGCATAGTGATAACGAGCAAGCCAATAAACAAATAGAGTCAAAGCACCTTCTAAAATCCCTTGATAAACAATGCTTGGGAAAACACCATGAGATAAGAAACTAGAATCAGACGCTCTTGGTTCATAATCCATAATATCTGGCTCCGCTTTTTCCATTCCTAAAGCAATCGCTGGGAATACATCTGTTACTAAGTTTATCCACAGGATATGCACAGGTTCTAAAATTTGCCAGCCAACTAAGGTAGCAATAAAGAGAGTTAATATTTCACCTAAGTTTGCGGACAGTAAATATTGAACCGCTTTTTGAATATTAGAAAATACTTTACGTCCCTCTTCAACCGCATGCACAATCGTTGCAAAGTTATCGTCCGCTAAAACCATATCAGACGCACCTTTTGAAACTTCTGTCCCGGTAATTCCCATACCGACACCAATATCTGCTTGTTTCAATGCTGGCGCATCATTCACACCATCACCGGTCATCGAAATCACTTTATTTTTCGATTGCCAAGCACGAATGATTCTTACTTTATGTTCTGGTGAAACTCGTGCATAGACAGAATAACCTTCTACATTGTTTGCTAACTCTTCATCTGTCATCGTATTTAATTCAGCACCTGTAACGACATGTTTCTCATTATTTTTTCCATCTACATCTAAAATGGTTAAACGTTCTGCAATGGCTTGTGCTGTTATCGCGTGATCTCCTGTTATCATAATTGTACGAATACCTGCTTGGCGTGCTTCTTCAATTGAGCCACGTGCCTCAGGTCTTTCTGGGTCAATCATTGCTACTAGACCAGCAAAAGTTAACTCTGTTTCCAGATTTTCACTTGTCAGGTCTGCTGGTAATTCATCGACTATTTTATAAGCACCCGCTAGAACTCTCAGTGCTTGACGCGCTAATTCATCATTTGCTTCGAGAATACGATCTTGATCTGCTTGACTAAAGTTATGAACTTCTTCATTTGTAAAGATCGAATTCACTCGTTTAATTAATTGGTCAGGAGCTCCTTTGACGGCCACTAAGTAACGACCATCTTCTAATTCATGTACGGTAGACATTAGTTTTCTATCTGAATCAAATGGAATTTCTCCTACTCTTGGTGTCTTTTCAAGTTCACCTTCTAAATCAAAATCTTGCTCCAAAACATAGTTGATAATCGCAACTTCCGTTGGGTCCCCTACTAAATCACCATTATTATCTTTTTCAGAGTCATTCGCAAAAGATGTTGCTCGAACTAATGGATGATTATGATTAATCGTTTCATCTGCATCATGAATCTTTCCATTATAATAGACTTTTTCAATCGTCATTTTATTTAAAGTTAAAGTCCCAGTTTTATCTGAACTGATTATTTGAGTACTACCTAGTGTTTCTACTGCTGGCAAGGAACGAATTAAAGCGTTTCTTGCGGCCATATTTTGAGTACCGATTGACAAGATAATCGTTGTAATCGCTGGTAATCCTTCAGGAATAGCTGCCACCGCTAGGGATACGGCTACTAAAAGCATATCTGTCCATGGTATTCCTTGGAAAAATGTTCCAATAACAAAAGTTAAAATAGCAATTCCGATAATTAAATAAGTTAAGGTTTTTCCTAATTGTTCTTGATCTTGCTGAATTGGTGTTTTCTTTGTTTCAGTCGCATCTAACATCGAGGCAATATGTCCAACTTCAGTATCCATCCCGGTGCCAACAACAACTCCAAGACCTCGTCCATAAGTCACACTTGTGCTGGAGAAGACCATGTTCGAGCGGTCACCTATTCCTACTTCTCCTGCTAATGCTTCAGTATTCTTTTCTGACGCGACAGATTCTCCCGTCAATGCAGCCTCTTCGGCTTGCAGTGAGTTAGCTTCAATCAATCGCATATCAGCCGGCACAACATTCCCTGCTTCTAGTAAGACAATATCTCCAGGAACAAGCTCTGTACTTTTTAATACTTGCGTTTTCCCATTCCGGCGGACTTGAGCTTCGGGTGAAGACATTTTCTGTAAAGAATCGATGGCTTCCTCGGCTTTATTCTCTTGGAATACCCCCATAAAAGCATTAATAACTACTACCAACATAATGACAACGGCATCCGCAAAGTCTCCACTCACTCCCCAAGAAACAAGTGCTGCGATTATGAGAACAATAATCATAAAATCTTTAAACTGATTAATAAACTTTTGTAAAGTAGTCGTATGTTTCCCTTTATCGATTTCATTTAAACCATATTCTTCTAAACGTCTAGCAGCTTCTTCTGAACTTAGTCCTTCCGCAACATTCGTATCTAATTTATCAATCACATCTTTTGTCGGATGTTGATATGCTTTCCATTCTTCCATTCTTTATTCCTCCTTGTAAAATAACAATCTTTTTTACTACTCTAAAAAAAAAAAGACTTATGCGCAAACCGTCTATTAAACCGGTGGGCATAAGTCTCACTATTTAAGTACAGTACCAATGACTATTTTAGATAGCCACTTATCGTTGTTGATACTGACGAGGGGTGCTCCCTCCAGTTACTCCCTTATGAATTATTCAATTATGGTAATTATAAAGACTTGCTTTCTTTAAAGCAAGTCTAATAGATAAAATCATTCATTTTTAAATAATACTTTCAAATTCCACGAGTAAATCTTCATAATTCGAACCTTTGGCTTTCATACGAATGATTCGTAAATTTAAATCGTCCAGGTCTCTTTCAAGTGAAATCTCGAGCACTTCTTCGGGTAGATCATCTGGTGATACAGATGGCCATTCAACAACGGACAGCCCTTCCCCGTTAAAATATTCGTCTAATGCTAAATTAGCGACATCTTCTTCTTCCAAACGATATAAATCAATATGATAAAGAGGTAAAGACCCATCCATGTATTCACGCACAATCGTATAAGTCGGGCTTTTAATGATCCGTT
>JARICH010000060.1 GCA_029257245.1 Atopostipes sp. | reverse complement strand
CCTAATTTTTTCATCCGTTCTGATTTAGCAGTCGTAATCATTAAGATAACTAAGGATAAAGTACTTCCTCCTCCACCGTAGTTAGAGAAGAAGTTCGAGAAGGCCGATGTAAAGATATATGGCAAGTCTCCACCTGCTTGAAAGGCTTCTAAGTTAGCCACTGTCATCGCTGTATGTATAGGCGCGAACACAGTATTCGTTACGGCTGGACCATTGATTCCAAAGAACCAGAACATGGTCGAGAAGAAGGTGTAAGCTGGCTGGAATAAGAAACTTTCTCCTAGTCCCATTAACGGAGTTTGCAAAATAGTATAAATAAAATCTTGTGCATAATCGAATGATGTTAAGCTAAATCCAAGTCTAATTAAAAAGAATGTAACAATGGCTAACATACTTGGAATAAGAGCTGCAAAGGATTCCATTACTGCTGGTGGTACTCCGTCAGGTAATTTAATTACCCAGCCTTTGTGTGTGGCATAAGCAAAGATTCGAACCGATACCAAGGCAGTAATCATGGCTAAGAATAAACCTGCTGATCCTAAATTCCCAAATGAAAACCCGGTAAATGGATTACCATCTGCATTGACATAGCCGGAATGAACTTGCGGTGAAATCATCATGTAGTTTACCATGGCTAATACTCCACCAGCGATTGCATTTACTTTTAACTGACGTGCATAAGCATAACCAATTCCTACTACGTTTAAAAGAGCAATCATACTAAAAGTTGCATTGGATACAACGGTTAAGTGAGATTCCCAACCTTCACCAAAAAACTGTGCGATAAATTCAGAATAACCAGGTATTGGGAAGTTCGCAATTAATAAAAAGATAGATGAAACAATAAGTAATGGTGTACTAATTAAAAATCCGTCTCGTATAGCTAATAAGACTTTATTATTTGTCAGTTTCTCAGCTACAGGAGCTAATACACTTTCTAATTTTTCAAACATTATTTATTCTCTCCTTTTCCTTTAATTAACTGGATTGAGCGTTTCAATACTCGCTCGCCATCAACATTTCCGTAATCTTCTAAATTGATTACTTCAATGGCCGCTCCCGTATCTCCGTATTTATCGAGGGTATCTTGATATTTATACTTTACTTGTGGACCTAGTAAAATAACATCCGGATTTTCTCTTTTAACAATCTCCTCCATTTTTGAATCGGAAAAAGCTTTGACTTCAATCGGTAAATTATGATTGTCAGAAACCTTTTGCATATTGCTAGCTAAAAGACTCGTCGACATCCCTGCATTACAAAACAAATACACTTTTTTCATCTTTATTCCTCCTCTTTAATTTGTATAAATATATTGTACATTAATTTGTAACCGCTTTCTCACACTTGTCTTTCCTATCTCTCCGGAATTTTTTCCGCTTGCTATTGGCTCATTTAATTTGCTTCAATCTTTTTCTCGATTCTTTCCATTCTTTCATAGTTTCGAATCATTTCTTCCGCAAGAATTTTTATCGTTTCTGTTGCCATTAACTGATCTTCCGCGTGCATTAAAATTAAACTGACTTCTACAGAATTCCCAGCGGCTTCATTTTGTATCAATTCAAAGTGAGCATTATGTCCTTTTACCCTCAATTTTTCTCCTTCCTCTATTTTTGCTCTTGCTTCGGTAAATTCGTTTTGATAAGCATATTGAATAGCTTCCATAAAAGATGAGCGCGCGCTCCCTACATTACTAATAATTTCAAAGCTTACTTTTTCGATTCCTTTCATTTTCCTTCCCCCTATTTAATTTTTAGTTAATAGTTTTACAAATTCTTCTTTCGTTTCAGATTCGATTAATTTTGTCATTTTTTCACTATCCATAATCGTTTCAGATAACCAATCAAAAAATAACCACATTTTCGAGCTATCTTTTTCTCTCAATATAGGCATAATGACTAAGCGTACTTGATAAGTTCCCCATTTCACTGGCTTTTCCAAAATACCAACGGCAATTTTTGACTGGTAACTGTCTAAAATTAGTGGATGAGGTATGGCAACTGAGTAGGCAAAAGAAGTCGACGCTATTTTTTCTCGTTCCAATACAGATTCTTTAAATTTATTGCTGACAATGTTTTCTTCTTCCAGTTTAGAAGCCATATAGCAGATAACTTCTTCGGGTGTTTCAAAGTCCAGATTAGGAAAATAAAAGCGGTCGTCGATCAAGCTTCCAAATTGATCACCAAATTCTTCTGCAAATTTATTTTTATCTAATTTGTTCAGTGCTCGAAATATCTTACTTTCATCCTCATAGCCTACAAACATGGATATTTCTACCGTGCTTACACTCATTGTATGTTGGATAGGTAATGTTGTAATAATTAAATCAATTTTTTTATCACTAATGTATTCTTCAACTAAATATTGAGATATATAGACAATCTCCATGCGATCTTTAAACATATTGGTAATTTTACTTTTGGTTAACTTAAGAAAGCTGTCATTTTCTGGTGCAATTAAAAGCACACGGTATTTGTATTTTTCCTGTTCTAAGAATCGGCTATAAGCGGCCCCCATATGAAGAGCCAGAAAACTTATTTCTGATTCGAGTATTTCAAAGTTAAAGTACTCACTGATAATTTGGGCAACATGAACCCCCATTTCAAAAATAAGTGGATAAGAATGTTTAATCTCATCATGATGCACATTTGGGATCGTAATCCCATTTTCAATCCGACTAACCATCGATTGAATATGTAAATGTAATCCATTTACAAAGTCTCCATCTTTTGAAAAGTCAAGATTAAAAACTGCTTCAATTTGGCATAAAATATCACCAATTAAATGGGGTATATTTTTAGCTAAGTCCTTATATATAATTTCATTTTGTAAGGTTTTAGAATCTCTATAGCCAATCATAGTAGTAGCTAAGCCTAAGATTTCTTCTTCTCTGATTTCAATAGGAATAAATTGAGCAATTTCTTCAAAAAAACTTTTGACAATTTTATATTCTATTTGATCAGCTAATTCACAAACTGTATCTTTATTCGATAAAAAATTTTGACTGAGAATTCTTTCAATGGTTACTCCGATATGAACGATTATTAGTGGAATGACCTCTTTACGCAGTTTATAATTGTAACTTTCAAGCACTTCTTGAAAAATAGTGGTCACTTTTAATAAATCAAAATCTTGGTACAATTCTGCGATATTATTTAAATTGAGAAAATTTCCTTTGATTTCTTCTTCTAAAAGTCTACGATACAGTCTTCGCTTAATTTCTTCATCACCATGTAAAAAGATACAATTATCTGAACGACTTAAATCTAATCCTTCATATGAATGAATCATTTCTCGTATCCTTTTAACATCCGATTCAATCGTATGAGTACTCACATATAAATAATCGACTAAGTCTACTATTTTCAGTGCTTCTTCCTTGATTAATAACATCTTAATAATATACATCGATCTTTCCTGAGGAGTTTGTGGACCTAAATCTTTCTTTTCAGGATTATTTTTATGATTCATTTCGTTATAAATTTTACTGTTTATTTTATAGCCTTCTCGAGTACTTGAACGGATTAAATCTGGATAAACTGTATTAATCCGGTCCATATCCGAGCGAATTGTTCGTGTTGTTACGCCTTTTAAGGTCGCTAACTCTTTACCTTTTACCCAAGCTTCCACCTTTGCCATTTGATCAACAATTTTTTTCTGTCTCGTATTTAACATGATTTACCACCTTTGATTCATTATATAATTACTTTTCCTTGTTAAAACTAGGTTGATCAAACTCTTAGTCCTTCCATACAATTGTCTCACTCCCAATATAACAAAAGAACGATTGATTAAAACATATTTACTTTCAGTCAGTTAGGAAGTGAATATATCATCTCGCTAGCTAGACAATTTCTGGGAATCTAAAAGCTTGATTTACCAATTATCTTATTCGTTTTTTAAGTTTAATGCTCTCATTTATTTGCTCCCATTTAATTTTAAGCCCTTGAATAATTAGTGTAAAAATGTATATTGTAAGTGGATACAAAAAATTAGGAGGCGTTAAGATTGAAAAAGAAGAAAGTTCTTGTTGCAACGTTTAGTGCCGAATGTAATGAACACGTTACCCACCAAGCCGACTTAGGCGAATTTCAGTTGTTATATGGTCAAGAAAGTTTAAATGCGACTAGAGTAAGAGATATCTTTGAAGAGAACGATATTGAGCTGATCCCTTCTATTCACGCAAGTACCAGCCCAACCGGTATGATCAAAAAAGAAGCTTTTGATTACATTACCAATACGATGCTTACAGCTATTAAGAAAAACTTAGGTGACTTTGATGGTATTTACTTACAATGGCATGGTGCCAGTGGTGTCGTCGATTTACCAGAAGTTTCTGGTGAACATTACCTGATCAAAGAGATTCGTAAAATTGTCGGTAAACATTTACCGATTTCTCTAGTAATGGATCCACATGGAAATGTGACACATGACTTAACCAAACATTGTAATATCGTTCGTACTTATCGCGAATCACCTCACTCTGACGCGATTGAAACTCGTCGAATTGTAGCAAGCAAACTTGTTGATTTATTAAAGAACCGTCGAACAATGAAACCAATCATCAAAAAGCTCCCTATCATGGTCGGTGGTGAGCGTAGTATCTCAGCTTATGAACCAATGGTATCCATTAATCGATTGATGGATGAAGCAGAAGAAGATCCTCGTATTTTCTCACTCTCCTATTTTGTAGGTTTCCTAAGACATGATGATGACAAATTAGGTGCAGCTGTTGTTGCTGTTCCAAACGAAAGAAAAGATATTGAATATACCGAGCAAGTGATGGATGAAATTGCTGAATACGCTTGGGAACATCGTAAGGAATTTAAATTTAGAGGGAACTATGATGAACCTGATGTTTCTGTTCAAAAAGCCATTGATTTTGACGGTAAAACGGCAGTCATCACTGATTCCGGTGATAACTGTGGGGCTGGTTCGCAAGGTAAAAACACTATTATTTTGAGAGAATTTTTAAAGCAAGAACCTCAAGATAAAAAAATATTAATTGCCGGTATTAATGATCATAACACACATTTGAAACTCCATAATCGAGAGATTGGCGAACGTCTTTCAGTGACTATTGGTGAAAATATCGATGAAAACTCAGCTCCAGTAGATGTAGAAGTAGAAGTTAAAGTCATCGGTGATGCCATGTATGGAAATGAGCATATTGATGGCACTGTTTATACAGTAAACATAGTAGATACACCCATCGATGTCATTATTATGGATGTAAACGTTCAATACGGTCAGATGAAACAATACCATGCGGCTGGCTTAGAATTCCATGATTATGATATTGTTGTGGTTAAAATGGGATACTTAGATACCCCATTAATTCCTGAGACAGCTTACCATAATATGGCTTTAACAGATGGTCCAACTATCCAACGTTCGGAAAAATTGCCTTATAAACGAATTGCCCGTCCAATGTGGCCAATTGATGAGATGGATACTTTACAATACATCCCGAATTAATCATTAAGGAATAACAAAGGAGGAGTTTCTAATGAAACGTTTTATCAGTGCAAATGTATCAGAAATTCTAGCAATGAATGCCAAAGAATTAAAGCAAAGTATTAAAGCGAGTGAAGGTCGTGTGATTCTATCTGAAAATGTAGCTCCCCGTGAAACGACGATTGGTGATATTACGAATGCAGAAATAGCCAGTGCTGTAGGAGCGGACATGATTCTTTTAAACGGTGTAGATGTCTTAGCACCTAATATCGCAGCTTTAAATAAAACCGATAATTTTGTTGAAGAATTACACCGTTTAGTTGGACTACCTATTGGTGTAAATCTAGAACCTGTTGATCCTGATGCGAACATGTTAGAAGGCCGACTAGAAATCGCTACAGGTCGTCAAGCTACTTTAGAAACCATCCAACATATCGAAAAGTTAGGATTGGATTTCGTGTGCTTTACTGGGAATCCAGGAACAGGTGTGACAAATACTGCGATTAGTAAAAGTGTTGAGTTAGCTAAAGAACACTATTCTGGTTTGATTATTGCTGGAAAAATGCATGGCTCGGGTGTCGATGGACCGGTTATTGACTCCGCTACCGTAGAAGCT
>JARICH010000015.1 GCA_029257245.1 Atopostipes sp. | reverse complement strand
TTCTTGAAGTTTCCCAATTAAGATTTTTTCGTCACCTTTGACAACGTCTACGTCATCATTAGTTAATTTACCCCATTTATTCTGTACTTCACCTTTTAATTTATTCCATTTTGATTCAAAACTCATATTTATCCGCTCCTTATCTAATATTTTATTCTTACTCTGAGAAGATTTCTTAAGAGATCTTCTTGTTACATCTCTATTATCCTATAAATAATGTTCAAATTAAAGTAAGAGGCTCAGAGAGTAAGTTTTCTATTGAGGAAGAATATCGATTTCGCTATCTATTGCTTCTTCTGAAACAATTTCAATCAAAAATCGGTGCGGAAGATTAATACTCGTTTCTCCAGCTTCCTGAATCCAATCACGCTTCACTGCAATTTGTTGAGGACTGTTGTCTTCCTTATTCCGAATACGTTCACCATCAATTTCCACGATATTATACTGATCAGGACCTGGATAAAAAACTAGCAGTTCGTTTTTTTCATTCCCCGTTAGTAAAATTCGATCGACTTCTTCACCATCAATTGATATCACTGCATACAAGTCACTATCTATATTTTCTCCTTTATCTTCTGATAATAAAAAGAAAGGTAAAAAGGATAATAAGACCAAGCTAATAACG
Source organism: Atopostipes sp. (assembly GCA_029257245.1). Taxonomy (GTDB): domain Bacteria; phylum Bacillota; class Bacilli; order Lactobacillales; family Carnobacteriaceae_A; genus Atopostipes. The sequence goes on along the minus strand of JARICH010000015.1, from coordinate 2,815 downwards.
ATTACAAAATCATAAGGTTTCACTAATTTTTTAATTTTTTCTGGCATTGTCTTTCTCTCCTAAAAATTCTGTTATCTGTATATTATTTATTTTCACTACCTCTCAAGTATTACTGGATATAGAAAGAAAATCAACCCTTTTAACTATATTCTTTTCATTTTAGATAAAATAAAAAAGTTTAAGTATTAAAAGTAACTTAAACTTTTATTTTCGATTGAATATTTTTTTGCTTTCAAGTCTATATGAAGATAGCTGTATTCTAGTGATTATAGACTCATTATAAGAAATGATTAATGATTATCCATTATTATAATGAATTAATATTCACAAATAGCCTCCCGACACTCTTCTTTTATTTTAGGAAAGTTCTCATCTGTTTCAACGCTGCCTACAACAAACTTGTATTCATCAACAAAAAAATGAAAACAAGAATTTTTATTTACAGTTCCAGTTACTGACATTCCACCACTTGAATTTCGAAAGACGTCTTCTACCTTTACAACTTCAACTTCTTGATAGTTATTTATGATAAAACTCTTGACTGATGTTTCAGCTTCTTGAACAACCTCTTGCGTAAAATCAGCCCTTGGTTGATAACAACCAGTTAATAATAGCATCATAAAAAATACTTTTAAAAGATATGATTTTCTTGTTTTCATTAATCCTCCTTTCAAGTGCAGACAATCAAAACTTTGTGCATAGAATCACTATACCATATATAATTAAATAATTAAGGATTTTATGATATCTCGGTATCTCTTTTGAATCTTAGCTTACATCCTTAATAATTAAGAGGGATAGCAAGTTAGTTTACTCAAACAAAGTAAAATCACCCTGATAAAAAACATCTGGGTGATTTCTATATTTGATTCTTATTTTAAGCGTATTGCTCATTAATTTCTTTTATTTTTCGAATCGTTGGGTAAAACACTCCATTAGTCGGAGGAACAAGCTCCCCATTTTTAAAAGCGCTTTCAAAATGAATGTGAGCGGATTCATATCCAGGGACATGTAGTCTCTGAATTAATTTTAGTAATTCATCTCGGTCTTTACCTTCTGTATGAGCTACTAGCTCTAATAGACGAATAAATCCATTATCTCCTAAGTACTCAGTCAATGGATCTCCCGGTTCTGCCAACCGTGATTTTTGAACCTTAGGAATCGGCTGCTCACAAGTCGGATGATGAACAATTTTAAATTCATAAAAGGTCTCATCGTTCAAATTTTTCTTCCATTTTAACCAGGCATTCTCAGCCCCATGAATCATTTTATTACAGCGATCACACTGCCATTTTTCTTCAAGCATTGCATTCAACCCCCTCTTAAATTCTAACTATTACAATCTAATGATAGCATGTATTCTTGTTCATTTCTATACAAATAGCTTCTTCTAGATTCTCTTAGTAGCCAATAAATGAAAAATAAAAAAACACCCTATTTTTCCCAGATGGATTAAAATAAGGGACTTAATATGCTTATTTTTCTAATCAGTTGTTATTTTAGCAATAATCTTGTGAATAAGTGGTGGTAAAAGCAATGCGGCTGGAAGGGAAGCAAAAAAGCCCACACCCCATGATTTCATCCAAAGTTGTAAAAAGATAGGTGGAAAGCCTGCATTAATGGCTGTCATTACAAAAGACATGAAAAAAGACATTCCAAAGCCCATCAATAAACTAAATAGCATTCCCGTATACTTCTTTTTTATTTTCATCTGAATTAAACTCCTTATCTCGAATTCATTGTATGTTATTTGTACCATATTTAAAAATCTCTCGCAAATAAAGAGTTCTATGAGATTTACAGATAAACTTTAACATTATTTCTTATTTTGTTTTCTTGTCTTCACTCTTTAGCTTCCAGACTGCTAACAAGTAAAAGATCAGACCTGAAACGAAAAGATAAAGGATACTTTGACCTGTGGTTACATAGCCTTCTCTAAAAGGGAAAATAACGCCCAGGGTTTCTTTGACCTCTATAATGACTTCTGTGGGCGCATCCGCTAATTTTTGAAATTCATTTGCCATTAAAACTTTTCGTAACAATGAAGCGGCTTGCGTAGTTGGTATAAAAGGCAGAGTTGATTGAAGCCAACTTGGTAAGAAGCCAAAAGGTATATAAACACCGGCTAGAAAACCAGAAACTGAACCAATAAGTGAACTAGCCACCGAATAGGCACTTGATGAATCTAAAAAAAGAATAATAAAATACATCATCGCTGAATTCGCAAAAACAGTCAGTAAGATTAAACCAATAACTTTTACTAAAGTAAGCAAATCGATCACTGACCCATAATAAAAATACATAATGAGCTCAGCTAAAACTAATGTAGTCAGTGAAATAAATAAGGAAACAATAAATGCGGCTCCAATATAGCCAGCAGCCAATTCGCCTTTAGAAATTGGAGTTGAATAAAAGTCCTTAGTAATATCTTTCTCATCATCTTTTACCTTAATCCCAAAAACAGTTAAAGTGGTGGAAATCGAGCTAATCGCTAAAATTCCAGCAATTAACCAATTAAACATGATTACATCTGGATTAATATATTCCGCTACTTCTGAGCTTAGAGTCCCTTCTAAAAATAAAAAATAAAGACCAATGAGAATGAAGGATGAGAGTAAAGAGAAAAAGACAGTCATCCGGTCTCTGAAAAACAATCGTACATTACGTTTCATTAATGCAACCATTATCTTAACTCCCTTCCTGTAAGGTTTAAAAAGACGTCATCCATAGTTCCTTTCAAGACTTCATAACTTTCTAAATGTATCTGATAGCGTTTGGAAAGTTCAATGGCATTTAAGGTCTGCTCAACAATCAT
>JARICH010000031.1 GCA_029257245.1 Atopostipes sp. | reverse complement strand
ATGCGGATTATCCAGAAGCTGCACTAGAAAAAGAACGAGTAGGTGGGGTAGTCGACCCAAATGCTGAAGCCATTATTGCCCTCGAACCCGATTTAGTGATCAGTGGGATTTCAATGAGTGACGATGTTGCAGATAAATTACGTAATCTAGACTTAGTTACTTATAAAAATGATGGAAAAACTTTAGATGAAATTCTTGATAATATTTTGAAAATTGGGCAAGTAACTAATTCTCAAACCGCTGCCGAAGGTTTAGTAGCTGAAATGCAAGCGGATATCGACGCAGTAAAAGAAGCTGTGGCGGATGTAGAAGAAGCAGATAAGAAAAAGGTCTACTTAGAGTTTACACCTGGTTGGACTGTTGGATCTGGTGAGTTCTTAGATGAACTGATCACGATTGCAGGTGGAATCAATGTAGCTTCTGAATTAGAAGGATGGGCAGAAGTGAACGAAGAAAAAATTATTGAAGAAGACCCTGACGTTATTTTATTTGCTAAAGACGTAGTTGATTTTGAAACGGAACAACCATTGGCGGAATTGATCCAAGATCGAAGCGGATGGACAGAAATTACCGCTATTCAAAATGATCGCTTAGTTGGAATTGATGAAAATATCGTATCACGTATAGGCCCACGTGTTACAGATGCATTAAAACAATTCGCAGAAGCGATTTATCCTGAATTGTATTCTGAATGAAATTAAGAAAAAGCTTTTATTTTTGGGGAGGATTTGGGGTCTTCCTCCTTATTCTTTCTGTAATTGCTAGTTTATCTATTGGTTCTGCTCAATTGTCCTTTTCTGAAGTTTGGGGAATTCTGTTGAAACAATTACCCATTGTTGGTGATTTTGTTACAGGAAGTTGGAAAGGATCAGCAGAACAAATTATATTGAAAGTACGTTTGCCACGTGTCATCTTGGCGATATTAATTGGAGCTTCTTTATCGATTGCTGGGGCAGGCTTTCAAGGAGTATTAAGAAATCCATTAGCCGATCCTTATACTTTAGGGGTGTCTTCTGGAGCATCGGTTGGAGCAGCCTTAGTGATTACCTTTGGCTTACAGACAAAATTATTGGGAATTTGGACCATTCCGATTGCTGCCTTTATTACAGGATTAATTAGTTTACTGATTGTATTACGCTTAGCAAATATTCAAGGACAATATAATTTAGAAACTTTAATCCTATCAGGAGTAGTCGTTTCAGCATTCTTAAGTTCCTTTGTCTCTTTTATGGTTTCTATGTCAGATAAAGTGATTAATCAAATCGTCTTTTGGATGATGGGAAGTTTGTCATTACAAGGTTGGGAATTTATTCAAATCCTGTTTCCAGCTTTGATTCTTGGTTTTATTGCCTTAGTTGCTTATAGTCGCACGTTAAATATTTTTGCATTAGGGGAAAGCCAAGCCGCAAACTTAGGTGTAAATGTGAAGCGAACTCGACTAGCTATTTTAATTATTTCGACCTTTATAACAGCGGCTGCTGTTTCAATTGTTGGAACAGTTGGCTTTGTTGGTTTAGTCGTTCCTCACTTAATTCGACTTTTAGTTGGACCAGACTATCGTGTCTTAATTCCTTTAAGTGCAATTTATGGAGGGATTTTTGTCCTATGGGCAGATACAATTGCCCGTACGGTGTTAAGCCCAACAGAAATACCTTTGGGTGTAGTAACAGCTTTCCTTGGCGCACCATTCTTCGCTTATTTACTTCGAAAAAATAAACAATCAAAAGTCGGTGGTTCTTTATGACTGAGATTATGAGAGTAGAGCAATTAAGCCAAGCTTATGGGGAAAAGGAAGTACTGAAAGATATCCAAATAACGATAGAAAAAGGTGAATCACTGGGAATTATCGGGCCAAATGGGAGTGGAAAAACAAGTCTACTTAATTTACTGTCCGCTCTCAGAGAAGCCAAATCGGGAATAGTTTATTATCAAAATAAAAATGTAAGAAATTATTCTCGAAAAGAGTTCGCACAATCAGTAGCCGTTTTGCAGCAAGATGCTTTACCGGCAATTGATTTTAATGTACGTCAAGTAGTGGAGATGGGACGATTTCCTTACCAAAATTGGCTAGGAGAAGAATCAGAATCAGTATCAGTTGATGCTTTGATTGATCAGATCTTAGAAAAAATGGCTTTAGTATCCTTGCAAGATCGAGAATTAAGTCAGCTGAGTGGAGGAGAACGTCAGCGTGTAGCCCTGGCCAAAATTATGGTGCAGGAACCAACTTTAGTTTTGTTGGATGAACCAACCACTTACTTAGATATTGGTCATCAAATCCAATTGATGGACGAGATCCGAGCTTGGCAAGAGGAAACAGAGTTAACGGTTGTTTCTGTACTTCATGATTTAAATTTAGCAGCCTTGTATTGTGAACGACTCGTTCTTTTGGATCAAGGAAAAATTGTAAAAATTGGGACACCGAGAGAAGTCCTCACGGAAGAGATTATTGAAGAAGTCTATGGAACGAGACCAGTTATTATAGAACATCCGAGTGCAAAAGTCCCTCAAGTTATTTTAGAAGGGGATGCTAAATATTTTCAGACGAATAACTAAAAGAAGGGAGGAGATTCAATGGGAACGATTGATCCAGCAGATGGGTTAACCTTGGTTTATACAGGAGATGGAAAAGGAAAAACAACAGCATCCATTGGTCTGGCTGTTCGAGCAGCAGGAAGGAATCAGAAAGTTTTAATGATTCAATTCATCAAATCAGCTCAGCGGGATTATGGTGAACAAGTTTCACTTGAAAAATTAGGAATTGAAATGATCCAAACAGGTGTAGGCTTTACTTGGAAGAAAACACCCGTTGAACATCGTGAAGCGCTTAAAAAAGCTTGGATTTTGACCAAAGAACGAGTGATGAGCGGAGAGCATGATTTAATTATATTAGATGAAATCAACAATGCTTTGGCGATTGACCGCTTTCCAATTGATGACGTACTCCCACTAGAAGAGCTTTTAACCTTAATAAAAGAGCGACCAAGAGGAATGCATTTAGTCTTAACCGGCCGTAATGCCCATGAAAAGATAATGGATGCCGCTGATCTTGTTTCTGAAGTCGTGATGCATAAACATTATTACCAAGAAGGAGTTCCGGCAATTATGGGACTAGAATTATAAAAAACAGAGGGCCTAGCTCTCTTTTTTTATTGTATAAATGAGCGAACTAAAAGGAAGAATTACACTATATTATTTATTAGTAATTTATTTTCAAAGTTTTTACTTTTTCTGAAATCAAAAAACTATGTTATTTATTCATTCAAAATGAACAATTAAAGGGAAGAAAAAAATGAAAATTTACTTGACGCGGCATGGAGAAAGTCAATGGAATGTAGAAGGTCGTTTACAGGGTAGTTTTGATTCAGTTTTAACAGCTAAAGGAGTAGAAGATAGTTGGAAGTTAAGTGAATATATTAAGCAAAAAGAACTAACAATCGATAGGATTTATACAAGTGTTAGTACACGAGCGGTTGAAACAGCTGAGATTATTGCAAAAAATAGAAATTTAGAACCCATTCCCTCGTTTGAATTAAAGGAAATGAATAGTGGTTCTTGGCAAGGGCGGACTTGGTCAGAAATTAAGCTGCTAAGTCCTGAAGAATATGAAAAATATTGGCAGTTGCCCCATCACTATCAAGCTAAAAATGGTGGAGAAGATTTTAAAAGGGTAGAAAATAGAGTTCTATCTTTTATTGATCGAATAATTAAAGAAAATCAAAATCAAAATGAAAATATTCTAATTGTGAGTCATGGAGTGGTCTTAACTAGTCTTTTAAATTATTATCAGCAACAACCCATTCGAAAATTTTGG
>JARICH010000080.1 GCA_029257245.1 Atopostipes sp. | reverse complement strand
CGTCATTCTGCTGGTAATTCTCCTTATTACAATCTTAACACAAAATTCATACTTTTTCAGCTTTGAAAAGTGCTCTTCTAAAGTGCCTATTTCGTATTTTTCATTCTCATAAAATGAAAAAACACCTCTTCTGAGGTGTTTTATTTTTTAAATTTAATTATCTTCATCGTCTAAATCAAGTACCGCCATAAAGGCTTCTTGTGGAATATCCACATTACCGACACTTTTCATTCGTTTTTTACCTTTTTTCTGTTTTTCAAGTAACTTCATCCGACGAGTAACGTCTCCACCGTACAGTTTTGCCGTAACATCTTTCCGATAGGCTCGAACGGTTGAACGTGAAATAATATGGTTCCCAATCGCTGCTTGAATTGGAATCTCAAATTGCTGACGTGGTATAACTTTTTGTAATTTCTCAACAATTTTACGTCCACGCGTATAGCTTTCTTCTTTATGAACGATAAAACTTAATGCATCCACAGTTTCTCCATGAATCAGGATATCCACTTTTACTAGATCGCTTTCTCGATAAGCTGGATCCTCATAATTTAACGAAGCATAGCCTTTAGTGCTTGATTTGAGCCGATCAAAGAAGTCAAAGACAATCTCTGAGAGGGGCATTTGATAAATAATATTGACTCGAATATCATCAAGGTATTCCATGGTCACAAACTCGCCACGTTTTTCTTGGCATAACTCCATAACTGGTCCTACATAGTCACTTGGAGTAGAAACCGTTGTTTTAACAAATGGTTCGTACACTCTTTCAATTTCAACAACATCTGGCATCTCAGAAGGGTTAGAAACTTCAACCGTTTCGCCGTCCGTTTTATCTACTTCATAAATTACTGAAGGAGCTGTCGTTATAATATCTAAGTCAAATTCACGTTCTAATCGTTCTTGGATAATGTCCATATGCAACATTCCAAGGAAACCACAACGGAAACCAAAACCTAGCGCTTGTGAAACTTCTGGTTCAAAGCGAAGCGAAGAATCATTCAATTGTAGACGTTCTAATGCTTCACGTAAATCTTCATAGTCGCCTGAATCAGATGGATACATCCCACTAAATACCATCGGTTTCATTTCTTTATATCCTGGTAATGGTTTGGCCGCAGGATTTTCTGCTAGTGTGATTGTTTCTCCTACTTCTGTATCTTTCACACTCTTAATGTTAGCTGTAAGATAACCTACATCTCCAACACTCAAATAGTCCCGTTTAACTGGGCTCGGTGAAAAAACTCCGACTTCAGATACTTCAAATTGTTTCTTATTATGCATTAATTCAATCATGTCGCCTTTTTTAACCATTCCTTCTTGCACTCGAATACTTAAAACAACTCCTCGATAGGAATCATATTCCGAGTCAAAAATTAAGGCTTGGAGTGGATTATCAATATCACCTGTTGGTGCAGGTACTTTATCCACAATCTCTTCTAATACATCTTCAATACCAATTCCGTTTTTAGCGCTAGCCAAGACGACATCTTCCGTATCAATTCCGATGACCTCTTCAATTTCTAGCGCGACTCGCTCTGGATCAGCTGCGGGTAAATCAATTTTATTAATCACTGGTATTATTTCTAAATCGTTATCTAAGGCCAAATAAACATTTGCTAAAGTTTGTGCTTCAATTCCTTGCGCCGCATCCACAATCAATATTGCACCTTCACATGCTGCTAAACTTCGTGAAACCTCATAAGTAAAGTCGACGTGTCCGGGTGTATCAATCAAATGTAAAATGTAATCTTCGCCGTCTTTGGCAGTATATTCCACTTCAACTGTATTCAGCTTAATGGTAATTCCACGTTCACGTTCTAAATCCATTGAATCCAACACTTGTTCTGACATTTCACGATCAGCCAAAGTTTCCGTAAATTCTAAAATTCGGTCTGCCAAGGTTGATTTTCCATGGTCAATATGAGCAATAATCGAGAAATTTCTCATTTTTTCTTGACGTTCGCGTATTTTCTTTTTATCTATCATTTCATACCTCAGTCCTTATATACATAAAACTACTCTTAGTATTATAGCAATCTTTCTAGCGATATACAAACCTATATTCATCGCTCCTTTCGACAATTCCTCCAGATAAAAAATAGCCAGTAAAATTTCTGCAGGTCGTATCGATTCAATGATGAATGACAGCTTGCCTGAAATTTACTGACTAGTTTGTTTATAGTTAATCTTTGTCTTTAAATTTGTCTTTTACTTTTGAAAAGAAAGACTCATTTCTTTGTTCATGTGTGTCTTCATAACCACTTTCTTTGCCAAATGAACGTAGATGTTCGGCTTGCTCTTCACTAATATTTTTCGGCACTTCTACTTTTATTTGAACATGTTGGTCACCTGTTGAGTTTGTACGTAAGGATGGTGCTCCTTTTCCACGTAAACGGAAAGTCGCTCCTGGTTGCGTACCTGCTGGCACTTTAAGCTTTACTTTTCCATGTGGAGTAGGCACTTTTACTTCATCTCCTAAAGTAGCTTGTACAATATTAATCGGTAACTCATAGAATATTTCAGTTCCTCGACGTTTGAAGATATCAGATGGCTGAACACGGAAAATAATATAAATATCTCCATGTGGTCCACCATTTTCTCCTGCATCTCCTTGACCTTGTAATCGAATCTGGTTTCCATCTTCAACACCTGCTGGTACTTCGACTTTAACTGAATGGCGTTTTGTTTCAAAACCATCTCCATGACAAGTCTCACATTTTTCTTTAATAATTTGGCCTGAACCTTCACAGGTTGGACAAGTTGTTTGGGTACGCACACGTCCAAAAGGTGTATTTTGCTCTACATTTACACGGCCTGCTCCTCCACAACGAGAACAAGTTTCAGGGCTTGTTCCTGGTTTTGCTCCAGTTCCTGAACAAGTAGAACATACTTCTCTACGATTGTAACGGATAGTCGTTGTCTTTCCAAAAATTGCTTCTTCAAATGTTAAATCCATTACATACTGTAAATCCGCACCTTTTCTTGGTGCATTTGGATCTCGCCGGGCTGTTTGTCCGCCAAATCCGCCAAAGAAATCACTAAAAATATCTTCAAAGCCAGATCCTCCGTAACCGCCTGCACCGCCACCAAATCCACCTGCATTAAAGTTTGGGTCAGTCGATGCATGACCAAATTGATCGTAACTTGAACGCTTAGATTCATCAGATAAGGTTTCATAAGCTGCTGAAACCTCTTTAAATTTTTCTTCTGCATCATCTGCTTTATTTAAATCCGGATGATATTTTTTCGATAATTTTCGGTATGCTTTTTTTATTTCATCTTGCGAGGCATCTCTAGAGACACCTAATACATCATAAAAATCTCTTTCTTCTGCCATATTTTCCTCCGATATTTCGTCTGAAACCATCGAACTTGGTCGATTACAGTGAAAGAGAAAGCTAATTAATTAGCTTTCTCTTTTTTACTCACTGTTATCAATCAATCCCGAATGATTTACTCTTCGTCTTCATCTACTTCTTCGAAGTCTGCGTCAACAACATCATCTTCTGATGATCCTTCAGCTTCTGGATTTTCTCCTGCTTCTTGTGCTTGTTGTTCAGCAGCAGCTTGCTCATAAAGTTTTACCGTTAAATCTTGAACGATTTCGTTTAGAGCATCTTGTTTTTCTTTAATTGCATCTAAGTCATCAGACTCAAGCGCTTCTTTTAGTTCATCTTTTGCTTCTTCTGCTTTTTTAACTTCTGCATCCTCTACTTTTCCTTCTAAATCTTTTAATGTTTTATCTGTTTGGAAAACGAGTTGGTCTGCTTCGTTACGTAGTTCAACTTCTTCTCTACGTTTTTCATCAGCTTCAGCATTTTCTTCCGCTTCTTTCATCATACGGTCAATTTCTTCGTCAGTTAAACCTGATGATGATTTAATCGTGATATTTTGTGATTTACCAGTTCCTTGATCTTTGGCAGAAACTGTTACAATACCATCTTTATCGATATCAAAGCTTACTTCAATTTGTGGTATTCCACGTGGTGCTGGTGGAATCTCTGTTAGCTGGAAACGTCCAAGTGTTTTGTTGTCTGCTGCCATTGGTCGCTCACCTTGTAGAACGTGAATATCTACTGCCGGTTGATTATCTGCAGCTGTTGAGAATACTTGTGACTTACTTGTTGGAATGGTTGTGTTACGATCAATTAATTTTGTAAATACGCCACCCATTGTTTCAATTCCTAATGATAATGGAGTAACATCAAGTAATACAATATCTTTTACATCTCCAGAAATAACTCCACCTTGAACGGCTGCTCCCATAGCAACTACTTCATCTGGGTTAACTGAGCGGTTTGGTTCTTTACCTGTCTCAGCTTTTACTGCTTCAACGACTGCTGGGATTCGTGTTGAACCACCAACTAAAATAACTTCATCAATTTCTGATGCAGATAGTCCAGCATCGCTCATTGCACGACGTAGTGGATCTTTTGTACGATTCACTAAATCTACAGTTAGTTCATCAAATTTTGCGCGAGTTAACGTTTGTTCTAAGTGAACTGGACCGGCATCTCCTGCTGAAATAAATGGTAAACTAATTTGTGTCGATGAAACACTTGATAGTTCTTTTTTCGCTTTTTCTGCTGCATCTTTTAGACGCTGTAAAGCCATTTTATCTTTTGCTAAGTCTATACCAGTTTCAGATTTAAATTCTTTGACTAAGAAATCGATGATTTTATCATCAAAGTCATCCCCACCTAGTTTGTTATCTCCTGCGGTTGAAAGAACATCAAAGACTCCATCTCCTAATTCTAGAACAGAAACGTCAAAAGTTCCTCCTCCTAAGTCAAAGACTAAGATGTTTTCATCTTGATCTTTGTTATCTAAACCATAGGCCAATGAAGCAGCAGTTGGTTCGTTAACAATTCGATCAACTTGCAGGCCAGCAATTTGTCCTGCATCTTTGGTTGCCTGTCTTTGTGCATCGTCAAAGTAGGCAGGTACTGTAATTACTGCGTTTGTCACTTCTTCTCCTAAATAATCTTCTGCATAGGATTTTAAGTGTTGTAAAATTAAAGCTGAAATTTCTTGTGGGGTATATTCTTTACCTTCTGCTTCAACTTTGTGGTCTTCACCCATAAAACGTTTAATCGACATAATAGTGTTTGGGTTAGTAATTGCTTGACGCTTTGCAACTTCACCGACCTGAATTTCACCATCTTTAAATGATACAACAGAAGGAGTCGTACGATTCCCTTCTTTATTTGCGATAATAACAGGTTCGCCACCCTCTAAAACGGATACTGCTGAGTTTGTAGTTCCTAAGTCAATTCCAATAATTTTAGCCATTTTTAAATTTCTCCTTTATTTTCATTTATTCTTTTTAATTAATTATTTATCTTGATAGTTTATTTCTTATTCTGTAACAATCACTTTAGCTGCCCGAAGTACTCGATCATGCAATCTATAACCTTTTTCATAAACTTCTTGAACGACACCGCTCTCTTGTCCTTCTTCAGCGGGAACTTGTGCGAGTGCTTCATGGAAGTTTGGATCAAAAAGCTTCCCTTCTGCATCAATTACTTCAATATGTGAGGCTGCTAGTGCACGTTGAAATCCTTCTAGAACCATTTCAACTCCTTGCTTCAAGCTTTGGCCTGCTTCATCTTCAACTTTTGTTTGTAAAGCACGCTCTAAGTTATCCATTACAGGTAGAATTTCTTTTGCCAAATCTTGTGAACGGTAGCGGGCTGCCTCCTCGCGACTCGTTTGATTACGACGACGCATATTTTGTATTTCTGCTTGTAATCGTAAGTTCTGATCTTCTAATTCTTCAATTTTCTCTTCTAAATCGACCTCTTGCTCATCTGTTTCAACTTCATCTAACTCTTCTAAACTAGCTGTGTCGACATTTTTTTCCTCTTCTGACAAAACAATCACCTTTCCTACATTACCATTTTAAATCCTAGCAGATTCGATTTGCTAACCCACAGGCACTCTTTTTATTCTAAATAAAAATCTTCTAATTTATCAAGTAATTCTTCTTTTAATACTTGAATAACACCTAAGGTTGAATCATAAGTCATATTTGTTGGTCCAAGTACCGCAATAAAACCTTTTCCGAAATGTTGATCCTGATAAGGAACAGTAACTAGAGAAAATGATTCCAATAATTGCTCCTCAAATTCGTCACCAATTTGTATATCAAAAGTATTTTCCGCATCGTGCTTAACTTTTAATAAGCTTAACAAACTACCTTCATTATCTAGCAAGCGATAGAGGTTTTTTACTTGACCTACTTGCATATCTTCTGTGAAATCTAGAAGATTTGGTTTACCTGAAACAAACATTCTTTCATTACTATAACTCTGAAAACTTCTCTTAAGCATTTCTGGAACATTCCAGTTCATTTCCAAATACTTATCAAACATCTGAGGTAAGTCAGTCTTTAAAGCCCGATAAACAGTTGCTAATGATTCTCCCACTAAATTTTGATTCATAAATTGAGTGACCTGTTTAATATGTTCAGTCTCTAAGCCCTTAGGAATCCGGAAATTCATACTTTGTACTTCATGATTATCCAATTGCAGTAAAATCATCATTTGTTGATCATTTAAAGTTAAAATTCGAAAGGCAGTCAGACGACTTAAATTCGATTGAGGTCCTAAAACAATCGCAGTATAATTAGTTAATTGAGATATTAACTCTGCTGATTGATAAAAAACATCTTGCATCTGGAAAATATGCTTGTCCATGAAATCTTTAATTTCTATTCTCTTTGCTTCATGTATTTGCTTTGGTTTTAACAAATTATCTACATAGAATCGATATCCTTTTACTGTGGGTATTCTACCCGATGAGCTATGCACCTTCTCAATTAAACCAATCTTTTCAAGGGTACTCATCTCATTTCGAATCGTAGCAGAGCTAGCCTGTATATCACCTTTTTTCACTATAGACTGAGAGCTGATAGGCTCTCCATCGCGTGTGAATATTTCTATAATATTATTCAATACTAATAATTGTCTGGGTGTCAACATTGCGCAACATCCTTTCGCATAAAGACAATTACATTTTCAATAAATTAGCACTCGACATAATCGAGTGCTAATCTCTATCTATAATTTAACAAATATTATTCAAGCTGTCAATATAAAAGATTCAAAGAGGAGATATTCAATCTTTTCCAGCATTTCTTTCTAATATTTTTCTAGAGTCTAATTCGTCTTGATCCAATTGTTTAATTAGCTCAGAAACTTCATTAAATTTTAGCTCAGGCCGCAGATAAGCAATCCACTCTATCTTCACATCATCACCATAGATCTGTTCATCAAAATCAAAGATATTTACTTCGACAGATAATTTTTTCTCATCTTTAAAAGTAATATTGTAGCCAATAGATGCCATTCCCGGATATCTTTTACCTTTAACTGTTAAGTAAACGGCATACACACCATTTTTTGGCAACAGTGTGTATGGATGTGAGTGCACATTAGCTGTTGGATAGCCCAATTCTCTTCCTCTAGCATCTCCATGAATAACAAAACCAAGTGTTTCATAGGGATAACCCAACATTTCGTTAGCTTTTTTCATCTTACCTTCTTCAATGTATTGGCGAATTCGAGTAGAACTAATAGTCTCTCCTGCTCGTCTTTCTTCACCAATTTTGATAATCTCAAAACGACCTTTTGCATGAAGAGGCAAATGATCCATTGATGCAATTTCTGGTTTACCATATGTATAATCGTAACCAGCAACAACTACTTTTGCATTCCATTTTACAATATAATCTTCTACGAAATCCTCTGGTGGAAGGTTCCCTAGTTCTGAATTGAAAAATACCTTATAAAGAATATCGACACCTAAATCCTCTATTCGTTCCGCTTTTTGTGTAAACTGGGTCAAATTGGTATAAATACCTCCCGGAACTTTTTCATACACTATTTTAGGACGACGATTAAAGGTCATGAGTGCGGCTTTTAGATTCTTCTCTTTAGCAACTCGTACGCCCGCTTCGATTAAATGTTGATGAGCTAAATGAACGCCATCAAAAAAACCTAAAATTAAAACAATGTCTTCATCAATAATTTTATTTTTATCATAAGGATGTTTAATATTAATAATTTTCACTTTTTCACCTACAACTCCGTTCTGAGTACTTTTTCAGGTTTAATAATTCCAGCTTTGGTTGGATGTAAATTATAAATAGCTACCGCTTTTTCTTGGTAGGTTAAGAGAACTGGATAATTCTCAATTGGAAATTTATCCACGGGAAATACACGGCCATTTTTAACCTGAAGCCAAATTTCTTTCGCTATTGGATAAGTCGGGAAACCACCCAAGCCATATTCTATCGGAAGTAACAGATCAGATACTGTCCCGTTTTCAACTGCAGCTTCTATTTCCTCTAAACGAACCGTTTGGCTCGCTTTAATCGGTCCACTCTCACTTCGCGTCAGTTGAGACATATGAGCAGGATAGCCCAATTTTTTCCCAATATCTACCGCTAAGGTTCGGATGTAAGTCCCTTTACTCGAGCGAACTTCAAAAGAAAATTTAGCCGCTTTTTTTTGTTTATCATAAATTAAATCAGAAGTTCGCCGAATGGAATAGATTTCTACGATTCGCGAAGGACGTTCGACTTCAATTCCTTCAAAAGCATATTCATAAAGTCTTCTCCCTTTATATCTCACAGCTGAAAACATGGGTGGTGTTTGTTCAATCTCTCCTTCGAAACTTTTCAAGATTTGGTCAATGACTTCTTCTGTTAGATTTTGGTCTACTTCCTCTGTCTCAATGATTTCACCTGTTCCATCTTCTGTTGAAGTACTGTAACCTAAATAAACCTCTCCTGTATAAGTTTTATCAGAATCTAACATATATTCTAAGACTTTCGTTCCTCTACCAATTGCAATTGGTAAAACACCATCCACTTCTGGGTCTAATGTTCCCGCATGGCCTACTTTTTTAATACCAAGAAGGCGACGAACCTTAAACACACAATCAAAGCTGGTCATTCCTTTTTCTTTCCAAAGTGGTAAGATACCTTCTATTAATTCTTCCACATCATTTACCTAACTTTCATTTAATTTATTTTTAGAAACACTCATTTCCTAAATTCACCTAATCATTGTAACATATTTTAGTCTTTATTCGAATTTTTAAACTAGAGAAAAGTGACCCGAAGCTAGTTCTACTATATTTAAGTGAATCATTTTCTTCTAAAAATATTCGTTTTGCTTAGTTAAGAAATCAGTTTCTGTTATACTGAAATTAGAAATTAAAGAAAGGCAGTGGTAAATATGCATCAACTATTCAATTTTCCGACAGAGGAACTAGAGAAAAAGGATACTATTTATATATCTATCGCCTTAGAACTACATGCGATCAGCTTAACTGACGATAAGGACCGAATTCAATTTGAGAACTTGATGAATCAAGCAGAAAAAGAATTAGAAAAACTTGATTTAGAAGAGAAAGACATTTTACTCAAGCAGTTGAATGAGGTTCGAATCCATAAAAACAGTTTAGCCAATCAGACAGGTGGTTTAGCTCTTTATATCACAAAAGATAACATCTATTATTATGATTTGGCTGTTCCCGTAGAGGAGAAAGTAACAATCGGTGAATCACCTTATATCTTGCCATTAATTGAGAATTTCCAATACGAACAGGATTATCATTTATTGCTAATCACTCGTGATCGTGCTCGATTATTTGAAGGACACGGACCAAACTTGACCGAACTGGATATGACTGAAGAAAATGAAGATGCCCCCGTTGATTTAGAGACGGCTCTTGGAACAGAACGTGAAGGTGGCGAATTAAACTTCGGGACCTATAGTTCAACCACAGGTGGTGATGGTAGCTCTCAATTTTTCCATGGTCACAACGAAACGAGTCAAGAAAAAGATATTGACCGAGAACATTATTTCCGTGTTGTTGATCGTTTTGTCTATGATCATTACTCAGTCGATCAAAAATGGCCACTTATTGTTTATACAACAGAAGAAAACCAATCTGTTTTTCATTCACTTTCGAAAAATGAACACTTGAGTGACTTTAAAATTATTGGTTCAACTGCAAATATGAAAGACAATGATATCAAAGAAAAAGTAACTAATGAAATTATGAATTTAATCGGACAAGAGAAAAAAGAAGCTTTGATGGAACTTGAAGAGGTTAGTCCACAAAATCGAATTGAGAATATTCCGGATGATTTAGCAGCAGCTAGTTTGCAAGGACAAATTGATACGCTCTATCTAGAAAAAGGATTAGAAATTCCTGGTACAATGACTGAAGAAGGACGTTATGATCGTGATGATGATAAAAATGACTTTGTTCAGAAGCTTGTTAATCGAGTGATTCAAACAGGCGCTTCTGCTTATATCTTCGATCGAGATGATATGCCAGAAAACCTTGAGATTATCGCAAGACTTCGTTTCTAAAATAATTGAATAAAAACCCCTCGCTAGGAAATCTCCTAGTGAGGGGTTTTTCTTTTTCTTTTTATTTTCAATGATTATTTCTCATCATTTTTGATTTGATTTAACAACTCTTCTATTCGATTTCCACGTTCAACGGATTCATCCCGTTTGAACTGAAGCTCTGGCGTATGATAGGTTGTCATGCGCGAACCTAATTCTTTACGAATTAATCCTGTTGCTTTATCTAAACCTTCTTGTGTATCTTTTTTCGTTTCATCATCTGTATCAAGTGTACTATAATAAATTGTTGCTTCTTGTAAATCTCCTGTTAAATCAACATCTGTAATCGTAATTCCTTGAACTCTTGGATCACGAATATCATTTAGCAAGATATTGTTTACTTCACGTAATATTAATTCTGCCACTCGTCCTACTCTATGTTTAGCCATTCATTTTTCACCTACACTTATTTTTATCTTTTTTTAAATCTATCTTTCGATTTCTACCATTTCATATGCTTCAATAACATCGTCTACTTTAATATCATTATAATTTTGGATAGTAATTCCACATTCAAATCCTTTAGTGACTTCTCTTACATCATCATCAAATCGTCGTAAGCTTGATAATTCACCTTCATAAACGACAACACCATTCCGGATTAAACGAATAGAACTTGTACTCTTAACGACTCCATCAGAAACCATGGCTCCTGCAATTGTACCAATTTTTGAAACATGGAAAGTCTCTCGTACAGTTGCTTGACCAGTAACTTGTTCTTCAAATTCTGGATCGAGCATACCTGTCATGGCTGCTTCTAGATCATCTACCGCATCATAAATGACACTATATGTTCGGATATCAACATTTTCATTTCGTGCAATGTCTGTTGCTTGTGGGGTTGGGCGAACGTTAAATCCAATGATAATCCCATTACTTGCACCTGCTAAACTAACATCTGTTTCGTTAATTGCTCCCACACCTGTGTGGACAACTCGAACATTTACTCCATCCACATCAATATCTTCTAAACTTCCTGTGATAGCTTCAATTGATCCCTGTACGTCAGCTTTTACAATCACATTAACTTCTTTTAATTCGCCTTCTTCTAGACTATCAAATAAATTGTCTAAGGTTACTTTGTTAACCGACTGTCTTTGTTCTTCAGCTGCTTCACCTGCACGTTTTTCAGCCACTTGACGAGCTGTTTTTTCATCTTCAAAGACTACAAACTGATCACCTGCATTTGGAGTGTCATTCAATCCAGTAATCTCAACTGGTTTTGATGGTCCTGCTAGTTCAATTCGCTGTCCTTTATCGTCTACCATTGTACGAATACGACCATAAGTCGTTCCAACAACAACAAAATCACCTTTGTTTAAACTACCGTTTTGTACTAGAAGTGTAGCAATTGGTCCTTTTGATTTATCAAGACGTGCTTCTAGGACACTTCCTACAGCTAGGCTAGTTGGATCGGCTTCAAGTTCTTCTAACTCAGCAACTAATAGAACCATTTCTAGTAGTTCTTCAATGTTTTGGTTCAGTAAGGCTGATATTTCAACAAATATCGTGTCTCCACCCCACTCTTCTGGGATTAATTCATATTCTGCTAACTCTTGTTTGACTCGGTCAGGCTGTGCAGTAGGTTTATCCACTTTGTTGACAGCAACAATGATAGGAACACCTGCTGCTTTTGCGTGATTAATCGCTTCAACTGTCTGTGGCATGACACCATCATCTGCCGCAACAACGATAATAACGATATCTGTTACATCTGCACCTCGTGCACGCATCGTTGTAAAAGCCGCGTGGCCTGGTGTATCTAGGAAAGTGATTAATTCATCATTCACATCTAATTGGTAAGCACCAATATGCTGAGTAATTCCTCCAGCCTCTCCTTCAGTTACACTTGCATCTCGCAAAGTATCTAATAAAGTAGTTTTTCCGTGGTCAACGTGTCCCATGATGGTAACTGTTGCTGGACGTTTCACGAGTTCTTCTTCATCAACTTCTTGTTCAAAATAAGTATCTAGGTCTGTAATATCGACTTCAACTTTTTCAACCGGTTCAATTCCTAGATCCATTAGTAAAACTTCAATCACATCTTTACTTAAGGAGTCATTTTGAGTAACCATCACACCACTCATGAATAATTTTTTCACTAAACCAGCTGGTTCGCGGTTAATTTTTAAAGCTAACTCAGCAATTGTCATACCTTCTGTATATTCAAGTGTTTCTGGTAATGGTTTTTGGTGTGTTCGATCGGATACTTCCTGACTACGTCCTCGCCCTTGACGTCTCTTACTTCCTGCTGGACCTCCTCGAGTTCCACGGAAACGAGCTGATCGTCCTCGACGACGAGTTTTCTTCTTCAGTAATTCTGCACGCTCTTTTTCATTAGTTGTACGTTTCTCTACTATAGGCTTTTTCTCTTCTTTCTTTTGAGCATTCTTTTTGCTTTGCTTATTATTTTTTTGTTTATTGCTGTTATTTCTTTCTTTTTTATTGGACTCTTGTTCTTTTTTATTTTGCTTGTTTTTATTAGCTTTTTTGGATTCTTGTGACTTAACTGGCTCTTTCTGCTTTGTTTCTACTTCAGCAGACGGTTTTTCTCCGAGGGAACCTCTTAACTTCTTCATTTCATCTTCTGTAAGAGAAGACATATGACTTTTGATATCCATTCCTAATGATTTAGATTGGTCTAAAACATCTTTACTTTCAACATTTAATTCTCTGGCAAATTCATAGACACGTTTTTTGCTCATACAATCACCTTTCCATTTTTATAGCAATTTTTTAAAGGATTGTGCAAATCCGTTATCAGTGAATGCACATACCGTCCTTTCTTTTCCAATGGCTGCTGATAT
>JARICH010000051.1 GCA_029257245.1 Atopostipes sp. | reverse complement strand
CTCTTAACTCCTTCATCCCTTTAATTAGTAGATGATTATTAATCTTTACAATTCAATTAGTTTGTTTGCGACTTAAAGATTAGCTTGATTATATAATGATTTATTCCAAATAGCACCTATTTTCTTGAATCTCTCACTTTTTAAAATAACGATTGGGCTTAATAGCAGAAAAAGACTCAGAACAACTTTTAAAAGCTGTTCTAAGTCTTCTTTAGCTACTAGTTTATTCTACTTGATGCAGATAAAGCGCTCCTTCTATTTCATCCGCTGGCATCGGTTTGTAGTGATAGTAGCCTTGAGTAAATTGGCACTCTTCTTGGTTCAAAAAGTCCAGCTGTAGAGCTGTTTCTACCCCTTCGGCCAAAACATTCAATCCTAAGCTTTTAGCTAGTTTAATAATAATCATTGTAATCGCTCGATCTTTTTCATTGGTTTCAATTCCTTGAACAAATTGCATATCGATTTTAATCCGATCAATTGGCAAAAATTTTAATCGACTGAGTGAAGAGTATTCTGTTCCAAAATCATCAATCGCAATCGATACACCAGTTTTTTTTAGCCGATTCAGTACATCAATAAAATAATCAGCTTCTTTAATTACCATACTTTCTGTAATTTCAAGCTCAATATATTTAGGATCTAATCCAGTTTCTATAATAATTTTTTCTACTGTCTCGACAAGTTTAGGGTTAATAATTTGAACAGCAGATAGATTAACAGCGATGACTACGTAAGGTAATCCCATCTCTTGCCATTTTTTATTTTGAGTTGCTGCGGTTCTTAAAACCCATTCACCTATTTGATTAATTAAACCTGTTTCTTCAGCTAAAGGAATGAATACTCCCGGAGAGATGATTCCTCTGCTTGCGTGATTCCATCTTAGTAAGGCCTCTAAACCAATAATTTTATTACAGGATAAATCAATTTGTGGCTGATAGTAGATTTCAAATTCATTTCTGTTTAATGCATGAAAGAGATCGTTTTTTAAATTACTTGTCATTTGTACTTCATCTTTAATCGCTTTGTTACAAAATACATACTGATTTTTCCCCTTTGCTTTCGCTTCATACATCGCAATATCAGCATTTTTAACCAGTGTGCCTGCATCCGGACCATCACAGGGGTAAACAGCGATTCCTGCACTAGCTGTCACTAGAAATTCCTGTTCATTTACTGTGAAGAACTCCGTGAAAATATTCATTATTCTATCTGCGAGCTCAGAAATGATTTGATCATCCACGAGTTGGTCAATCAGAATCACAAACTCATCTCCACCAAAACGGGCAACTGTTGCTGTTTCAGGAATGGTATCAGCTAAAATTTTAGCCACTTGTTTTAATAACTCATCCCCGCCATTGTGTCCAATCGTATCGTTGACTGTTTTAAAATTATCTAAATCAATTAAAATAATCGCTAAATAATCTTCTTTTTCCTGCACTGAATTAATTGCTTCTTCTACTTGTTGATCAAATAAGAATCGATTGGGTAGATGAGTTAAAGGATCACAGTAGGCCAACTCTTTTATTTTTTTATCTGCTTCAATTTGAAGGAGGCCACTGTACAAAATTTGTGACAGGATATTTAACATTTCGATATGTTCGGTTGACCATTCATTATGGCTTTGGATCGATTCCAATCCAATAAAGCCAATAATCTCAACTTCTCCCATAACAGGTACAGACACTGTAGATTTTACCTGACGCTTCTTAAGTATTTCTTGTTCAACTTTTGCCATTGCAGGCATTAAAGCTACATCTTCAATACTAACTAATCTTCTTTCCGTCAGTTGGTTCATCCACCACGGAAAATCAGCTAGTGGGAGTTCTCTTTTCAAAGAACTTTCTTCATTGCTTTTGGGTGAACCCCATTCATTCGAGTAAATCAGCTCTTCTTTTTCATAATCAATCGTAAAAAAATAGGAGCGGTCCACATTAAAAAATGTCCCTACCTGTTTAAGCATGATGTTGACTTGTTCATCAAAATTTTCTTCCGTTACCGTGACCGATGTAAAAAGAACATCTGAGACCATTTCTTGAAAGACCATTTGCTCCTGATTTTTTTGACTTTGTCCAACATACATTCGTTTGATGTATACGCCAATTAAAAAGGCAACGATAAATAAAGCGATTCGCAGCAAATAGTCATATTTGTTTACGATGACGGTCACTTCAGGAGTCATCATCCAAATTAAAATTTGCGTTGTTATCGCAACAATCGTCGTTAAAAGAAGCAAAGCGATCCTTCTAAAGATAATTGAGCTGATGATAATAATAACAGGAAAAGCCCATACCGTAACGCTCCCGTAATCCACATACTGAAGGATTACAAGAGGAATACTTGAGACAAGGACAAAAATAGTTAGGTTTTCTTTGATTTCTTCATTTTCTATCCGTGAAATGATACTAATCGTCATTCCTATCCCCGCTAAAGTGAAACTTTTTAGCAAGGGGTTTTCAAGAAATTCTTCCTTCCCAAAGGCTGGGATGCTCCCAAAGACCAGGACTAAAATAGCGCTTAAATAAAAGGCAAAGGAAAGAAATAAAAAAAATCGCTGAATATTTAACTTCAGATTTAATTGAATAATATCGATGCTTCCAAAAATAAATAATAAGCTACCTAAAATCAATAACATTGAAAATACTAGAGAGATATCGTTCATAACATTCTCCTTTTAGATTGTGCCGTTCTTATTTCTCTTTCTTTTTTCTCCGACTTCAATAATTGCTTTGCACTTTACTCTTTTTACGGAGCTTGAATGATCAGAGTCGAATTTTTTAATAATTAACAGTTTGTTAGGAAATACATTCATACAAGGGTTAGCATGAGCTAATAATTGTTCGTTCTTGTCGAGTATTCCTTTCAAAACTTTATCACAAGAAAGATAATAAAGTAAATAATTATTGATGCTATTTAAAAGCTTTAAATTCCGCTCAATAATTTGAACACGATCTCCTTAATTGCTTATTCACTATATCGGTAGTTGATTGAAAAAGTTAATTGGATTTTAAATTGTTTGAGCGATTAGAAACATTCTAAAAAGAGCAAATCATAACGATTAAAAAATCCTAAGATCTAATAGTCTCAGACTTTTGGATGGACTAACTATTCATCACTCATGAAAGACTCTTCTAAATTTATTGAAATTTTCTTCCCTTAATATGCTATAATAAAGGCAAGATTTTAACGATTACGACTCGAAAGGATGAGCTTCAATGACCTTGCTTAAAGAATTCAATTTAATGGAGAACAAGAAAGTAATCTTTTGGTTAAATGTTGCCACCATTCCCTTATTATTCTTTTTTAGTGCAGTGTTCACTTTTGTGACTTCCCTATTTTTCGGAACAAATGCTATAGGCAGTACATTCACTAGTGATAATCTTGGAAGCTCTCTTTTTTCCTTTGTTCTTTTCTTTGTCCTTTTCTTTATATTGATTGTCACCCACGAACTCATTCATGGTCTCTTTTTTAAATTATTTAACCGAGAAGGAAAAGTTCAATTTGGTTTTAAGAACGGGATGGCTTATGCGGCCAGTCCTAATTCATATTACAAGAAGAGTCGCTTCATCATCATCTGTCTTGCACCTTTCATTTTGATTACGACAGGCTTGTTTCTCCTATTATCTTTTGATTTCATGACTAGGTCTTCTTTTGTTTTATATGCATCCCTTCATGCCTCCGCTTGTGTTGGAGATTTCTATTGGGTATACCTCCTAGCTCGTTTTAAAGGTGAAATCCTAGTCGAAGATACTGAAGAAGGAATGAAGGTCTATTCAAAAAAAGGAGTGTTTTAAGCATATCCTTATTCATATAATTACTCTTTTGTTATAATTAAATAAATAAATCAACCAAACAAAAGGAGTGAACAATAATGTTGAAAAGTCTTATTGGTCTGTTAATCTTATTTTGGGTGTTAGGGCTTGTCTTTGATGTTGCTGGTGGGGTAATACATGTCCTCCTAGTCATTGCACTCGTTGTCTTTGTGTTTGATTTCATTACAGGGCGACGAAAAAGCTAGCTAGATTATTAAATGAAACAAAAAAGCGTTCCGAATTGGGAACGCTTTTTCTTGTTCTTTTTCAACTGTTCATTTAATTAATGGCGAAAGATGAGGCTAAATAATATTCATCATAGTTCCGTGTTTCTCTAACATCAAGGATAGTTTTAATGACTCGATAATTACCAGGTTCCAAACTTCCATAGAGCCAATCCCCCAATCAACGGCTAATTCACTCTCTTCTCTGGACATTAATTCATAGCCATAGTCATCGATACGCCAAGAAAATTATTCACTGTCTAGTGTTCGCTAAAGTCCCAATCTTTTGTTTCTGTTGACTGTTCTGCCCCACATGCGACGAGTAAGAAAAACATGAACAAGGTGCTAATAGAAAGTATTTTCTTTTTCATCGATTATTTTCTCATCAAGTCAAATTTGGTTCAAATAACTCAAAGATCCGAATAGGATTTTAAACCGGCAATACTTTTTGCTGATAGAATTCCATTCACAATCGCTTTGCTCATCGCTTCAGCGGCAAGGGTTCCCACTAAATTGATATCCGCTTCGATTTCATTGGTCGCCATCGTAAAAATCGTATCCCCATCGACCATTGTATGTACTGGATTAATTGCACGGGCAAAGCCATTATGAGCAATTTGCGAGACTTTATTTGCCTGTGCCTTAGTTAAGATTGCATTGGTCGTAATCACACCAATGGTTGTATTTTTTAGATTAAAGCCGATATCTTTATTTTGCTCTTTCATTAATTCAATTGTATTTAGTAATTTATTTTCTTCATAGTCATAGACACCAGCCATTTGCTGATTGTTAGTCGGCTCGTAAATATCACCAAAACTATTCACGACAACCATCGCTGAGACCACTAATTCGCCTACTTGGACCGTTGCTGAACCCAGTCCACCCTTTATTGCTTGTTCCGGACCCAATATTTTCCCAACCGTTGCGCCAGTCCCAGCACCGATGTTTCCTTGTAAATCCGCTTCTGTCGTCGCGTTTTTTGCTGCTTCATAGCCCATTTCGAAATCTGGCCGAATCCTGTAATCACCAATGTCTAAATCGAAAATAACCGCCCCTGAAACAATCGGAACTTTTGTCACCCCAACGTCAAAACCGATTCCTTTTCCCTCTAAGTAATTCATCACGCCCGAAGAAGCATCGAGTCCAAACGCTGAACCTCCAGATAAAACAACCGCATGGACTTTATCCACCATTTTCTCCGGCTTAAATAAATCCGTTTCTCTGGTCCCTGGAGCCGATCCTCGAACATCCACTCCACCTGTTGCTCCTTCTTCAAAAATAATAACGCTCACTCCTGTCAACCCTTCTTCTGATTGACCATGTCCTACTTTTATTCCCTTTACATCTGTCAGATAACCTGGATACATCCCTTCACTCCTTGTCTATTTGCATCTATTATAAATGATGGTGGTAAGAAATGTAAGGGCTTTTAAAAGTAAATGATTCTCTTCATTACTTCCCGTCAAAAGATGGAAAAATACTTTCAAAATCGAGGGTGTCTGTTTTGACAAAAGTAAACAGTAGGCGTAAAGTGTGTATATCGATAGAAAATAGATTCTATTGAAACTCTTTCTTTAAAGAAAGGAAAATAAATAATGAATAAAACATTGCTAAAAAAATTACAATTAGGACTTGTATCATTTTCCGCTCTTGGCTTACTTGCAGCTTGTGGAATGAATGATACAGACGATACACCTGTTGATGAAGAACCCGCAGTTGAGGAACCCGCTGAAGATGAAATGGATGATGATGAAGTCGCTGAAGAGGAACCAATGGAAATGGAAGAAGATATTGTTGCAGTTGCACAAGGAAATCCTGACTTCAGTACCTTAGTTGCAGCACTTCAAGAGGCCGGTCTTGTTGAAACTTTACAAGGCGATGGACCTTTTACAGTCTTTGCACCGACCAACGCAGCTTTTGATAAATTATTAACTGATTTAGGAATTACGGCAGATGAATTGCTCGCACAACCTGATTTAGCCGATGTTTTAACTTATCACGTAGTTTCAGGAAATGTCATGGCCAGTGATTTAACCGATGGAATGACCGCTGAAACAGTGAATGGTGAAGAACTAACCTTTGACTTATCAGGCGATCCAATGGTGAATGATTCAATGATTAGTTCAACAGATATTGAAGCATCAAATGGAATCATCCATGTTATTGATACTGTCCTAGTTCCTTCAAGTTTTGAATTACAAGAATAAATAATAAATCTCTATAACTCCCCTAATGAACTATAAAAAACCGATTAGCTGATAGATAAAAGCTAATCGGTTTTTTTAATTTCACTAAATCTAATCTAATTTTTTGTTTTTTATTCATAAAATTGATACTATATGCAGTGTGCATATAGTGAAAGAAATAGAGGAGGAATCGTGGAAAATGAATGGCAATCAAGCAAAACACAAACAAACCGGTCGTTTTTTATAACTGATCTTGCTGACTTCCTTAAAAGAAGAAAAATTGTATGGTTATCGTCTGCAAGATAAGATTAATGAATTTTTTTTTGAGGAAGATATCCCTAGTCTAAGTACGATTTACCGTAGACTGAATCGAATGGAGCAGGAAAGCTTAGTGCTCTCTTCTTGGGCAGAAAGCAGTGAAGGTCCCAAGAAAAAGGTTTATCAAATAACAGATAAAGGAATCAAGGAGTT
>JARICH010000095.1 GCA_029257245.1 Atopostipes sp. | reverse complement strand
CGCCAATCATCGCCAATAACAAAGACGTCTACGTCATATTTTTCAACATCTGTCGACTTCTGTTCCCAATTTTCTTCTGGAATAACTTCATCTACATATTTAATTGCTTTTAGCATATGCACTCGATCTTCATAGGAATAGTAGCACTTTTTTTGTTTCTCATCCCAGTTAAACTCATCTGTTGAAACAGCCACAATTAAATGATCGCCTAATTTTTTAGCTCGTTCAAGAAGATTGATGTGTCCATAATGCAACAAGTCAAACGTTCCATAAGTAATTACTTTTTTCATGAGATTCCCTCTTTCATTAATTTTATAATTGTCTGGCTAGCCTTTGCTTCTCTGACCTCTATAAATTTCTGACCAAAGTTCTGACTATTTAGTCTTTCTTTTTCTTCTTCATAACTTTTAATATGTTCTAGTAAGAAATCATCTTTTTCAAAAATACTCAAATCGGTTTCTTTTAGATCAAAGTAAACACCGCGTTCAGCTACATACTTATCATAATCGGTCATATAAATAAAAATAGGTTTACTGAGTAATGCAAAGTCAAACATGATGGATGAATAATCCGTAATTAGAATATCTGCAAGCATGATTAATTCCGCTGTTTCTTCATAATCACTAACATCTTTTACGAATGTGTTATCATCTGATAAAAATTTACCTGTTAAACCGTGTGCCTTAACCAATAATACATAATCATCGGCTAATTCTTTTTCCCATTTTGCAAAATTCATAGGCTGTAAATCGTTAGCATCTTCTCGCCAAGTAGGTGCATAGAGTATTACTTTTTTATTTTTAATTCCTAATTTGTTTTTGATCTTTTTAATCATATCTGGGTTATTATTTAAAAGCAATTCATTTCTTGGCATCCCAATTTTATATAAATTATCATCTGTTAATTTAAAAGCTCTCTTGTAGATTTCATATTCATAGTCACTAGAATAACAAAAAACATTCGTATCTGAAAAATTAAAGTCATTTCTACCTTCGACATCATTCCCTATCTTTTTCAAAGGGACTCCATGCCAAGTATTAATTGACTTCGTGTAGTCTTTTTTAAAATGAAGGCCTCGTTCAATATTAACATTTGTCACCCAATAGCTAGCAGTTAATGCTGTTTTTAAGTAATCTAAAGAATCCATCTTTACTTTTTTAGTATTTTTGTCAGAAATCTCATGCTTGTCTGGTTCAGTAAATGCCCAAACAAATCGATAATTTCTAAAATAAGGATCTTTTATTAAACGATCGTAAATTACTTTAGGACTATCGTTAAAGTTTTTCCCCATAAAGGAAACGAATAAAATTGTTCTAGGTTCTTCTTTTAACAAAAGTCCCCATGTTTTTACTATCATTGATCCTATAAATGTATAAAGTCGATTAAGATAAGAATTCTTCTTGATCATCATTTCTAATTTTTTTTTCATAGTATCTCCTTAAGACGATTACTTTCTAGTCTTTTCTATCTTTCACTATAATTTTATACATAACTCCTACAAGTTTACCATTTTTCATGAAAAAATTCTAATACTTATTAAGCATAATAACACATCCTAAAAAAAGATTTTTAATCCAAATTAAATTCTATCCTACTTCATTTGATTCAACAGTCATTATCTAGTAAAATTCTCCTATTATCTTATTCTAAAAGGAGAATTTTATTGAAACAAGAACTGGAAATTGAATATAAAAATTTATTAACTGAAGATGAATATCAGGAAATATTAGAAAATGAGTATTTAAAACTAAAAAAAGGCAAAGATTACCAAAAAATCAGCCAAACGAATCATTATTTTGATACGAAGGAAAAAGATTTAAGAAAACAAGGCGCAGCCTTAAGAATTCGTACTCATGATTATAACAATGAACTCACTTTTAAAGTACCTAGTCATGATTTTTTAATGGAAAGTAATTTTACTTTAGATAAAATTCAAACTGAATATATTTTAAATAAAGAATCTCTAAAAATTTCTGAGCTGACCAGTCAACAGATCGAACTCAATCTTAAAAATATAGATTTAGATTCTGTTTTTTTTCATTTTAATAGTTTCTCAACTCTCCGTTACGAGAAAAAAGATAAACAAAACTTACTTGTTCTGGATCAAAGTTTTTTCCAAAATAAATCTATGGATTACGAATTAGAGGTTGAAGGTGAAAATCCTGAAGATGCAAAAGAATATTTCAATTTAATTTTAAACAAATATAGTATTCCTTTGCGTCCTGCTCTTCCGAAAATTGCTCGGGCAGAAGAAAATAAAGAATGAAAGATTTATAATGAGAGTCTATAAGCATTATCTTTTTATTATTCCCACTTTTTTGATACAGTGAATTTAATCAGTAGTTAATTCATTATGGAAATCTTGTTAAAATCAATGATTGGATGAGCTATCCAACATTTTTTAGCTAAAATATTAATTGTTTGAATGAAATATCAATTGTTTATAGACGTGTTATATGATGAGGTGTATTAGATATGGAAACAAAATTAGTTGAAATCTATTTATTTGTTGATCCGCTAGGAAGGCGTTGTAACAGTGCTAGAAAAATAATTAACCGATTCCGCGAAGATCACATGGAAAAAATAAAGTTACGAATCATTCCTATTGTGAATGCTAAAAAAGTATTAGGCTATGCTCGCAAGAATCAGTTAAAAAAATTGGATTCTTTTGTCGATAAAAACAATCGACTCTCAACGAATACTTATCAGGCTTGTCTCGCTTTTCATGCAAGTACTATGCAGGGTAAAAAAACTGGTCATGAGTTCCTTACTGAACTACAATCAGCCGTTGTAGAGAATCAAGAACCTTTTACAGAAAAATTGGTTTTTGGAATTGCTGAAGATATGGAGACTTTAGATTTAGAAATGTTTAAAGAAGACTACCGATCAGATTTTGCCAAGAGTATTTATCAACGAAACTTAAAATTAGCTGCTGAGATGAATATTCAAAAAACACCTTCTTGTGTTATTATTAAAAATGGTGTTGAAAGTGATGCAATTCGTGTAGATAGAGAAATCGAAGATGAACTTCTCCATGCAATCTGCGGATTAGATAAAGTAACTGTAGCAAATGCAATTGACAGCAATCATTCACAAGAAGAAAAAATTATTAGTAACATTCTTAATTTCAGTTCTCTCTCAAGATAATATAAGTAGTATTAAAATACACTCCTAAAGAATGAATTTAAAATTCATTAATAGGAGTGTATTTTTAATTAACTTATTTCATTTCTTCTACAATTTCTTCTAATTGATTCAAACGTTCCTCAAAAACTTTCATGGCACGAACAATATAATCCTTATTCGTCATATCTACGCCTGCTTTTTTCATCACATCAATAGGATAATCGCTGCTTCCAGATTTTAAATAAGTCAAGTAATCTTCTAGTGCATTATCTTCTTCTTCTAAAATTCGATCCGCCAGAGCTGTAGCTGCACAAAATCCTGTAGAATATTGATAGACATAATAATTCATATAGAAATGTGGAATTCGTGCCCACTCATATTCTATTCCTTCAGTGTTCTCAACGGCCTCTCCGTAATATTTTGCATTTAATTTACCATATTCTTCACTAATATAATCAGCAGTGAGTGGTACTCCTTCTGCATCCTCTGTATGAATCCAGTGTTCAAATTCTGCAAATTGTGTCTGGCGGAAAACTGTTCCTTTAAAGCCGTCTAGATAATGGTTTAAAATCTGTGCTTTTTCTTCATTGCTTTCTGCATTTTCGAGTAAATAATCAGTTAATAAATTTTCATTCGTTGTTGAAGCAATTTCTGCTAAAAAGATTGAGTAATCACCATAAACAAAGGGTTGATTATTTCGTGTAAAGTAACTGTGGACACTGTGTCCTAACTCATGGACCAATGTATATAAATGATTTAAGGAATCATGCCAGTTTAGCAAAATATAAGGCGCTGTGTCATAGGTTCCTGAGGAATAAGCACCACTTCTTTTACCTTTGTTCTCCATGACATCAATCCAACGATTATCAAAGGCCTCTTCAAGTACTTCGCTATATTCTTTTCCTAAAGGGGATAATCCTTCATAAGTTTTCTCAATGGCCTCTGGATAATCAAAACTCATTGAACTTTCACCAATCATTGATACATAAAGATCATACATATTTAATTCATCAAGTCCTAGTAATTTTTTGCGCACTTCCATATATCGATGTAAAAGATGCAAATGATCATTGACTACTTCTATTAATGTTTCATGAACAGATTCAGGTATATGGTTTCCTGCTAGTGCTCGGTGTCTAGCAGATTCATAATGATGTGTCTTAGCTAGATAATTATTTTTCTTTACATTGGTCTGCAAAGTGCTTGCAAAAGTATTTTTTAAGCCCTCATAAACGTCGTATAAACTATTAAAAGCTTCTTTTCGAACAGTGCGACTCTTATTCTCTAAGAGTTGTCCATATAAACCATGAGACAGCTGTACTTCTTTTCCATTTTCATCTTTTACTTTAGGAAATTCAATATCTGCATTATTTAAGACATTAAATGTTTGGGATGAGGCACTAAATATTTCACCAGCTGAAGCTAGTAAACCTTCAATCTCGGCAGATAACACATGATCTCTCTTTTCAGTTATTTTTTCAATTTCATGGCGGTAGAGATCTAAATCATCATTCTCTTTAAAGTACTGTTCGATTGTTTCGGCAGGTAAAGCCAATAATTCCGGTTCAAACCATGATGAGGCTGCTTGAACACTTGTGATTAAGGACAAAGCACGGTTACTCATTGCTTGATACTGACTATTATTCGTATCTTGGTCGCTCTTTAAATGTGCGTATGTATAAACTACACTGGCTTTTCTCACAACGGACAACATTTTTTCCAATGCCTTTAGAAAAGCTTCACTTCCATTAGCTAGAGTTCCCGCATATTTCTTTAAAGATTGAACTTCTTTCTCAGTTTTTTGATAAGCTGTTTCCCATTCATTATCTGATTCGAAAATCAAGGTCAAATCCCAAGTTTTATCCACTGGAAGTTCTTCACGTAATGCTAGTTCTTTATTCTGTGTCATCTGAATTCCTCCGTATTTTTTAATACTATTATCATACCATACTCATAATGAAATAAAAATTAGAGCCTTTATTTTTATTTAAATTTCTCTTCTAAATTTTTAAATCTTTTAGCAGCTTGCTGATAACTCCATTTTTCTGATCCTAATTTTTTTACTCCTTTGTTTTTTACTAAGAAATCTAAAAATTCATAGTGTGGTCTCAGCAATTGCTTATCTTCTAATCCTGGAATCACAGAATAAATAATTTCTTCTCTTTTAATTCTTTCATATAACCACTTTCGCAAACTATTTTTTGTTATAATTTCTTTCTTTGAATGACTTTCTATCCAGACTAATAATTGGTATTTCCAGTTCATATGATAGGTTTGAATCATCCATTCACTAGCTACTCTATAATATATTTCTATAGGAATGCTTATAATGTTATCGTTTTTCTGATAAATTAACGACAGAAATCTAAGCTTTTCTTCACTCGGATAGCGTGTAGATCTAGTCAACTGACTATGTGTATGAAAAAAATAAGATGAACTTATTATTTTTTCTTTATGATTCCTTTTGCTCTCTAGACTTATTTTTTCGGGATTATTTAAAATTAAGCTATGTTTTTGGCAATTTATTTTTCCATAGGTATCCACCTGAAAATCATGATGAACAGTTATTTTTTGAGTAATGGTATCATATTGTACTAACAAAAAAGTATCATTTGGGGAGTAATAGTAAAGACTGGCTTTTTGCAAGTTTGTTAAAGCATGGTGATAGTGGAAATGACTGCCCAAAATCCAAAGCACCTTATAACCTGCTTCAGAATATCCAATCGTTCGTTCGATCATTTTTTGAATGGTAATCGAACTACACTGAAATTCAATGGCTATTTTTTGTTTGCTTTTTTCGACTAATAAATCTGGTCGTTGCTTTAGTTCCCTAAGGTAAGCTTCAATTTTCACTAAATATCCCTTTTTTTCAAAGTATCTAGCTAATGCCAACTTACCATCTAAATGTTCTTCTGTCTCGCCTTCTGTAAATGCAGAACAGTCACCTTTATTATAATGTGCAAAATGTGGTCGCATAACTTGTCCCTTTTTAAAATAGACCCTGCTCTTACAGCTTGGACAGTAATAATTTATGTTTTTTGATAATTTTTTATCAGCCAGTATTGATTTGTTCCCATCAGTTAGTGCAATTAACATCGAATCCCCTCCTATAAAGCTCTCCTTTCTAATATTTGTAGAAAATAATGATATACAGGAAATAAAAAATCACAAAAGAGAATATTTAGGGGCTTTCTTTCGAAAGCTCTCTAAAATTAACTTTTGTGATCGTAATTTTATTTAAAATAATGATAAATTGTTTCTAAAGCATGGTCTTCAATTAATAAGTCAGCATGCTCTGCAAGTATATCCCTATTTAATTTCGATTCTGCACCATATTCAAGAACCATCGCTATTTTTTCTTCAAATGTTCTAAGCGAATAATCATCTCTAATGAGTTGAAAATCGAGATAGTATTTTTCATTATATTGGTATAAGCTTGAAAAGCCATTAACTTCTTCAACTGCTTGTGCTAATTGAATGATATGTTCAAAATGATTAAATTCAATCACTATGTCCTTGTCTTCTGCTTCCCATTTGATATCTGTTTCTATACTTTCAGCGTCTTCTTCTAATTCTTCAATTTCTTCCGCTTCTTCCGTATCCGATATCAGATCTGTTAATTCTGTATTTGTTGTGATAGTTTCATGTATGTCTGGATTTTTACTAATCAAAAGTTCTAGTCCATTTGGAGTTGGTACGACTTGAAATGTCACTGCTTCTGATTCTTTAAATTCATTATCCAAGTCTACTTCTTCTAAGATAGCATAGAAAAACTCTTCAATTTGTTCTTGATTTCCCAACAAATCTAAAAAAGTATAGCCTCTTGCCTCTAGATCTGTATTATTAATTCGCACTCGAATTGTATCTTCATTAATATGTTCTATTTCCATTACTTACACCTCATTCCTCCATCTACTAAAATGAGTGGGTATTATTATATCATTTCCCTAGTATTCTAGAGTATCAGTGTTCTAGATGAACACTAATACTAAGTATACCTCTTATTTTACTTTTTTGAAAAGAAAACAGATGTTAATCTTCTCTTTAATGAAAAGAATTACATTTATTGCTCTTCTTGCTCACTATACTCTATCTGCTTTATTTTTTTAATCTGCTCTCTTGCTTCTTTTAATTCTGTTTCTCTAACCTCACGTGGAACAAATTGTCGTATTTCACTTTCATTGTAGCCAATTTGTATCCGTCTTTCATCTATTAAAATCGGTTTTCTTAGAATTTCAGGATGATCATTGATTAGTTCATATAATTCGTGCATCGTTAATTCATTCATATTAATCTTTAAATCCTGAAAGGCTTTTGATCGTGTAGAAATGATATCTTCTGTTCCTTTTTCTGTCAGACTTAATATTTCGTTGATTTCGATTTTATTCGGAGGTTGTTTGATAATGTTCCGTTCAATGAAGGGAATGTCGTACTCTAGCAACCAAGCATGAGCTTTTCGACACGAAGTACAGCTCGGAGATAAATAAATTGTTAGCATGGATTTCTTTTCCTCTCTTAAATTAGATGAAATATAAATCATACTAATATACTATATTTCACTAAATATAAGCAAAAAATGGAGAAAAAGCAATAGATAGTTTTGTACCCATTGTTGAATTCATCTTTATTTGATTATTTATTCACAAAAAAGATACCCCCTAACAATATAAGTCTTGGGAGTATCTTTTTTTAGGATACTTTTAAAATATTTCTAGTAAATAATTTCTGTAAATTCTTCGACAGATATGTTTCCAATATATTTTTTTAAGTCGACTTTTTCTAATTGATTTTGGATACTGCTGACATCGTATTTTGTACCTTTTAATTCTTTCTCGACATCAGATATTTCACCTATTCCAAAGAAATCGCCATAGATTTTGATGTCAGATATTATGCCTTTACTCACATTTAGCTTAACCTCAACTGTTCCTACGCCTTCTACTCGTTCACTGCGCTCAAGATCAAATTCAGGAGATTTTCCATAATTCCATTCCCAATTGGCTGTATATTCGGCAGCAAACTGGTCAATTTTCTCCCAATCTTTCTCCGTTAAGACATATTCCTTCACTTCTGATAAATCGCTAACACCATAAATATTTAATAATAGACGATTTCTAAATTCTTTGGTATTTAAATTCTGGTATTCATCATCCATGAAAGGTTTAATATTTGTTACACGACTACGAATTGATTTAATCCCTTTAGACTCTAACTTATGTTTCTTAGGCCGCAAAGCATTAACTACTGCATCAATCTCAGAATCAAACATTAAAGTCCCATGGGCAGTCATTCGACCATTTTTAGTATACATCGCATTACCAGAAAATTTCTTATCTCCGATAACTAAATCATTACGCCCTCTTAACTCAGCACCATCTACTCCCATATGATGTAGGGCATCGATAACAGGTTGAGTAAACTTTTGAAAGTCCCGGAATGAATTTCCATCATCTTCTGTAATAAAACAAAAGTTTAAAACATTTAAATCATGATAGACGGCTCCACCACCACTAAAACGACGCACTACTTTTATGTCATTTTCTTCTACATATTGAGTATTAATTTCTTCATAAGTGTTCTGATTTTTTCCAATGATAATCGAATGATCGTTAATATAAAACAATAATATGTCTTCATCTAATTCTTTCTCATTTAACAAATAATACTCAATGGCTAAATTTAAACTCGGATCATGTATTTCTTGCCCGTTTCTTTCATTTTTTACATAATACATTCCACATACCCCTTTATTTATAGATAAAGTTATTTTAAAAGATAGATGATAAGAAAACAGCTAATTCGCCTGTTTGAAGCAAATTAGCTAGACTGTTTTAAAAAGAGCTCATGGTAACAAGCTTTATAAAAACAATTTTGTATCTTTACCCATAGATAATTTTATCCACTGTATCTTTATCCAGGCGTCTAATGACTTCTTCCACTAGCTTTACAGTATTTTTAAAATCATCTTCATGAATAATCGATGAATGGGAATGTAAATAACGAGTAGGTACAGTAATTGCAAGCGAGGGAACTCCTTCTCCTGAGACATGTTGACTCCCAGCATCAGTTCCTCCACCAGTAATCACGGTATATTGGAAAGGAATTTCTAATTCTTCCGCAATATTGACTACGAAGTCTCTTAACTCTTTATGTGCAATCATACTCGCATCATAAATAATAATTTGTGGCCCATCACCTAATTTAGAGTCTGCTTCTTCCGGCTTCATGCCCGGCGTATCTCCCGCAGTTCCTGTGTCGAGAGCAAATGATAGATCCGGTTGAATAACATTAGAGGCAGTTTTGGCTCCTCGTAAACCAACTTCTTCTTGGACATTTCCTACTGCGTAAATAGTGTTCACTAATTCTTCTTTTTGAATATTTTCAAAAACTTTTAATGCAACAGCTAGACCAATTCGGTTATCCCAAGCTTTCGCTAGTAAAAATTTTGAATCATTCAGGCGTCGATAAGGTGAATAAGGTACAATCATGTCTCCTGGCCGGACTCCCCAGTCCATCAACTCTGTCTTACTTGAAGCACCCACATCAATAAACATATCTTCTATTTTATAAGGTGTCTCTCGTGCTTCCGCTGATAGAACATGGGGTGGCTTACAGCCTATCACTCCATGCACTAATTCGCCTTTTCCTGTTTTTATTTCCACTTGCTGTCCCAGTAAAACTTGGCTCCACCAACCACCAAGCGTCTGAAATTTAACAAAGCCTTCATCGGTTATTCTAGAGACCATAAATCCTACTTCATCCAAATGACCAGCAAACATAATTTTAGGTCCATCTACTGGCCCTTCTTTTTTTGCAATAATACTTCCTAAACCATCTTGTAAAATTTGGTCAGCATGTGCCTTGGCATAATTTACAAAGACTCCGCGGACTTCTTCTTCATTACCCGGCACTCCTCTTGCACTAACCAAGTCAATTAAGAGCTGATTTCTATCTTCTCCCATACAATCTCCTACTTTCTAATTATTTACCAATAATAGTTTATCATATCTTACTAATAATTGTTGGTTTGATCCTAATCAATAGCAATTTACACTTTAGATCCTTCTCACTTGCTAATTCATTAGAAATTTTTTAAGCTTAGGAAAAACTATTATTTAAACTGAAAGGTGGAATGTCATGAAAAACATTGATGAAGTTCAACGAGCGATTATGAAAGATCCGGCAAATTCTGAATTTACAAAAAAAGGATGGGAACCTATCTTTGTTGCCCCACCGAGTGCAAAAATTCTAATTGCCAGTCAAGCACCAGGAATTCGGGCACAAGAGTCCAATAAAACCTTCTACGATGTCAGTGGAGATATGTTAAGAGATTGGTTGGGCGTTGATGAAGATACTTTCTATAATTCTGGGTTATTTGGTATTGTCCCGATGGATTATTACTTTCCAGGAAAGGCAAAACATGGAGATCTTCCACCAAGAAAAGAGGTTGCTGAAAGATGGAATCCAGTTATCTTAGAGCAGATGCCTAACTTAGAGTTAAAAGTCTTAGTGGGGGCTCATGCACAAAAATTTTATTTAAATAAAAATATGAAGAAAAACTTAACAGAAACTGTGCGAAATTATACAGAATATTTACCCGAGTATTTTCCTCTTGTTCATCCATCTCCTCTAACTATTGGTTGGCGTCGACGAAATCCCTGGTTTGAAGAAAAAGTTATTCCTGATTTAAAAAATAGAGTTCATCAAATACTTTCTGAAGAATAACCTTTTAGAAACTAAAAAACAGAGTGAAAACAGGAAGGTTTCTCGATCACTTCTTGTTTTTACTCTGTTTTTTTTAAACTGCATATAATTCTTATGCGTTTTTAATTGCTTCTTTTGCTTGATCAGTTAGTGTTGTAAATG
This sequence comes from Atopostipes sp., assembly GCA_029257245.1. Taxonomy (GTDB): domain Bacteria; phylum Bacillota; class Bacilli; order Lactobacillales; family Carnobacteriaceae_A; genus Atopostipes. Next base: position 162 of record JARICH010000095.1, on the reverse strand, counting down.
CATCTGCATCATTTACAGCAATATCCGCTAATACCTTACGGTTTAAATCAATTCCTGCTAATTTTAATCCATGGATAAGTTTTGAATAGCTTAATCCATTCAAACGTGCTGCAGCATTAATTCGTGTAATCCATAATTTACGGAAGTTTCTTTTCTTCTGTT
>JARICH010000113.1 GCA_029257245.1 Atopostipes sp. | reverse complement strand
GTCTTATAGAAGCTTTATAAATACTATAAATATATTCACTTTGTTAATGTCTTAAGTAAGATTCTTTATACGATAACTATGTAAGGAAGATCTATACTCATTGGAATCCCCCAATTTAGTGATTTATAATTTCCAATGTGCCTTTATTATAAGAGGAGGATTGTTTATGTTAAAAACACATTTATTAGAAACTATTCAAAATCAAGCAAGCTTTGCTTCTTTTACCAATCAAGAAGTTTCCGACGAAGATTTATTAACCATTGCTGAAGCCGGTCGTAATTCTCCGACAGAGCTTTATCAAGAGAAGAGAACCTTTACCATTGTGAAGAAAAAGGAAATTATCGACCGCTTAGTTCATGAGCTAGGTCAAGCTTTAAATAAAGAGAATTATAACTTTTTTAATCCAGCCGCTTTATTAATTATCAGTGTTCCGGAAGATAGTCCTTATAGCCTTTTTGAAATAGGATCAATTTCCCAAAGCATTATGCTCGCTTCAAGTGCTCTAGGAGTTGGAGCCATCTGGTCAGGACAAATTCCTTACTTTTCTGATCGACCAAAAGTAATCGAAATATTTAATGAATTAGAAATACCAGAGAACCACTATTCATTAAATTTAATGGCTCTAGGAGTCCCTGCTCAAAAAATAGAGGCCGAAGAATCTTCAGAAGAAATTAATATTATTGAGTAAGAGACTCTTTATCTATTGTATGATTTTCATGGTAAACTAATTTGAGTATTTAAAAGAAAAGAGTGAAAAAGATTAAAAATAATTATAGCGAAACATATATAGTGAAAGAAGAAACAGAATTATTAGTATTTCTCTTAAAATCTTTATCCAATCGGAGCCGTAATTCGGTGAAATCAATTTTAAAACGAGGACAAGTGGCAATTGATGGGCGTACGACTACTCAGTTTGATGATCTTTTAAGGCCTGGTCAAACAGTCAATATACTAACAAATGAAGCTGCTAAAAGACTTGGACGATTAGATGGCATATCGATTATTCATGAAGATGACGATTTAATCGTTATTAATAAAGATGCAGGGGTCCTTTCAATGGCATCAAAAAGTCCAAAAGATCGAAATGCCTATCGTCAGTTAACAGATTATGTTAAGTTCGAACACCCCGGTAATCGGATTTTTATCGTTCATCGTTTAGATCGGGATACCTCAGGTGTTATGATCTATGCAAAATCAGAAGCAGCCAAAGAAACTCTTCAACAGAATTGGCATAAGATGGTTAAAAAAAGATTGTATACTGCTCTTGTCGAGGGAGACCTTCCGGTTGATTCAGACACCGTATCTTCTTGGTTAAATGAAACATCTGCACATCGAGTCTATTCGACCGATCAAGATGAAGGTGGAAAGTACGCAGTTACTCACTTTACAAAAATTGAAGGTAACGGTAACTATTCTTTATTGGAAGTGGAGCTCGAAACAGGACGCAAAAACCAAATTCGTGTTCACATGCAAGATATTGGACATCCTGTTGTTGGAGACCGCAAGTACGGTTCTCGTAAAAATCCAATACATCGACTTGGGCTTCATGCAACTAGCTTAGAATTTATTCATCCTAAAACGAATAAATTAATGAGTTATACTGTCCCTGTTCCCTTCTCTTTTGAAAAAATGGTGCGCTAGACTTTATCAAATGAGTTATTCATAAAAGCCAGTTAACACTTTTCCGTGTTAACTGGCTTTTATTCTTTCTCCTTTAATAAGCTTGCTTTTAGACATAATAAAATCAGATCCTATCCTCTAACTGCTTATCTAAAAATTTATCTATTCAAAGTTAATAAGTTAGTTTACTTCCTATACTTTAATTGATTAACCGCTATCATTACTATACAATTAAATCGTTCGATGCAAAATGACATAAAAATAGCAATGGAGGGATTTAATGTTTAAGAAAAGTAAAAATCTTTTATTATTTGTTTTAGCTTTAGGATTAATTATATTTGTAGGGTGTTCTAGCGATGATAGTAGTGATGCAGTTGATAATGAAACTGGCAATACTAAGATAGAGAAATTAGTTGTTGGATTTGTTCCATCGAGAGAACCTGATGAAATTGTCACTGCCACAGAACCTTTAAAAGAATTGCTGACTAAAGAACTTGCAACAGCAGGTTATGATGTTGAAGAGGTAGAAATTACTGTGGGAACAAACTATGAAGCGATCGGAGAAGGTTTATCTGCTGGAACAATCGATATTGCTTTGATTCCAGGTGGAACCTATGTTTTATATGATGATGGTGCAGAAGTCATTTTAACAGCAACACGAGATGGTTTATCAAATGACTCAGACGATCCAAAAGATTGGAACCAAAACAAACCAACCGAAGCATCTGACGAACAAACCACTTCATATCGTTCAATTATCATTGCTGGTCCTTCTGAAAAAGGTCAGGAATTAGCTAGCAAAGTAAACAACGATGAAGAGTTGACATGGGAAGACTTAAACAGTGCTACATGGAGCGTTATGTCATCTTCTTCACCTGCTGGATATATTTACCCTGCTTTATGGTTAGATGAAAATTATGATCAAACCATTACTGACTTAGAACAAGCAATTATCTCCGATTCTTATGGTTCTGCTTTTGCACGACTTGCCTCAGGACAAGTAGACATTGTTTTAACTTATGCAGATGCTAGACGTGATTTTGAAGAAAAATGGAATGACGAGTATGGACAGAGTGCTACCATTTGGGATGAGACAGATCTTATTGGTGTGACTCCCCCAGTTTATAACGATACAGTTAGTGTGAGCAGAACGTCTGACAAAATGGATGATGCTTTAACAGCAGCAGTACAAGAAGCCTTCATTAATATTGGGGATAGTGAAGAAGGAAAAGAAGTTATTGCCATCTACTCTCACCAAGGTTATCAAAAAGCTGATGATTCTGACTATGACAATGAGAGAAAAGCACAAGAATTAATTAAAGAAATTGGAGTCGATCAGTAATTGTTTTAGAACTTAGTAAAAACTTCAAAATATAAATGCATAATGTAAAGTGCTAATATACATTTATATTAGCACTTTACATTTTTTAATGAGTTGTTTAAAACTCTAAGGCTTTCAAAGAAAAAGGAGATTTAATCATATGATAGAATTTAAAAATGTGTCGAAGATATATGATGGTGGAGTGAAAGCTTTATCAGATGTTAATTTCACTATTGAACAAGGAGAATTTGTAGCAATTATTGGTTTATCCGGTTCCGGAAAATCAACTCTCATTCGATGTGTCAACCGCATGCATGAAATCACATCCGGTGAATTATATGTAAATAATATCGATGTATCGAAGCTAAAAGGAAAAAAAGTTAGAGATTTTCGAAGAGATATTGGCATGATGTTTCAATCATTCAATCTTGTGACACGAACCAGTGTTATTAATAATGTAATGACTGCTTTTGTTCCTGATTTGCCTACCTGGCGACGATTTTTGGGAATCTTTACAGAAGAAAATAAGTTAGAAGCCTTAACAGCTTTAGACAAGGTTGGTTTATTAGATAAAGCTTACGCACGTGTTGACCAACTTTCTGGTGGGCAACAACAAAGGGTTGCTTTAGCTAGAGTATTAGCTCAAGATCCTAAAATAATGCTTGCTGATGAACCTGTTGCGTCCCTTGACCCAGTTACTTCAACACAGGTAATGGATGATTTCAAGAGAATCAATCGTGATAAAAACATGACCATTTTATTTAATATTCATGAAGTTGAATTAGCTTTAGAATACGCGGATCGAGTAATTGGAATTAATAAAGGAAATATTATTTATGATGGGAAAAGTTCAGAGATCACACAAGCTATCCTAGACGAAATATACGAACAAGATTTCGAACAACCGATGGAAGAAGGAGAGTAAATATGAATCTATTTGATAAAATTTTTCCTCCTAAAAGAATTGAATTGCCGAATGGAAATGTCTCGATTAAACCAAGATCTAAAACCCCATTGATTACATTATTGATTCTGGTCTTCACTTATATTTCTTATAATGTGACTAGTTTTGACTTCACTATTTTGTTTAAACGGGGAAAAGAATTTTTTGTTATCCTTGGTCAATTATTTCCACCTAACTTTGATTACTTATCCTATATTTGGACGCCTCTATTTGACACGATCAAAATGTCTTTATTTGGTTCAGCTCTTGGAACAGTAGTAGCATTACCAATTGCTATTCTAGCGTCTAATAATATTATATCAAACAAATTGATTACGACAACGACAAAATTTTTTTTAAGTGTGCTTAGAACTCTTCCAACTCTTGTTTCTGCTCTAATAGCTACTTATATCTTTGGACTTGGGACAATGGCTGGTACCGTCGCTATCTTTTTATTCTCACTTTCTTATGTTGGAAAATTATTATATGAACAAATTGAAACAGTTGATATGGGCTCTTTTCAAGCAATGGAATCCATGGGATTAAATAAGTTTTACGCTTTTAGATATGCAGTATTTCCAGTTGTCTTACCTTCCTATTTGTCGACTGCTTTATTTAACTTTGAAGGAAATGTTCGATATGCAGCAATATTGGGTTATGTTGGAGCTGGTGGAATCGGACTTATTCTAAATGAAAAGCTTGGCTGGCGTGAATACTCTAACGTAGGGATGATTCTTTTATCTCTATTCGTTACAGTCTTTATTATTGAAAGCATAAGTGAATACTTTAGAAATAAACTAGACTAAGGAGAATTAAAATATGCTTATGAATGAAAACAAATCCGTTGAAAATAAATTAAGCGAAGAACCAAATAATCTCAGATATATTATAACGATGACCTTTATTGTTCTCTTGCTTATTGTCTGGTCAGCCACTTCTGTTAACTTTAAAGGCCTAGAAGAAAACAGCTCAGTGATTGGAATGCGTATTATTAAAGGAATTATTAATCCTGATTTAGCTTTCCTTTTTGACTTTAGTTCAGCTGGAGTTCCTTATCTTTTATTTGAAACAGTAAGTATTGCTTTTCTAGGTACGATTATTGGTGCTATATTAGCTGTGCCCTTTGCATTTATCTCGTCAACTAAAATTATGCCGCGACCTATTGCTTATATCGGGCGCCTCCTAACAATGGCTGTCCGCACAATTCCATCCCTTGTATATGGGCTCATGTTTATAAGAGTTTCAGGACCTGGACCTTTTACAGGTGTGCTAACCATGGCAGTCATCTCAATTGGTATGGTCACTAAGCTTTATATCAATGCGATCGAAGATTTAGATACAGATATTATCGACTCTCTTTCATCGATGGGACTTACTCGCTTTGGCCAAATTCGCTATGGAATCTTACCTCAGCTCTATTCTAGTTTTATTTCCATTGTCATTTATCGTTTTGACATGAATCTGAGAGATGCTTCTGTCTTAGGTCTTGTTGGTGCAGGTGGAATTGGAGCACCTTTAATCTTTGCAATGAATGCTTACCGCTGGAATGAAGTCGGTTCACTCTTAATCGGATTAGTAATACTTGTTTTACTGGTTGAGACATTCTCCAATAAAGTAAGAACAAAACTTGCCAGAGGATGAAAATAATGACTTATTAATAAATGCTACTGTGAAGACTAATCAAAGTCGAGTTACAGTAGCATTTTTTATTGAATAGTCTTTACAATCTTTATTGATTAGCGCTTATTTTTCCTAATAGAAAATTTTCTCTTAATGCTTATCTTTTGTATAATAGTTCGTCAATGCCTAGATATTGATGAACTATTGGTAAAATTTTACTTCAAGTCTTAAACGTAAATCTTCTCTGTCTAATTTGTACTCAAAAAATCACTAGTCGCTGTAGTACCAACAAGTTCTCCCATTACCCATTCTTCAATTTGATTGCTTGCTCTAAGGTAATACGATCACACTAGTCTCGAAGAAAATATCACAGACATCCATTTTTTATTAAAACAAAAAA
>JARICH010000005.1 GCA_029257245.1 Atopostipes sp. | reverse complement strand
AAAGTACAGAAGATGTTTATCGAGTATTAAAAGAAGAAGATATCCAAGAGATTGGTGGGATTATGCATAGTTTTAACTTAAGTCCAGAATGGCTGGAAAAGTTTCTAGCTTTAGGAATGCATATTTCATTTAGTGGTGTCTTAACTTTTAAAAATGCCCCAAAAGTAAAAGAAAGTGCTAAGCGTGTGCCTTTAAACCGAGTGCTAATTGAGACAGATGCTCCATATCTAAGTCCGGAGCCACATCGAGGGAAAAGAAATGAACCATCTTATGTTCGCTTTGTAGCAGAAGAACTGGCGAGACTTCATGATTTATCTCTTGAAGAACTAGCAGAAATTACAACTAAAAATGCCATTGAATTATTTAAAATAGAGGACTATTAAAATGAAACGACCGAAGATAAAAGAAGTTATTGTTGTTGAAGGAAAAAAAGATACTGAAAAAATACATTTAGCGGTTGAAGCGAGCACAATTGAAACGCAAGGTATGGCGCTAGAAGAAGAAACACTCGCCTTAATTGAACATGCCCAGAAAAAACATGGGGTAATTGTCTTTACAGATCCAGATTACCCAGGAGAAAGTATTCGCAAAAAAATTAATGCTCGCGTTCCAGGGGTAAAGCACGCCTTTATTCGAGTGGATGAAGGTCTCCCAAAACATAAAGGAACTTTAGGAATTGAACATGCTTCGATTGAATCGATTCACGAAGCTTTAGCAGGACTTTATGAAATTTCAGAGACAGATGATTTGATCATTTCGAAAAGATTTTTAAGAAAGCATGGCTTGATGGGTGATAAAGATTCGAAAAAATTACGAATGAAATTAGGAGAAGAGTTAAGAATAGGCTATACAAATAGTAAACAACTACAAAAGCGACTCAGTCTTTTTAATATTTCTGAAGAAAAAGTCTTAGCTACACTCGATAAGTTAGGGGAGGCAGGGGAAAATGAATAAAAAACAAGCGATTGCAACACCTAGTCGCACAAAGGAAATACTCGAAAAATTTCACTTGCGAGCGAAAAAGAGTCTGGGACAAAACTTTATTATCGATACAAATATATTAGAAAACATTGTTCGAGCCGGATCGGTGGATAAAGAAACCACTGTGATTGAAATTGGTCCGGGAATCGGAGCATTGACAGAGCAAATTGCGAAACAAGCAAAAGAGGTTTTTGCATTTGAAATAGATGGGCGCTTAATTCCTGTGTTAGAAGATACACTTGTTGATTATTCGAACATTACGATTTTACATGAGGATATTTTAAAGGTAGATTTTGAAAAATTTCAAAAAGATCATTTAACTGATTTAAAACGCTTGGTTGTAATAGCGAACTTACCTTACTACATCACAACTCCAATAGTTATGCACCTAATAGAAAGTTCTTTACCCATCGAACAAATGATTTTAATGATGCAGAAAGAAGTGGCCGAAAGATTAGAAGCGAAACCAAGCACAAAAGAATACGGTTCTCTATCAATAGCGATTCAAGCCTATATGGATGTTGATATTGCATTCACAGTTCCACGAACAGTCTTCATGCCACAACCTAATATCGAGTCGGCGATTGTACGGTTGAAAGCTTTGGATGAGAGTCCTTTACAAGTTAAAGATGAGTCTTTATTCTTTAAGATAATGAGGGCATCATTTGCTCAACGACGAAAAACAATTTGGAATAATTTGCGGCGCGAATTAGATGACAAAGGGAAGGAAACTCTTTTGAGAGAAGCGTTCGAAAATTCAGGAATCGACCCTTCAAGACGCGGTGAAAGTTTAAGTATTGAGGACTTTGGAAAATTAGCGGATGCTCTTTATGATTTTGGCTTGAGAGACTTTTAGCCATAGCTTAAAGAAAACACTTATTTGCTTGCTGGAAAAACAGTTAAGTGGATCAAATACAAAGACGTATTGATTTAATTTAGCTATAATTTCTGCTATAATGGCTACTAATAGTGTATAAGGGGTGTCCTATATGACAGCAACTATAAATAGTATTAAAGATACACTGGCAGAATTAGTCGGCGAAAATATCATTGTAACAGTTGAAGCAGGTAGACGAAAAACAACGATCCATGAAGGAAAGTTAGCAGATACTTATCCGTCCTTGTTTATTGTAGATTTAGACGATGAGGGAAGCGAATCCTATGAACGCGTATCTTTTAGTTACGCAGATGTTTTAACGGATTCTATAATAGTTGAATTTCCTGAAAAACCAGAAGTTATACTTGTTCCAGAAGAAGAGGAAGAATAGTAAGAAGAGTAAGAAGATTGGGATAAAATGAAATAATGGAGAGATTCAAAACAGAAGCTCAAGCTTCTGTTTTTTTTATTTTAAAAATAAAATACAAGTTCGGATTAAAGAATTGACTCGGCTCTTCATTCGCGTTATTATCTAAATCGGAATGATTACGATTTAACTATTTTTGAAAGGACTTAAATTTTTATGAAAGATAAGAAACTTAAATGGCTGCTGCTTTTATTAGCTCCACTTTTTTTTATTGCAGGATGTGAGAATGCTGACGAAACAGATGATTCTATTGAGGGAAATCCTAAAACTCAAATTGTTAGTTCAATCTTCCCAGTGTATGAAATTGTACGAGAGATTGCCGGAGAACAGGCAGATGTCCATTTGATGGTTGGGTTAGGTGAGGATGCTCACCACTATGAACCGAGTGCTAAATCCATTACTGTAGTCAATGAAGCAGATGCATTTATCTATAGCTGTGATGAAATGGAGTTTTGGGCTTCGGATATGTTGACTGTCGTAGAAAACGACGATCTAGCAGTGTTTCAACTCGGGGAAGGTCTTGATTTGGAACTTGAAGAAAACCATACAGAAGAGGACCATGCCGAAGAAGATCACGGACATGATCATGGAGATATTGATCCCCATTATTGGTTAAATCCTTTAGCTATTCACAAACAGATACCTGAATTAATTGATCTTCTATCTGAGCTTGATCCTACAGGCGAAGAGATTTACCAAGCAAATGGTGAAAAATTGATGCAAACACTTGAAAGACTTGATAAAGACTATGAATCAAGTTTTTTGGGGGCCAGTAACCGCTCTTTTATCGTGCAACACAAAGCTTTTGGTCATTTAGCAAAACGCTATAATCTAGAACAACTATCAGTTGGAGGTTTGTCAACAGAAGTTGAACCTAACCCGAAAGACTTAATTGAAATAATTCAGTTTGTTAATGAGAATCAAACAGAGGTCATTTTTTATCAAAGTGGAAATACATCTGCGGTAGCAGAAACAATCGCTCGAGAAACAGATGCCGAAATATCAATTCTTTATGACCTGGAAAACAAACCGGAAGGAATAGATGAAGCGGATAATTTCTATATTGAAGCAATGTACCATAACTTAAACGAACTAAAAAAGGTGATCAAATAACATGATCATTCGAATAAAAGAGGAGGAAGAAAAATGACACATTATATTGAAGTAGAGGACTTGTCTTTTTATTATGATGATGAACCGGTACTTTCGGATATCAATTTCACTGTATCAGCTGGAGAATTTGTCATGTTAACAGGTGAAAATGGCGCAGCTAAATCAACTTTATTAAGAAATGTTTTAGGGTTGTTAGAACCAGCTACAGGGCAAGTTAAGATTTCCCCTAAGAATAGACAAGGAAAAGAATTAACGATCGGTTATGTCCCACAGACTGTCTCCTCATTTAACATAGGTTTTCCGACTACAGTAATTGAATTAGTTGAATCAGGACGCTATCCTCAAAATCGATGGTTTAAGAAACTTGATGAAAAAGATCATGAACATGTGAAGTTAGCATTAGAATCAGTAGGGATGTGGGAGATGCGTCATAAAAAAGTAGGAGAACTAAGTGGAGGACAAAAACAACGAATTTCCTTAGCTCGAGTTTTTGCCATGGATCCCGACTTATTTGTTCTTGATGAGCCAACAACAGGAATGGATATAGAATCCCGTAAAGATTTTTATCGATTGTTAAGACATAATGCAAAAGTTCATAACAAAGGGATTTTAATGGTCAGTCATGACGATTTAGAATTGCGTAGCTATATTGACAAACATATTGAATTGTTGAGAAAGGAGAATTGCCCGTGGAGATGTTTTTCTATGGATTCATGAGACAGGCTTTCCAAGCCTCTTTTTTAATCTCGTTGATTGCCCCTATTATTGGCCTTTTTTTAATTTTAAGACGGCAAACCTTATTGGCCGATACTTTGTCACACATCTCTTTAGTGGGTGTAGCTTTAGGTCTTTTACTAGGTATTGCACCCACTTGGGCCAATTTATTTGTAGTGGTTTTAGCCTCAATTCTTTTAGAGTATATTGGGTCGGTCTTTAAGTCCTATACCGAAATATCGATCGCCATTATGATGTCTGGGGGGATGGCTCTTGCTTTATTTCTAATGAGCTTAAGCGACGGCACAACAATGAGTTTAAACAGTTTTTTATTCGGATCGATTGTAACAATATCAAGAGAGCAAGTTCTATTTCTCTTAGTGATTACAGTGATTGTTGTAATCCTTTATTTAATTTTTAAACGTCCAATGTATGTCTTAACTTTCGATGAAGAAACAGCATTCACTGCCGGTCTACCCGTCCGAATAATGTCGGTAGCTTTTAATGTAGTAACTGGAGTAACGATTGCTATTGTCATGCCGATTGTAGGGGCATTACTTGTTTCAGCTATTTTAATTTTACCTGCGGCTATTTCGATGCGTTTTAGTAAAAGCTTTAATGGAGTTATTTTAATAGGAATTGTTGTCGCATTGATAGGGATGTTTGGAGGGCTAACCACTTCGTATTATTTAGGAACTCCACCAGGAGCAACGATTACATTACTTTATATCGCTTTATTCATGCTCTCATTATTAAGAAACAAAAAATAATGATTTAAACTTGACCTTTACTTTGTCTAATGCAGAGTAAAGGTTTTTTTGTTAAAAAGTAAGGGATTTAAAAGCGAACAAAAACCGTTAATTTATGTACAAAGACAGAAATGTTCGGTATGATAAAGGCAAGAAAAATATGGAGGTCTCTAATGAAAATTAAGCGAAGTGAACGTTTAGTTGATATGACTATTTTCTTTTTAGAAAATCCTAAAAAAATTACTCCATTAAATTTCTTTTCAGAAAAATATCAAGCAGCAAAATCAAGTATTAGTGAGGATTTGACCATTATTACGAGTATTTTTGAAGAGAATAAAATGGGCGCTTTAATCACTTATGCCGGGGCCCGAGGTGGGGTAGAGTATCAACCACAAATTGAAGAAAAAGAATTAGAAAAAGAGTTAGAAAAAATAAAAAATGAAATTAACCATTCGAAAAGGCTTTTGCCGGGAGGATATATATATACATCAGACCTATTAAGTAATCCAGAATGGCTTAAGAGAATCGGAAAAATAATTGCCTCAAAATATATTGATCAAGAAATTGATACGATTATGACAATTTCAACGAAAGGAGTACCGATTGCTCAAGCTGTTGCTTATCAGTTAAATGTTCCCTTTGTGATTGTACGAAAATCATCAAAAGTCACTGAAGGTTCAACAGTAAGTATTAATTACCAGCCACGTTCATCTTCGCAAGAAGTTGAGAAAATGGCACTTTCTAAAAACAGTTTGAAAGCTGGTTCTAAACTATTATTAATTGATGATTTCCTTCGCGGTGGCGGGACGATGGCAGGACTCGAGCGAATGGCTGAAGAATTCGAATCAGAGGTTGTTGATGCGGTAGTCTTTTTAGAACACGATAGCCAAGCTTCCATTGAAGACTATCGATCCTTGTTGAAGATCCAATCGATTGATCCAGAGACTCTAAAGATAAAAGTTGAGTTGGGCAATTTTTTAACGAATTGAAAGTTTATTGAAAGAGATAGTAAAATAGCTTAAGATATAAATAGAAAAAGATTGGATGAAATAGTAAGTAATCAGTAATTCTTAAGGAGAAAGCAAATGAAAAATCGTTATGTAATTGTTTTAGCCGCAGGGCAGGGAACACGAATGAAATCTAAACTGTATAAGGTGATGCACCCAGTGATGGGACGTCCTATGGTTGGACACGTCGTTCAAGCAGCATTGGATGCCGAGGTAGATCGCGTTTATACTGTGACAGGGGTAGGTGCAGATTTAGTGAAAGATTATCTGCAAGATCAAAGTGATTATCTTTACCAGGACGAACAACTAGGCACTGCCCATGCAGTAGAACAGGGGCGTTCACTCCTAGCGGACAAAAAAGGAACAACTTTAGTCCTGTCCGGAGACACCCCCTTACTTCAAGCAGAAACGATAAAAAAACTAATGGATTTCCATGAAAAAAAAGATGCGAAAGCTACAATTTTAACTGCACAGACAGAGAACCCGTTCGGTTATGGTCGAGTGATTCGAACAGAAGATGGTTCTGTTCACAAAATTGTTGAAGAGAAAGATGCAAATACAACAGAAAAAGCTGTCCAAGAAATAAATACAGGGACTTATTGTTTTGATAATGAAAGTCTCTTTGAAGTATTAGAAAAGGTAGATAATAATAATGCACAAGGAGAGTATTACTTACCCGATGTGATTGAAATCCTAAAAGACCGCAAGGAAATTGTGGAAGCCTATCAACTAGAAAATAAGGATGAATCATTAGGAGTAAATGATCGTGTAGCATTATCCGAAGCTCAGTTGATTATGCAAGCTCGAGTGAATGAAAAGCATATGGTCAATGGAGTAACAATAATCGATCCGCAAACTACTTATATCGAAATGGATGTCGAAATTGGTCAAGATACAGTGATTGAACCGGGAACTTATTTAAAGGGAACAACAGTTATTGGTGAAGATGTATTAATCGGTTCTGACAGTACAATTATTGATAGCCAGATCAAAGATCGAGTAACAATTAGACAATCTGTATTAGAAGAAGCAGAAGTAAAAGAAGATTCTGATATTGGGCCGTACAGTCATTTACGAGCAAACACTGTAATTGAAGAGAAAGTTCATATTGGTAACTTTGTTGAAATTAAAAATTCAACAATTAGCGAAGGAAGTGCTGTTGGGCATCATAGCTATATTGGAGATGCGGAAGTTGGATCCAAAGTGAATGTGGGAGCTGGCGTTGTCTTTGCAAACTATAATGGAAAAGAGAAATTTAAAACAACAGTTGGAAGTCATTCCTTTATAGGCAGTAATGCGACACTTGTTGCACCTCTTCATTTAGGGGACAAATCATTTGTTGCGGCAGGTTCAACAATTATTGAAGACCTCCCAAAAGAATCCTTGGGAATTGGTCGAGGACGCCAAGTAATAAAAAAAGATTTTTATACGAATTATTTTGAAAATAAAAATGAGGACTAAAGTTTATTAAAAAATAAAATGTTTAAACGGGGGATCTGTAATGGGTGACAAAGAAAAACAGTTAAAAATCTATTCATTGAGTTCAAATTTTCCACTAGCCGAAAAGATAGCGAATTATTTAGGGATGGAATTAGGAAAGCGTAGCGTTAACCGCTTTGCTGACGGTGAAGTAGCAATTAACATCGAAGAAAGTATTCGGGGGGATGATGTTTATATTATTCAATCGACATCAAGACCAACGAACGATAACATTATGGAAATGTTAATTATGATTGATGCCTTGCGTCGGGCAAGTGCAGATCGAATTACTGCTGTTATTCCTTATTATGGCTACGCTCGTCAGGACCGGAAAGCACGATCACGTGAGCCAATTACAGCAAAATTAGTTGCTAATTTGATTACAACGGCTGGTGCGGATCGAGTGATAGCATTAGATTTACATGCTGCTCAAATACAAGGCTTTTTCGATATTCCAGTAGACCATTTACTAGGAGCACCATTGCTGGCTAGTTGGTTTGTAGAACGTGGACTTAAAGGGGATGATGTAGTCGTCGTGTCACCAGACCACGGAGGTGCCACTCGAGCTCGTAAATTAGCAGAATTTTTAGAATCACCGATAGCAATTGTTGATAAGAGAAGACCGAAACCAAATGTTTCCGAAGTTATGGGGATTATTGGAAATGTTGAAGGCAAAAAAGCAATCTTAATAGATGACATGATTGACACTGCTGGAACCATTGTCAATGCTGCGCAAGCTTTGAAAGATGCTGGAGCAACGGAAGTTTATGCCTCAGGTACTCATGGAATATTCTCTGAACCAGCTATTGAGCGAATTGAAAATTCTGTCATTAAGACAATGGTTGTGACAGATTCAATTTACCTACCGGAAGAAAAAAGAATCGATAAAATAGAGCTGATGAGTGTCAGTGAATTAATTGGACAAGCAATTGAGAGAGTTCACCAAAATCGCTCAGTTTCGCCATTGTTTTATAATAAATTTAAAAACAAACAGGAATATAAATTTGATGATTTTTAATTAAAAACACTCAGTAAAAAATTCTTGTGATTAGATAATTATCTGGTTGCAAGAATTTTTTGAATTCAGAAGGTTTTTTTAGATTGGGAGATCAAGAGAGGACAGATTCTATGAAGAAGATAGGCGATGAAAGTTTATATGATTTAAAGAATTTATCTCAATTGCTGGTTGACAAGGAAAATGTTTTTTATTTAGAAACAATGATTAGTAAAAAAGAAAATAAATACTTGTCGTCCATTTATCGTTTAAATTTAAAAACAAATGAACGAACTCACTTTGGAGACAGTGGGAACATTCATACGAAGATCGAGCGATCACCTGACGGAAAATACTTAACTTATTTATCAAATAATAGTTTAGATGAAAAAATGCAAATCTTTGCGATCCCATTAGCTGGAGGGTCAGCTGTTCAGTTGACTCATGAAAAGAATGGGGTGAGTCACTATCTGTGGGTGAGAGATAGCTCTCGCATTTACTATCAAACATTTAAAGAAGATAAAGAGCAAACTGTTGAAAAAAATGAAGAGTTAGCAAATAAGACAGTGATTACTAAATTGAAATACAAAGAAGATGGCCATGGGTCTTTAAAAGAAAACCACCGACATCAAATAAAGAGAATAATAATAGAAAATGTAAATAAAGAAATAGAACCAGAATTAATTGTTGAAAAAGATCGTTCCCTAGTTTTGAGCTATGTTTCTAAAGACGAGACATATCTTCTATATTTTGACCATTTTGATCCAGAAAACGAGTGGTTGTATGGAGGAACAATCTTTCGCTATGATTTGGTTACTAAAGAAGCAGAGAACTTAACAAGTGAAATACCTGAAGGGATTTTTAGTTTTGCAGAAGCGTCGGAAGATGAGAAATATTTACTACTCATAGGAAATGATTTTTCCTATAAATTTGTAACAGATAACGACATTTATTTATACAATCAAGAGCAAGAATCTTTGAAAAATCTAACGTCAGACTTAGATTTTGGAGTGGGGGACTCATTAGTTGGAGATTTTCAACAGAATCTAGCTGGACCAGATTTACTTTGGTTGGAAGATAGAAAGAGTTTTCTATTTAAGGTAACCGAACATGGAAAAATTACTTTATATAAAGGAAACCTTAAAGGAGAAATCCATAAACTAGTAAATAAAGAAATGCATATTACTTCATTTGCTTTGTCTAGGGATAAAAAGAAAGTGTATATTAGTTATTCAGATTCAACGACGCCCAGTAAATTAGCGGTTATTGATTTAGAAACAACAAAACTAGAAAATATCTATAATCCAAATGAAGAGTTTATGAATACTCATAAGTTTTCAAAACCAGAGATGTTTTGGTATAAGAGTGTTAATGACTGGGACATTCAAGCTTGGTATGTTCCGCCGCTAGAAGCACTAGACAAGCATCCGGCCATTCTATACATCCATGGAGGACCGCAAGTTTCTTATGGAGAAACATTTTTCCATGAAATGCAGAGTCTGGCTGCTAAAGGTTACGGCATCATCATGATTAACCCAAGAGGAGGCAGTGGCTACGGTCAAGAATTTGTGGCCTCTATCTTAGATAACTATGGGGATGAGGATTATCAGGACTTATTAAATGGTTTGGATTATGTTCTAAAAAAATATCCATCTATAAATGAAGAACAAGTTTATTTAGCTGGTGGCAGTTATGGTGGATTCATGACGAACTGGATGGTTACACATACTAATCGCTTTAAAGCAGCCGCTACTCAGCGTTCTATTTCAAATTGGATTAGCTTCTATGGTACCAGTGACATCGGCCCTTCTTTTGTGGAGTTTCAATTAGGACGAGATTTAACGAAAGCGGATGAATTATGGGCAATGTCACCTTTAGCTCATGCAGAAAACGCGAAGACACCCCTATTAATCATTCACGGGGAAGAAGATTTACGCTGTCCACTGGAACAGGCAGAACAGTTTTATATTGCGATGAAGAAATATGAAGTAGATACTCGGCTTGTCATTTTTCCTCAATCAAGTCATGGGCTGTCGAGAAATGGTCTACCTAACTTACGAATTCAAAGATTAGAAGAAATTAGTTCATGGTTTAAACAATATTCATAAGAAAAGATGATATTAAGTCTTCTATAAGAAAAACTAGGGAACTACTTGAATAAGTAAGTCGACTTGGTCTATAATGAAATAGTATGCATTTTGTTCTAAAAGTACCAAGTTAGCAATTTTCGTTAGGGGAATGTGGATGAGTAAGTTTAGTTTTACAGTTTTTTTATTCGGTTTAACATTGTTTTTTCTTGATTTTTCATACGGAATTGGCTGGTTGCTCGGCTGGATATTTATGATCGTGTTAGAATATAATCGAGAAAAATTTTTGAATCGACTATTTGACTTAGATAATTTTTCAATGAAAAAATATCTCGCTTATTTAATGGGTGTAATAATTTGGATAGCAGCTCCCTTATTAGTTTCATTTTTTATACCAAATTATATTAGTCCCTATGGAATTTTTGCGGCATATTTCAGTAGTCGACTCATCATGTTTGTAAGTAATGCTTTCATAAAGGAGGAGAGATAGTGTTTCAGGAAGAACAAATATCAATCGTTATTATCACCGTCATTTTAGGTTTAGCCTTTTGGAAGATAGGAAATGTCTTATCAAACTTAGACGGAAAAAAGAAACCAAATCGATTAGTAGCAGCTATTATCGCCTATGTTCAATTCATTAGAAATTATACCATTTCTTCAATGGGTGAGCGGTATGGGAAAGTATTCTCGGTCTATATTGGGAGTGTGTTTATCTACATTATAGTATCGAATATAAGTGGTCTTTTTGGACTAACTGCTCCCACAATGAACTTTAGTGTGACTTTACTCTTAGCACTAATTACTTGGATCTCTATTCAAGTAGTTAAGTTTAGAGAAAATGGAGTGAAAGGATATTTTAAGAGTTATATTGAACCAACGCCACTTTTTTTAATACCAAATATTTTCTCGGAAATATCCCCATTAATCAGCTTGTCTCTCCGTTTATTTGGTAATATTTTAGCAGGATCAGTTATTATGTCCTTACTCTATACTTTTACATCATGGGTAAGTAGTTTTATACCTTTAATAGGTAGATTCAACTTTGCAGGTGTTGTGCTTGCACCAGTATTGCATTTGTATTTTGATTTATTCGCAGGATTTCTTCAAGCATATCTGTTTATCTCATTAACAATTATCTTCATAGGAATGGAAACACCCCGTGAAGATACAATAAAAAATTAAAAAAGAAAAAGGAGTAGATTTAAATGACAACAGGAGATGGATTAGTAGCAATAGCAGCAGCATTAGCGGTAATGACAGGTGTTTTCTCAACACTAGGACAGGGTTTAGCAGCAGCTAAAGCAGTAGAAGCAGTAGGTAAGAATCCAGAAGCAGAAACAGAAATTCGTACGATGTTACTGTTAGGTGCCGGTATTGCAGAAACAGCAGCGATTTACGGATTGCTAATAGCGTTCTTATTACTATTTGTATATTAAGACTACTAGAAGCGAGGGATCAATATGTTCGATATTGCAGATAAACTTTTTCCAAATGTATTAACATTATTGACTCAACTTGGTGCTACCGGTGTAATTTATTTGCTTTATCGTAAATATTTACATGAACCAGTAATGAACTACTTGGATACCCAAGCAGAAGAGTTAGATGAAGCACAAAATTTAGCCGATAATGTTGAAAAGCAAGCAATTGCTAAAGAAAAAGAGCTAGAATTATCCTATCAAAGAAATATAGAAACATTAGCCCGCTCAGAACAGGCTTTGAAGAAAGAATCCCAAAGAGAACGCGAAGAAATATTGCGTCAAGCGGAAGAACGTCGACAACGTTTGATGGAACAAACTGAGCTGGAAATTGAAAAACAGAAACAAGCAATGCTAATTGAACTAGAGGACCACATCTTGGAAACCGCAGTAAGTGTCGCAGAGCGTGCACTTGAAAACTATTCCTATGATGAAGAAGAAATATATAATTCTCTAGAAGTAGAATTGGAGCAGATGAACAATGAGACTGACTAGACAGTACGCTTATGGTTTTTTAGCATCTGTAGCAGACGAAGAAAAGCTTCCAATGTACTATGAACTTAAAAAGATTGACGATTTACTCGTCGATCTCGAGGAATACGTATCCATTGTAGAGTTTATTCCAGAAGAAATGGAAAGTTTTAGTGAAATACTTGCGGATAAATTTCATCCACTAGCAGTTAATTTTGTTAGAGTGCTTGTTCAAGACGGATTATTAAGTCGATTAGATACAATTATTGAAGATTACCGTTTTGGACTAGTGGAAGCTGACTTATTAGCTGAAGTAAATGTCTCTAGTGCTAAGCCTTTGAGTGAAGCCTTTAAGGAGAACATAAAACAGCTGATACAGGAAAACTGGACAACAGATTTCATGCTAAATTTCACAGTAGATAGTGATTTAATAGGTGGTGTCCGATTGGAAGTCAATAATGCGGTTATTGATACAACTTTCCGATCACGCATTAATCAGATTTTAAGAGAGGTGTAGTATGTCTCAAAAAAATGAACAGATTATTCAAAAGATAAAAGAAAGAATTCAACAAATAGACTGGGAATTTAATGACTTAGATACAGGAGTCGTACTAACAGTAGGAGATGGAATTGCTTTTGTTAGAGGACTGCGAGATGTTCAATCAAACGAATTAATTCGTTTTGAAGATGGAACTTTTGGTCTAGCATTGAACCTAGAAGAAAATCAAGTAGGAGTTATTCTACTTGGTAGTGATGATAATATCAGTGAAAATGATAAAGCTTACCGAACAAAAGAAATTATTCAAGTGCCGGTAGGAGATGAATTATTAGGACGAGTAATTAACCCATTAGGAGAACCTTTAGATGGTCGAGGGCCAATTGAAACAAACGAAGCCTTTAACATCGAAAGACCAGCTCCAGGAGTTATGGCTCG
>JARICH010000050.1 GCA_029257245.1 Atopostipes sp. | reverse complement strand
TATTCGTCTAATGCTAAATTAGCGACATCTTCTTCTTCCAAACGATATAAATCAATATGATAAAGAGGTAAAGACCCATCCATGTATTCACGCACAATCGTATAAGTCGGGCTTTTAATGATCCGTTTAATCCCAAGTCCCTGACCAATTCCTTTGGTAAAGGTCGTTTTTCCTGCCCCCAAATCACCTAACAGTAGAATGGTCATTCCTGGTTTAACAAGTTTGGCTAATTTTTTAGCGAGCTCAATTGTTTCTGTTTCATTTTTACTGTAGATTGCTTTCATTCTTATCTCCTTAATCTCTTCATTTCACTCTATTTTAAGAGTGCAAGTCTATACAATGGATAGTATAGCAAGAATAATCAAAAATCAGTACTATTTCATTTTTTCTTTATCTTCGTTATAATTCAATGAAAAGAGATTTTTTAAAAAGAAAGGATTATTAAATATGCTAAAAGTAAAAAGAATTCCTGTCGGTCCTGGTGTCGCAAATTGTTATCTTATTCATAATGGAGAAAAGGCCTTAATTGTTGATCCCGGCGCGGATGCAGATCGAATTAACCGATTGATTGATGATTTAGCGATTCAACCAATCGCTATCTTACTGACCCACACTCATTATGACCATATAGGTGCAGTCGAACAAATGCGCGAGAAATATGACATCCCTGTCTATGTTGCACCTGAAGAAGATGATTGGTTAATTAATCCAACTAAAAATCTTTCAGCTATCATTAGTGAACCGATCATTGTTCAACGAGCCGATCATTTATTTAATCCAGATGAGACCTTAACCATTGGCGATTTTAGTTTTAAAGTCTTAGCCACCCCAGGACATTCCCCAGGTGGGGTATCCTTTGTTTTTGATGAAGGAGAATTTGTTTTAACAGGGGATGCTCTATTTGCTGGGGGCGTAGGCCGTAGTGATTTACCTGGAAGTGAGCCAGCTAAATTATTATCCGGTATTCGCGAACAACTTTTCACCCTTCCAGGACATTATACTGTGTACTCGGGTCATGGGCTGAAAACCACTATTGAAAATGAGATCAACACGAATCCATTTTTCTACTAAAACATAAAGAAAGGCGCTCTTTTTGAGTGCCTTTTTTAATTTCTATTTGTTATTATTTAGTCCCTTTAAATCTGCTGCATAATCTACATTATTTGTTTTCCAAGTAAAATTAGCATGAGCCCGTGAAATATCATTTACTTTAATTTGGTGACGAGAAATAAGACTTTCTTGATCGTCTACTTTAAAATCAACATAGGAGACAACTTCTTCATCCATATAAATTTCTTTTTCATAAACAACATTTCCTGCTAAAATATCATGACGTGCTAAAAATTCATCACCTAACGCATCTAACATCCATATAAAATACATCGAATTATTCGCATGGAAATTACGATCAATATCAAAATATCGAACAGAATATGTTTTTTCTTTTACTTGATTCTTTAAGTTCGGTAAGTCTGGTCTTGCTAAGCGACGAATGCGTTTACTTTCTTTCGAACCGAAAGCTTCTGTTAGCTCTTTAGGAATCCGAGATAGTTTCCGTTTCTCATTAATCAATGCAAAAACGGTCAGAACGTGAACCAGCAATTCGTTATTCTCATCATACAATTCAAATTCTCGATAGGTAAAGACACGATTATGTTCTTTAATAAAAGTCCGGATGGTTACTTCTTCCGATATTTTAGGCATGCGATTAATTTGTAGTTTATATTGAGTAATAATCCATTTATAACCTAATTCTCCTACATCAGGCACATCCATCTGCTCAGTTTGTTCAGTCGATAAAGCGATGAATACACTAATTAAGTCTTGCAAATTTAAACGCCCATAGCGGTCCGCTAAAAAATTAGGCAAAGTCAATTTACTTTCATACACATTGTTCTTCATTCTCTCTTCTCCTCTAAAATCAATTGCTTATATTTTTTGAATGAATCGAGTTCATTTAAAAGATTCAAATAACTAGTTAATATGGTATAATTCTAACACGAATAAAAGTATTATAAACTTTTTTAGAAAGGTTGTTAGCTAATGGATTTTACAGAACTTTCTTTGTCGAAAACAAAAATTTATAAAAAGAAACTTTTAAATAATATTCAGAATTTCAAGAAAATTCTTTCTAAACAGACCACTTTTATGGCTGTCATTAAAGCAAATGCCTATGGACATGGAGCAGTTGAACTCGCTCAATTTATGGAAGAAAAGCAAGCAGCTGATTATTTTGGTCTTGCTCAGTTAGGAGAAGCGCTTGAATTGAGAAAAGCAGGCATTGAAACACCCCTTCTTATTTTTAATGCTGTCCGACTAAGTGAAATCGACAGTGCAATTGAAAATAACATTAGCCTAACTGTTTTTTCAGCTGAGTTAGCCTCAGCAATTGTGAATCGTGCAGAGAGCTTAAAAAAACAAGCACTCGTTCATTTAAAAATCGATAGTGGAATGGGAAGAATTGGGGTTAGTCAGTTTTCAGAAGCTTATAAAATCTATCAAATTTTAAATTCTCCAACAGTTACTATTGAAGGTATTTATACTCACTTTGCTGATGCGACTCATAGAGATCCGAAAAACTTTACCGATGAGCAATTTAAAGTGTTTAAAAGAATCCTTGATCAATTTGAGGAAAAAGATATTCATTTTAACCTTGTTCATGCTTGTAATACAGCAGCGACAATTAATTTTCCTGAGTATCACCTAGACATGGTTCGAGTAGGGATCGGTCTTTATGGCTTTAATCCAACTTCTTTAGAGGATCAGAAACTAAATTTACAGCCGATTCAAAATGTGGACGCTAGAATAACGCATCTTAAAGATTTTCCAGCGGGGCACAGTATAGGTTATGGACGAAATTTCTTTTCATCGGAGCCAATGAAAGTCGCTACTATTGGGATGGGCTATGCGGATGGGGTTCCGAAAGCTTTATCGAATAAAGCGTGTTTTCGCTATCAAGGTAAAAATCTACCGATTGTCGGAGACATTTGTATGGATCAAATCATGATCGATTCTTCTAAGGAAGTTTCTTTAAAAGTCGGGGATTACCTCAGCTATTTTGGAGACCCCGCCGACGGCTACAGCTCTGCTGAAGAACTCGCGCAATTAATCAACAGTTCATCTTATGAATTACTCTGTGCACTCGGTCGACGAGTTGATCGAATCTATGAATAAGATAACCCCTCTTAGTCTTTCCTCAGAAGTATTTAATAAAAAGGATAAAATCACTTAAACACCTACTATATTTAATAAAGTAATTAAAAAAGCTCGTCAAAGGAATTATTATTTTCCTTCGACGAGCTTTTATTTTCATTTTTTATTTAAAGTTATTTTTCCTTAGTACATGCCACCCATACCGCCCATGCCTCCGGTTGGATCCATAGCTGGTTCTTCTTTTTCTGGAATTTCTGCAACCGCTGCTTCGGTTGTTAAGAGTAAAGCAGAAACAGATGCTGCATTTTGTAGAGCTGAACGAGTTACTTTAGTCGGGTCAATGATTCCGGCATCAATCATATTGACTAATTCACCAGTCATTGCGTCAAAACCAATTCCTAGTTCACTATTTTTCAGACGCTCAATCACAACACTTCCATCAACTCCAGCATTTTTCGCAATTTGACGAACAGGTTCTTCAAGCGCACGTAAAATAATGTTGACTCCTGTTGCTTCGTCACCTTCTAATTCTAACTTTTCTAGTTCAGATAGAATACTGAGGTAAGCTGAACCTCCACCGGCTACGATTCCTTCTTCAACCGCCGCACGTGAAGCGTTTAATGCATCTTCAATCCGTAGTTTACGTTCTTTAATTTCTGTTTCAGTAGCTGCTCCAACTGAAATAACCGCTACTCCACCCGCTAACTTCGCAATTCGTTCTTGTAATTTTTCACGATCAAAATCAGAACTTGTATCTTCTACTCGTTTACGTAATAGAGAAACGCGTTGTTCAATTTGCTTACGATCGCCTGCACCTTCAACAATCACTGTTTCATCTTGTGTCACTGTTACACGGCTAGCTGTTCCTAATTGATCAATCGTTGTATCTTTTAGTTCAAGTCCTAAATCTTCTGTAATCACTGTACCACCAGTTAAGATTGCAATGTCTTCGAGCATTCCTTTTCGACGATCGCCAAATCCAGGTGCTTTAACTGCTGTAACATCTAAAGTTCCTCGAATTTTATTCAAGACGAGTGTTGGTAAAGCTTCGCCATCTACATCATCGGCGATGACTAATAATGGTCGACTTTCTTGCATAATCTCTTCTAATAAAGGAACAATATCCTGTACCGTTGATATTTTTTGATCCGTAATTAAAATATATGGATTCTCTAAATCAGCCATCATTTTTTCATTATCATTCACCATATATTGTGAGAGGTATCCACGATCAAACTGCATTCCTTCAACAACTTCTAAGGTTGTTTCAATTGTTTGTGCTTCTTCAATGGTAATCACACCGTCGCTACCTACTCGATCCATTGCGTCTGCGATAATCTTACCAACAGCTGGATCTCCAGATGAAATCGAAGCAATTTGTTCAATCGCTTCACTGCTATCTACTTTTGTTGAAATATTCGCTAATGCTTCAACCGCAAGTTCTGTTGCTTGTTCAATTCCGCGACGAATTCCAACTGGATTCGCTCCTGCAACAACGTTTTTCATCCCTTCATTAACAATGGACTGGGCGAGTACGGTAGCTGTAGTGGTCCCATCTCCTGCGATGTCATTTGTTTTGCTTGCTACTTCAGCGACAAGTTGAGCACCCATATCTTCGAATTTATCTTCTAATTCAATTTCCTGAGCAATCGTTACTCCATCATTCGTAATTTGTGGGGCACCAAATGGTTGTCCTAAAAGTACATTACGTCCTTTTGGTCCGATTGTTACTTTAACCGTATCTGCTAATTTATTTACACCATCAAGCATTGCCTGACGTGCATCAATTGAGTGTTTAATTTCTTTTGCCATTTCTGTAAGCTCCTTTATCTAAATGATTTTTATTTATTAATTGTTTGCTTGGTCGATTGTTTAATCAATGATAAACTATTCTTATTCAGCAATTGCAATAATATCTGTATCTTTCAATACGAGGTAATCAGTGCCTTCATACTTAATTTCAGTCCCTGCATATTTCTCAAAAACAACTTTATCGCCAACACTGACTTCTAATTCTAATCGATCTCCGCTATCTAATAATCGACCTTCTCCTACCGCAACTACTTTTGCGAATTGTGGCTTCTCCTTCGCTGAATCTGGCAAGACAATCCCACCCGAAGTTGTCGTTTCTTCTTCTACAAGTTCGAGTAGTACTCGATTTCCTAATGGTTTTAACATATAAAATACCTCCAAATTTTTATCTAATATTTTAGCACTCGGCAACTCCGACTGCTAACTCACAATTAATAGTATAGGAAAAAATTATCAGAGATGCAAGAAATTTGTTTCCTCCTGCTCGATATTTTTCTTCCTTATGGTATGATAGACAAGTAAAAGAAAATGCTGAATTAGTTAGGAGTTATTCTTTGAATACAAAAAATCTATTAGTTCCCATTCTCATCCGTTATGTCTTTTTTCTCATCAATTTTTATTTTACGGTGAAACTGGTCATGATTGCTGGCTGGGGCCTTTTCCCTTTAATACTAGCTGCTTTCGCTACGAGGGATTTTGTTCAAGCCAGTCAGTTAACTAAAATCTACTATCATTTGAAAACGATCGATCGAAATAATAAAGATTCGGATTAGTTTTTCCATCCCTGAACTAAAAAAATAAGCAGAGTCCCTCCATTTATTGAATGGAGCTCTGCTTATTTTAATCTATTGCTTTATTCATTTTCATCCGTAATAACATCACTGTACTGTACGAAATAAATTAATGATTGAAGTTCATTACTGAGATCCACATTCATTGCTCGTACGTTTTCTGGTACTGTTAGACGAATCGGAGTAAAGTTCATAATTCCTTTAATTCCATTTTCGACTAAACGATCTGTAATATCTTGTGCAGCCTCACCAGGCACAGTGATAATCGCGACATCAAACTGTTGGGCTTTTATCTGTTCGCCTAAGTCATCAATTCGATAAATCGGAACCCCTTCATATATGGTGTCCACTAAATCTTCATCGACATCAAAACCTGCACTGATTCGAATATTATTTTGACTTTGGAAATTATAATTTAATAAGGCTCGTCCGAGATGTCCGACTCCAATTAAAGCAACATGAGTTAACTGGTCTTGGTTTAATTGTTTACTGAAGAAATTCAATAAGTCTTCTACATCATAACCATAACCTCTCTTGCCTAGTGCACCAAAATAAGAAAAGTCTCTTCGGATAGTTGCACTATCAATTTTAACTGCGTCACTTAAATCAGCAGAGGAGACCTTTTTCTTGCCAGAACTAAATAAATATTGTAAATAACGATAGTATAAAGGCAGTCGTTTCGCTGTTGCGCGTGGTATTTTTTTATCTTTCATTCTTACACTCCATTCTTTCCATTGCATTCAGTAGTTAGTTAATAATTTGTGAATTAAAATACAGGTTAATAATCTCTGTTTCCGTATCATTATAACAAGTCAAATCATTTATTTAAAGTATTAGACCTCTTTTTTTCACAAACTTTTTTATTATGGGTTAATTATAAAAGAAGGTGCTTGCTATTCAAGTCACGAGAGAAGTCTTGTTTTGGTAAAAGATAAAATTATGATAAAATTAAGAAAGATTCCAGAAATGAGGATACGATTATATGTTACTACAAACACAAAATGTCACCCGCCGTTTTGGCGGTGAAACTCTTTTTACAGGTGTGAATTTTGAAATAAAAAAACGAGCTCGGATTGGTTTAGTTGGCCGTAATGGTGCGGGTAAATCTACTCTACTAAAAATATTAGCCGATATCGAGCCTGCTGATGAAGGCCGAGTCATGGCCAGGAAAGATTTAACGATTGGCTTCTTAGATCAACATGGCGGTTTAGAATCTGATTCTACTATTTGGGAGGAAATGTTAAAAGTCTTCCAACCATTAATCGCTATGGAAGAAAGAATGCGTGTATTAGAAGAACAAATGGGGAAACTTACTCAAAAAAACGAGGAAGAAACTGAAGTTCTACTAAAAGATTATCATCGATTACAAGAAAGTTTTGAGCGTCAAAATGGTTATGCTTATAAAAGTGAAATCGAAATGATTCTCCAGGGTTTTTCATTCTTCAAAGAGGATTATGATAAACCAATTAATCATTTATCAGGAGGTCAGAAGACAAGATTGGCACTTGCTAAACTTTTACTTGAAAAACCAAACTTGTTAATTTTAGATGAACCGACCAACCATTTAGACATTGATACCTTGTATTGGCTTGAAAATTATTTAATGAACTATTCAGGTGCTTTAGTCATTGTTTCTCATGACCGTTATTTCCTAGATAAATTAACGACTGAAACCTATGAAATGAGTTATGGAGGAATCAATTATTATCGAGGAAATTACTCCTACTATCTCAAAGAAAAAGCAAAAGATTTAGAAAAACAAGAACGTGATTATGAAAAACAGCAAAAAGAAATTGCAAAAATGGAAGAATTTGTTGAACGAAATATTGCACGAGCATCAACCAGTCGCCGTGCTCAATCGCGAAGAAAACAATTAGAGAAAATCGACCGGATTGATAAGCCTTTTGGTGATGAACGAACAGCTTTCTTTTCATTTAATCCTGAAAGAGAGACCGGAGATGTTGTCTTACAATCAGAAGACTTAACGATTGGATACACGGAGGATGAAGCTTTGAGTCGAGGGATTGCTTTAGATATTCGTAAAGGAGATGCCATTGCTTTAATCGGTCCAAACGGAATTGGTAAATCTACCTTATTAAAGACCATTATTGGAAAAATATCGGCCCTTCAAGGAGAAATTCATTTTGGAAGTAAAGTTGATCTTGGTTACTATGACCAAGAACAACAAGATTTAGATTCTTCAAAATCTGTTTTAAAAGAAGTTTGGGATGATCACCCATTAATGGATGAAGAAAAAATCCGAACTTTTCTCGGAAGCTTTTTATTTACAGGTGAAGATGTTGAAAAATCTATTGCCTCTTTAAGCGGTGGTGAAAGGGCTCGTGTTTCTTTAGCAAAACTTGCTTTAAATCATGATAACTTTCTTGTTTTAGACGAACCGACTAACCATTTAGATATTGATTCAAAAGAAGTGCTTGAAAATGCCTTGATTGATTTTCAGGGAACCTTGCTTTTTGTATCCCATGACCGTTATTTTATTAACCGCTTAGCAACGAAAGTAATTGATATTGGTCCAGATGGCACTAGTTTATATTTGGGGGATTATGATTATTATTTACACAAACAAGAAGAAAAGTTTGAACTCGAACGAGCAGCAAGAGAAGCTCTCGAAAGTAATCAACAAACTTTTGATTCAAATGAAGACAATGATACTACTAATACCGGTAGTTGGGCAAATCGAAAAGAAATCAAACGCCAAAGTCGTCGTTTAGAACGTGAAATCAAAGGAATTGAAGAAAAAATTGCTCAAATCGAAGAACGACTAGAAGAGATTACCGAAGAAATGAATGAGCTTTCCATGATTAGTGCAGAAAACCCTGAGAATTTTGATCCAAAAACTGCCGAACGACTGACTAGCTTATCTGTCGAGTTTGATGATCAAAATGAGAAGTTAGAAGAAGTTTTTATGAAATGGGAAGAGTTGCATTTATCTTTGAGTGAAATTGAAGATGATGAATCTGCAGAATAATAGAAGCGATAAATGAGGTCTTTACTAGTTTAACGGCCTTATCCCTAGCTTTCTTTGTGCAATCCATTATAATATAGAAAGAAGATATGAGAATTGGGGTGATTGTTTGAAATTTTTAGAAATAATAGCTCCCTTATGGGATACAGTGAAAGGCATTCTTCCTTTGACAATGATTATGCTCTTTTTCCAAGTGGTCATACTAAAACGACCAGTAGAAAATGT
>JARICH010000083.1 GCA_029257245.1 Atopostipes sp. | reverse complement strand
AGGTGTTTTTTCATTTTATGAGAATGAAAAATACGAAATAGGCACTTTAGAAGAGCACTTTTCAAAGCTGAAAAAGTATGAATTTTGTGTTAAGATTGTAATAAGGAGAATTACCAGCAGAATGACGGAATAAAATGGTGGTTCTACAATAAAATATGGGGGATAAATAAATTGGTATTATCAAACATAAATGATTTAGAGTTAGAGAGCTTATTGCTGTCAGATGATCTATCGGAAGAGGAGAAAGAAAAACAAAAATCCTTAATCACTGAATATTTAGCAAGAGACGACTACTCGCAAACAGTTGACATTTCATCCATTGATCGTGAAGTAGAAATTACAATTGATGATTCTTTTGTTGATGACAAAGAGTTGGACGTCGATAAGATAACAAGTGAAGAACTTTTTGATATCCTTCGAGAAGAACCGGTTGAAGTAGATCCAGAAGTCATGTTTCCGCGAATCGAACAAATAAATAAACTCTTCTGGTTTTTACGTAAGTTAGCAAATCAAGATATTCAAAAGAGTAAAGTTCGGATTAATAATCAGGAAGATTTATCACTTAAATTCTATATCTTTTTGGAAGCGGCTATTTTCTTCGGCTTTATTGAAACAACCATAGAAGAAGAGACACTTTATTTAATACCAACTGAAATGTATAACGAATCCATGAATCAGACGATTGAAGAACAATACTTAATCTTTTTAAAAGCCTTAGCTAGTAATGAGTCAATTAGTGAAAGTTTGATTATTCAATTAAATGATCCAATTTTTGATCGGATTAGTAAACAAATGATTCATAATGTTTTAGCAGTAGATGATAATATTCAAAATGAAGAAATAACGAATGAAGACATTGAGAAAATAACAAATGATTTGCGTTACTGGTATTTAGGTATTCGGAATGCGATTTTAAAATCTTAAATAGTTTAAATAGTAGTCCATTCGAGGAAATTATTTCCTTGGATGGACTCTTTTAATTTGCTCTCAACCTTTTCAGCTAGAACTAGATGCAAATTAGAAAAATAAAAATATTCTGCAGAATAAAATAGTAGGCTAACCTACTTATCTAAAACTATTTGTTTTTATATTGTTAAGAAATGCGCATAGAGTAGAGAACAGAACAGATTACTAGGATTTTAAAAATGACAGTTACTAGAAGCGACTAAATTAATGAGGAATCAATAAATCATCTAAATAAATTAATATATAATTAGATAAAAGCTATAACTACTAGAAAAATTAATATAAGTATTGATATCAGTCAGCACATAGACTTATTCAAGGTTAACTAAATCATCCATTTTAATAATTAGCTAAGATCAAAGTTTAATAATTAGCTAAGATCAAAGTTTAATAATTAGCTAAGATCAAAGTAGGTTGAAGGATAGCTTTACTTTAAAAAGAAGATTCAATTACCAAAGTTAAAGAGTTATGATTAGAACTTTAACAATAAATCATCGATAATAGCTAGAAAATAATTTTAATCATTTTCTAATCTAATATTAAATCCTCTTAGTTGCATTACTTTTACATATATGTTAATCTACCGTACAACACCCGTTGTCAAATAAAAAACAGAAAATATTTCAGGAGGGATCTTATGTTTAGTAATTTTAATAATTGGAATAACATGTACAAAAATCAACAAGATATGATGAACTATTGGACTGATTTTTATAGTCCATCGACCAAAAAAGAAAATGAAAGCGGATTCAACTTACCGGGTTTTGGTAATTTTACCGCTCAAGATTTTTTCAAGCAACAAAAACAGATGTTGGAAATGTCCAAGTACATGCCTGGAGTAGATTTAGAAAAATTTCAGGATTTCATTCCACAAATAGAGAATTGGCAAAAACTAATGGAGGATTATAATCCTTTAGAAGCAGGCTCTATGATGACTAAAAATGCAAGTGATGTCTATGAAAAAATGATGGACTCAAATATGTTTTACTTGAACCTTTATAGTTTCTGGGAAAACATGACTAAAGAATTTATCGATCCAAAAAGTAATGAATTTAAACAAGAAATAAATAAAATGATGGATAATTATGATACTGTAATTATGGAACAATTTATGCCACTAATGCCGCAAGAATTACAAGGATTGTTTATGAATCCATACAATTATATTAAAAATATAACCAGTTCTTATGGTCAATTTATGGGACCGTGGGCAGATGTATCCAAAGGGATGGCTGATACTTTTGCTGAAGCCATGCTTAAAGATCCATCAAAGTTATCAGATGCTCTAAAATTATGGAAAGAGGGGTATGATGAAACTTTTGGAGCTTTGATGCAGTCGCCAGCATTTGGCTATTCGAGAGAAGATATCAGACAAAACAATAAGATGATCAACTCATTAATCAACTTTTTAGTAACATCATCCGATTTCTTCACTAATGTAAGCGGTGTCGTAAATGAAAATAGTAAAAAGGCAATTGAATCTTATTTTGAAGTACTTGAAGAAGGAACTGAACCAAAAACCTTTAATGAGTTTTACGAATTTTGGTCATCAAAGGTCGAAAGTGCATTAAATGAATATTTCTATACAGATGAATTTTCAGAATTAATTGCATTAACTGTTGATTCAATTATGGAATTCAAGATGGACTCAGACAAATTTATGGAAAAACTCTTAGAGAATATTCCAGTGGTCACCAATTCTGAGATAGACAATGTTTATAGAAATGTCTATACCCTTAAAAAAGAAGTAAAAACACTCAGAAAAGAACTAGATGAACTAAAAAAATATATAAAAACAAACGATAACGAATAAAAATCAAAGAATAAAAAATAATAATAATTGTATTTCTAGCTCAAATAAAGGAGGATTTTTTTATGATGCATCAAAATTTTAATAATTTTTTCGATTTAGAAAAATCATTTTCTGAAATAATGGAAACTCAAGAAAAATTGTTTAATAGTATGAATACAATGATTGGGGTTGATGATGACGGAGCAAATCTAACGCCTCGCGAGTTAATCTATACAGATGATAAATTAAAGCTTTATCGTTATAAAAGCCAGGCAGACTATGTAGTAAAAATACCTACACTGATTGTTTATGCACTGGTTAATACACCATCTATGATGGATATCAGTCAGGATAGAAGCTTCATTAAAAAATTACTTGAAGAAGGTATGGATGTTTATTTAATTGAATGGGGATTCCCTACACCAGATGATAAATACATTACCCTTGAAGATTATATTGATGGTTACATAAATGATGCTGTTGATCATATATTAGAATCAACAAAATCTGAGAAACTAAACTTACTAGGTGTATGTCAGGGAGGAACATTCTCTACTATCTATACATCGCTATACCCAGAAAAGGTCAAAAATCTAATCACATTGGTTACACCGTTTGATTTCTCATCAGATGATGGACTCCTCTTTAAATGGGGGAAGCACTTAAATGCTGACAATATTGTAGATGCATTTGGTGTGGTTCCAGGAGACTTTATGAATGCAGGTTTCCTTACCTTAAGCCCGCTAACCTTAATGGTTAATAAATATATGGATGTTATTAATGATTTAGATGAATCTGATTCGATTTCAAACTTCTTGACAATGGAACGCTGGATTTTTGACAGCCCTGGTCAAGTAGGAGAAGCCTTCCGACAGTTTATTAATGATCTCTTCCGTGATAATAAATTGATTAAGGGAGAGATGGAGATTGGTGGAAGAAAGATCGACCTTAAAAATATTACACATCCTATACTCAATATTTATGCAGAAAGAGATAACCAAGTTCCAAACGATGCATCAAAGCCAATTGGAAAATATGTATCAAGTAAAGATGTGACAACAAAAGGATTCCCAACAGGTCATATTGGTATTTTTGTAAGTGGAAGATCACAAAAAGATGTTGCACCTGCGATTAGTGACTGGGCTAAAAAACGTTCAAGATAGAAATAAGAAGGGTGACTAACTGTGGAAATGAAAACAATAAAAGATATAAAAGTAGGAGACAGCGCATCATTTACTAAAACTGTTACAGAAACAGATGTCTATAATTATGCAGGAATATCTGGAGATTTTAATCCCGCACACATTAATGAGAGTTACGCGAAGGAAACGATGTTTGAAGAAAGAATTGCACATGGATTACTGAGTGTAGGTTTTATTTCAGCTGTATTAGGAACTCAGTTGCCAGGTCCAGGTTCAATTTATATGGGGAAAAACTTGAAATTTATTAAGCCAGTACTTTTTAATGATACTATTACTGCAACCGTTACTGTAAAAGAGGTCATTGAAGATAAAAAACGTATTATTTTAGACACAGTTTGTACAAATCAAGATGGAGATCTAGTGATAGATGGTAGTGCAACGATGTTTTTACCTAATTAAAGAGAAAAAAGACTATTAAAACTAAAGCGAAGTACTCATCTTATAGTAGGAAATTGAATACTATGAGATGAGTACTTTTGTTTAATTTGAGCCACTTATGCCTAATAAATAGCTGAAGTCAGCGATTTATTCTATTCTTTGTTAAGATAAATAAGGTAGAATTAGAAGGGATGAAAAAAATGAATAAGATAAATGAATTTAAGAAACAGCTAGCAAATAGTCAAACGATTGCTTTTTTTGGAGGGGCAGGTGTATCGACAGAAAGTGGAATTCCTGATTTTCGGTCGGCTGAAGGTCTATATCTGAGAGAAGGAAGGAGAAACTACTCAGCGGAAGAGTTAATTTCCTATAGTTTCTTCAAACGTTATCCGAAAGATTTTTTTGAATATTATTTTAAGAATTTAGTCTTTGAAAACGCCGAACCCAATGCAGGTCATTTGTTTCTGAAAGAATTAGAAGATGCCGGAAAAGATGTCCACGTGGTTACTCAAAATATTGATGGCTTGCACCAGAAAGCGGGTAGCTCACAAGTTTATGAATTACACGGTTCTGTTCTTCGAAATTACTGTACGAAATGTGGTCAAATTTATGAATTAGATGAACTTAATCTAGATAATGAGGGAATTCCACGTTGCCCTAAAGATCAAGGAATCGTTCGACCAGATGTTGTTTTATACCAAGAGAGTCTTGATCAAAATGTGGTGAAAAGTGCGGTTGCAGCCATTCAAAGAGCAGATATATTAATTATTGCTGGAACTTCCTTAGTCGTATATCCGGCAGCTGGACTCATTCATGAATTCAATGGGGATCATCTAGTAGCTATTAATAAGTCTCCTATATCAGTGCCAAGTGGAGCTTTAGTATTTGAAGATTCAATTTCAAAGGTTCTAACTGAATTAGACAAATATTAATTTAGTAATTGCCAGGACAAGGCGTCAAAAGATTGAGTAAAGCGAATATTTTCTAGGGGAGTCATAATTAGCTGATTATTTTTAAGAGTAAAATAGATGTCAGAGCCTTCACTACCCACGACTAGGGCAATAAAACACTCTAATTCTTGATCATTATTGAGTGTATTCGTCTGAATAAAGAGAGGGCAATTATTTTGATAGGCAGTAGCTAATTGTTCACTGATTTCAATGATTGACTGTTTTGGATAGGATGGGTTAACATGCTTTTTCTTTTCAATAAGAGCACTTTTATTTAAAGCCTCCGAATGATCAGAAAGTAATAAACCTTGCCATTTCATTTTTCCACGATCTTGATAATCTAGTTGTTCAGGCTTCATCCGTAATCGTCTTTTATCCATATTCTCACCTTTTTAAAATCCTTATTTTATATTCGCTTGGTGACCACCAAGTAGTTTGCTGCGTCGAATTGCCATACTATTTTTAGTTAAGCTACTGGCATGGAGAAGAGAAGTATAACCATATTTTTTGCGAACTAAATCTACGACTTCATCTAATTCTTCATCTTGAATAAGACTTTCAAGCGGTTCAAATAAACTAAGCTGTCTTTCTTGTTTAAGAGATAATGCTTTAAAACTAACATTAATAGTCCGAACTGGATAATTTTCATAGTATTTGCGGAAAATTTTAAGAACTGCTTTTATTAACTGACTTGAAGAATCACTTGCTTCAATTTTCATTTGGCGATTAAAACCAGGAGTCAATGATTCTTTGGAATAACCAATGGTTAGTTTTATAACTCCAGTAACGAGTTTATGTTTTCTTAAACGGCTAGCATTTTCTTCAGTCATTTCACGAATAACAATCTCAACTTCTTTTGGTTGGTAATAATCATGAGGAAGAATTTGATTTTTAGAAAAAGAGTTTTCTTTTGGTTGAAAACGCTCGGATAAAAGCGTACGATCAATTCCATGTGCATGAAAAAAAAGTTGTTGGCCGATGACACCAAAATATTTCTTGAGAAAGTAAAAATCAGATTGTGCTAAATCGTAAAGGTTATAAATACCTAAACGATTTAGCTTTTTTTCTGTCTTTGAACCGATCCCCCAAAAATCGCTCAATCTTTGAATTTGCCAAATAGTCAGTGGTACACTCTCATAAGACCAATAGGCCTGATAGTTGTTTAAATATTGATGCTTTGCTTCATGATCTAAAGCTAATTTAGCTAATAGAGGATTATCACCCATGCCAACTGTGGCAATTAATTTTAATTCTTGCCAAATTTCCTGTTGAATTTTACTAGAAATTTCTTGCCGTCTACCAAAAAGCTTTGCAGATTGACTCACATCTAAAAAAGATTCGTCAATACTATAGACATGTAAATCTTTTACCGGAACATAGCGTTTGAAAATATCGATAATCGCTAAATTTTTTTCTAAATAAAGTTCCATCCGAGGCTCGACAATTTGAATCTTTGCTTGGCGAGGAATCTCATAGACGCGACTTCCGGTTTTGATTTGGTAAAGCTCTTTTACTTTAGGAGAAGCAGCGAGGACTAGACCTCCTTGGCTGTCTGGTTTACTTACAACTGCAATTCGAGCAGTTAAAGGGTGCTGCCCACGTTCAACTGCTTCTACACTAGCAAAAAAAGATTTGATATCTATACATAAAATATCGTGTCGTGGTTCATTGGAGTAATCCATATGTAAGAGAAAATCATTTTTAAGTGAACTCATTAGGATATTCCTTCCTTTTTAGCGAACGTATGTTCTACATTGATTATAGAAAAATAAATCTAGATAGTCAAGTAGAATAATTTTTCAATGAAGGATACAGATCTTTCTAAGGTATGGTAAACTATATTGATAGAGAAAAGAAAGGGCGGATGATATGACAGACGAACTATCAACTTATATTTATAATCGAATGATTGAAGAGTCGCAGAATTATCAATGGCGAATTGTCAGTGATAGCCATAAAGGAGCGATCGAGCTTTATTTGGCTGTTAAGCTTGAAGTGGAGCCGAAAGAATATGTCCAGGATATTATCGGACAAGTAAATAAAGAAGGTATTATTTACTTTGAAGAGTTAGTCTGCTTTTATGATCAAATGAACAATAAAATTATTAAAGAGAACTATCTCCATGCAATCCCAGTTGATCCAATTCAGGGTGTCGAAGCTGGATATGTGGATGCTTTTTTAAAGCAATTAAACATCACGATATCAACAGCGAAAAGTCAGCTTCGGCTTTTTTTAGAAGATGAAGATCAAAAAGAATTTGAATTGATTTGGAATGAAGAAAATATGGAAAATACGGTTGAAACCATGAAAAAAACAGGGAATTATTCTAGAAAACAATTAATTTTTTCAAAAGAGAAAGAAGAATCACTGGTTGAACAGTTTAAAGGAGAGACTTATGACGGGCTGGAAAGAATATAGCATATATATTAATGAGGAAGCGGAAGACAGTGTATCAGAAATACTAATGAGATTAGGTTCCACGGGAGTAAGTGTTACTAGTCGAAGAGATTTTGAAAAGATGCCGATAACAGATACAAACTTGATGTGGGAGTTAGATGAAAGTAAGTTTCCAACTGAAGGTATTATTATTAAGGGATATTTCAATTTAGATGATATAACTGAAGATTTTCATCGACATTTATATGAAGAAATAGATTCCCTGAAAAGCTTAGATTTAGATGTCAAAGACTATCAAGTAGAAACAGCTCTTATCAAAGAAGAAGACTGGGAAAACAATTGGAAAGAGTTTTATCATTCTGTTCCTGTCACTCGTTATTTAACGATTGTCCCAGAGTGGGAAGATTATTCACGGTCAAGTAAAGACGAACAGTTGATTGTAATGGATCCAGGTTTGGCATTTGGAACTGGGACTCATCCAACCACTCAATTGTCTATTCAAGCCTTAGAAATTGTGATGCGCGGTGGAGAACATTTAATCGATGTCGGTACAGGGTCAGGTGTTTTAACCATTGCTAGCAGTCTTTTAGGGGCAAGTGAGATTCATGCTTATGATCTTGATGAAATGGCGGTCAGTTCTGCTCGCTCAAATATTGAATTAAATAATTTAGCGACAAAGATCCATATCGAAGAAAACAATTTATTAGAAGGAATTGATTTAGAAGTCGATATTGTGGTAGCAAATATTTTAACGCATATTTTACTAGAGTTAATTACAGATGCTAAGCGAGTATTAAAACCAGCTGGCTATTTTATTAGTTCAGGAATTATTATAGAGAAAAAAGAAGAAATGATCGATGCATTAGAAGCTGAAGGGTTTGAAATAAAGCAAGTGAATCAAATGAAAGATTGGCTAGCAATCATTGCTCAAAAACCTGCGGATTGAGCAATGCTATTCTACTAATTAAGAAAGATAAAGGAATAAGTTATCGTTTTCATTTTTTGAAAAATTGATGTACAATGTGTAATGTGAAATTTAAAAAAGAGGAGACATATTAATGAAAGATATGGCACAATATATAGATCATACTATTTTAAATGCAGATGCAACAGAAGCTGAACTTGCAAAAATCTGTGAAGAAGCTGCTGAATACAATTTTAAAACAGTTTGTATTCAACCTTACTGGATTCCTTTTGTGAAAGAGGAATTAAAAGCTACAGAGGTGGGAATTACGACAGTTATTGGTTTTCCACTCGGAGCGAATGCAACAGAGACAAAAGTATTTGAAACAAAGCAAGCAATAAAAGATGGTGCAACAGAAGTCGATATGGTTATTAATATTGGAGCACTAAAATCAAAAGACTATGATACTGTGATGAAAGATATTCAAGCAGTCGTTAACGCAGTCGCAGGAGCTGCTGTAGTTAAAGTAATTATTGAAACAGCTCTCTTAACAAAAGAAGAAAAAATAAAGGCTTCAGAACTATCTAAAAAAGCAGGAGCCGATTTTGTTAAAACCTCGACTGGATTTTCAACAGGGGGAGCGACAGTAGAAGATATCAAGTTAATGCGTGCAACAGTTGGACCTGAATTAGGTGTTAAAGCATCGGGTGGCGTACGAAGCTATGCAGATGCGGTTGCAATGATTGAAGCAGGCGCAACACGTATTGGTGCATCAAGTGGTATATCAATCGTAAAAGGTGAAGAAAGTGACTCTGATTATTAAAGCACTTTTATTAAAAAGAGATTAAAAAAGTTGAATTTAAGAGCTATAAAGACTATAATTAATAGAGATAGAGGGACCAGCACATTTTAAATGTGCTGGTTTTTTATAAAAATGACTGGACTATAAAAAAAGAAGGTGTCTGACATGACAAGAAAAGTAGACTATACAGCACAAGAAGTAATTGCTTTATGTTTGACTTATATGAATAGTGAGCATGTTAGCTTTGTAAATAAAGCTTATCAGTATGCGGATGCTGCCCATAAAGGACAAATGCGTAAATCTGGAGAAGAATTTATGATGCATCCAGTACAAGTTGCTGGGATATTAGCAGAATTAAAAATGGATCCTGTAACTGTCGCCACAGGGTTCTTACATGATGTCGTTGAAGATACTGACCGTAGCTATGAAGATATTGTGACAGAATTTTCAGAGGAAGTAGCTGATTTAGTTGAAGGAGTGACTAAGCTCGGTAAATTTGAGTATCGTTCTCAAAAAGAACATCAAGCGGAGAATCATCGAAAAATGATTCTGGCAATGGCTCATGACGTCCGTGTAGTTTTAGTAAAATTAGCTGACCGTTTACACAATATGCGAACCTTGAGTTTTCATAAGCCAAGCAAACAAGTAGAAATAGCCAAAGAAACTCTAGAGATTTATGCACCACTTGCTGATCGTTTAGGTATTTATCGGATGAAGTGGGAATTGGAAGATTTATCTTTACGGTACACGAACACCGAAGAGTATTATGGGATTGTTCATTTAATGGATGCTCGTCGCGAAGATCGAGAGCAGTATATTAAAGATTCGATAGCGGCCATTGACAAATCAATTGATGAATTAGAAATTAATGCAGAAATTAACGGACGACCAAAACATATTTATTCAATTTACAGTAAAATGAAATCAAAATCGAGAGAATTTGATGAAATCTATGATTTATTAGCTGTGCGAGTCATTGTTGATTCGATTAAAGAATGTTATGCCGTTTTAGGGGCTATTCATACGGAATGGAAGCCAATGCCTGGTCGTTTTAAAGATTATATTGCTATGCCGAAAACGAATATGTACCAATCCTTGCATACAACTGTTTTAGGTCCAAATGCTACTCCTTTAGAAGTTCAAATTCGAACACATGAGATGCATCAAATTGCTGAATACGGAGTTGCTGCTCATTGGGCCTATAAAGAAGGAGTAACTGAAAAAGTAGCGGATGATAAAATATCGAATCATCTCGCAATGTTTAAAGAAATTATTGAGTTGCAAGATGAAACTTCTGATGCCTCTGATTTTATGGAAGCCATTAAAGAAGATATTTTGACGGATAACGTTTATGTATTCACGCCTGATGGAGATGTGATGGAGTTACCTGACGGATCAAGTACTTTAGATTTTGCCTATCATGTACACAGTGAGGTAGGGGATCGTTCAACAGGAGCGAAAGTTAACAATAAAATTGTTCCATTAAATTATAAATTAAAAACAGGAGATATCGTAGAGATTATTACTTCATCTTCATCACCAGCACCAAGCCGAGATTGGTTAGAATTTGTGAATACCTCAAAAGCAAGAAATAAAATTCGACGTCATTTTAAAGAACAAGATCATGAAAAAGCTGTTGAAGATGGGAAAAGAATCGTTCGGGATATTATTTTAGAGCATGACTTAGATCCAAAAGGTTTTATGGACGATAATACAATGGATCGACATGCGGAAAGTTATAATTATAAAAATAGTGATCGATTATATGCCGCTATTGGATTTAATGAAATCAAACCCATTACAGTAGTCAATAAGTTAACAGAAGATGCTCGAAGAAAAAGAGATAATAATGAGGAGAAATTATCAAATACTTTAAAGACGGAACAGAAAAGAGAACAAGAAAAGCTCACCATTCACCATGAAGATGGTGTTGTTGTTGAAGACACAGAGAACTTACTATTACGTTTGAGTAAATGTTGTAATCCTGTGCCGGGGGATGAAATCGTCGGTTATATTACACGTGGACGCGGAATTTCAGTTCACCGTAAAGATTGTCCAAACGTCAATAACGAAGATGAAGTTCAAAAACGTTTAATCGAAGTCGAATGGGAAAATACTAATAGTGAAAAAGTTTATGATACAGATCTTGAGGTCAATGGATTTGATCGTTCAGGACTCTTAAACGATGTGCTTGAAGTAGTCAACAGTATGACCAGTCGCTTAAGTAATGTAAATGGACGTGTCGATGATGAACATGGCGCAATTATCCGCTTATCCCTGGGGATTCGAAACACGGATGAATTGCGAGAGATTATTGATAAAATTAGACAAGTTCCCGATGTTTATTCCATTCGTCGAATTACTCAATAAATTAAAAAATGTACTTTAGAAAGTGAAGTGTAAATGTGCGAGTAGTAATACAACGTGTGTCTGAAGCTAATGTAGTGGCTGATGGTAAGTTAGCTGGTGAAATTAAAAAAGGTTTTTTAATTTTGGTAGGAGTGGAAGATGCCGATGATACAGAAGATGTAAAATACCTCACACGAAAAATTGTGAATATGCGAATTTTTGAAGATGATGAAGAGAAAATGAACCTTGCATTGAATCAAGTAGGTGGAGATATTTTATCTATCTCTCAATTCACTCTTCATGCCAATACAAAAAAAGGAAATCGGCCGAGTTTTATTCAAGCAGCAAGCCCTGATCATGCAAATGAATTATATGAATCCTTAAATAATAGTTTACGTGCCGAAGGTATAAAAGTAGAAACGGGAGTATTTGGTGCAGATATGGATGTAAGGTTAGTGAATGATGGACCGGTTACAATTTTAATTGATTCAAAAAATAAATAAAGATAATAAAACAGCTAGATGGAATTTCCATCTAGCTGTTTTATTAATTTTTAATGCCCATAAAACTCACCTAGAGCCTGATAGATTGCCTCAACAATTGTTGATTGATAAAAGGGTGTATCAATGACTTGTGTGTCAGTTCCATGGTTCATATAACCAAGCTCTAGTAGAACAGCAGGCTGTTTATTATCTCTTAAGACTTGATAATTTGCTAATCGAACCCCATTATTAGGGAGAGGACCATTAGTTGATAAGTACTTATTGATCATTTGAGCTAATTCTAAGTTGTTTTCGAATTGGTAATAACTAGTAGTACCTGATACAGAATTAGCATCTTCTACCGCATCATAATGTAAACTAATAAAAAGATCTGCTTGATGCTGATGACTGATTGCTACTCGATCGTCTAAAGACACATAAACATCATTTTCACGAGTCAAGATGACATTTGATCCTGCATCTTCTAGCCGTTTTTTTAATAAAAGAGAAGTATTTAAAGCAAGATTTTTTTCATAAATACTTTTATCTGCTGAAATAGCTCCCGGATCTTTTCCACCATGGCCAGGATCAATCACAATTGTCGCTTCAGCTAGAGAACTAACTTTCTCAGATCTTTGTTCTGTTGGAGAAGCTGAGGGTATTGTGGCTTCTGCTCTTTTATCTTCTATTGACGCCACAGTATTTGAAATATAACCTTGA
This sequence comes from Atopostipes sp., assembly GCA_029257245.1. GTDB lineage: Bacteria > Bacillota > Bacilli > Lactobacillales > Carnobacteriaceae_A > Atopostipes. The sequence goes on along the minus strand of JARICH010000083.1, from coordinate 31,241 downwards.
CGATTTCCATCAATTAAAACGTGATACCAGTTATCAGTTGTTTCTAAGTAATTAAAACTTTCACCAGCTTCAGCCAGATAGATGACTTCTGATTCTAGTGAAGGACCAGAACGAATATTTGTTCGCTGATTACCAGTTTTTACGACAGAATATGAATCAGAATTGATTTCTTTTTCTCCAGAGGAATCAATTTTTTCCGTATAATTACTGTGAATCCAAGCTACTTGTCCCATGTATAGTATTTGAGACCAAGATCCATCTTCGTAAAGAACTTGTAATTCGGTATTTTCCTGAACAACTCCAAGAATTTGAGATTCTGCATTTGCAAATTGGCGAATATTTACTGACGGACTAGTGACACGTATAAAGTGGTGGTCCTTACTTAATAACTTGTTGTTATCAACTAACCAGCTAGCAACCCAACCAATTTGTTCATTTGGTAATCTGACTTTGTACCATTTATTTTCTTCACCAAGAACATGTAGCCGATCGTTTTCTTTCACTTCAGTTAACACTTCGTGTGAAAGACCAGGACCATACCGAACATTTAAAATTTCAGCTTTTACTTGCACTGTATTTTCGTTGGCTAATGCAACAAAAGATCCAACTGTGATTGCTAAAAGGAATATAATGATTGTTAAAAAAAGCTTTTTATTTGGTAATATTTTTTTTAGTTTATCTGATAAAATAATTGAGGACATCTGAAAGCCTCCTTCAAATTCGTGAGATAATATTATTGGTACTTGAAGTATAACAAGATTCGGGTAGTTTGTGAATGCAACTAGTGCAATTAAGTCTTGAACCAACAACAATTCCACACTTTTTAAAAAAAGCACATTATTTATCATGATTTGGATGGTTTGAAGACAATAATAATTTGACATGAATGCTGAAGTTTAGTAAAGTAGAGCCATATAATAAACTAATATAAACGAATATTCCATTGAAAGAAAAAAGTATTTTTATTTTATCTATTACAGAAAAGACTTATTGTTGAGAGAGTCCAGTAGATGATAAAAAGAAAGACATTCTTGAGGATTGACAGTAGTCACGTTGAAGGCGTTAACGAAAAGGGAATCCTAGGTGGATTCCAAAAATAGGTGGTACCACGTGCCAGTCATTCAGTAATACTCACGTCCTTATTCGAAAGAATGGGGACTTTTTTTATTGGGATCAAGCGAATGAAGATTTATTGAGGAGGAATCAAGGAATGAACTATCAAAAAATTAGAGGAACAGCTGATTTTTTACCAGAAACAACTAATAAATGGCAATATGTCGAAGCAAAAATAGAAAAGATTTTAAATAAATATTATTTTAAGGAAATACGCTTACCAATCTTTGAACAGTTTGAATTGTTTGCCCGAGGGGTTGGTGAAACAAGTGATATTGTATCAAAAGAAATGTATGATTTTTATGATAAAGGGGAACGTCACTTAGCTTTACGCCCTGAAGGAACGGCTGGGGTTGTTAGAGCCTATGTTGAAAATAAAATTTACGGACCTGAGCATCATAAACCTGTAAAATATTACTATACGGGACCTATGTTTCGTTTTGAGAGACCGCAAAGTGGACGCATGCGCCAATTTCACCAGATGGGTGTAGAGGTTTATGGAACAACTAATCCAGCAGTGGATGTGGAAACGATGGCATTAGCCATGGATATTTTTCAATCCTTCGGGATTCAAGATTTGAGTCTAGTTATTAATTCTTTGGGGAATACGAAATCAAGAATTGCCTATCGCGAAGCTCTAATTGAATTTCTAGAGCCACATTATGAAGAGTTAAGTGAAGATTCGCAAGCACGATTACATAAGAACCCATTGAGAGTGCTTGACAGTAAAGATGAGCAAGACCAGAAAATTGTTCGACATGCCCCTTCTGTATTAGATTATTTAGATGAAGATTCCAAAGCACATTTTGAAGAAGTTAAATTGATGCTAGAATTATTAGGTATTCCCTATGAAATAGACACTAATATGGTACGTGGATTAGATTATTACAATGACACGATATTTGAGATCATGACAAACGATCCAAATTTTGGTTCAAATACAACCATTTGTGCTGGCGGACGTTATGATAGTTTAGTCGAAGAAGTCGGCGGTCCAGCTACAGCTGGTATTGGTTTTGCTATTGGCTTAGAACGCTTAGTGATGCTTTTAGAAGCAATGAACTATGACTTTCCGGAAAGACATGAGCTAGACGCTTTTATCGTTATGATTGGAAAAGAAGCAAACCAGGAAGCCTTAAAATTAGTTACAGCGTTAAGAAAACATGGATTAACAGCTGAGCGAGAATTTATTGGACGAAAACCTAAAAGTCAATTTCGGACAGCGGATAAATTAAATGCTAAAGTAGTGTTTACTCTAGGAAGTTTAGAGGTAGAAAATCGGACGGTCAATATGAAATTATTGGCAACAGGTAAAGAAATCAGCTTGAATTTAGAAGAAATTTACAGTGATGAGTTTCCCCAAATATATAATGAAACTCTAATAAAATTAAAAAGTGAGGACTAAAAAATATGGCTAGAACAGATTATTGTGGAGAGGTAACAACAGAGGCAGTAGGTAAACAGGTAACTTTAAACGGCTGGGTACAGAGAAGACGTGACTTAGGCGGGATGATTTTTATCGATTTACGTGATCGAAGTGGATTAATACAAGTTGTCTTTAACGCTGAAGAAGAAAAAGATTTATTAGAAGTGGCAGAAAAATTACGGGCGGAGTATGTCATTGAAGTAGAAGGCGAAATCGTTAATCGTTTGGAGGGACAGGGTAATCCAAATATGGCGACAGGTGAGATTGAAGTTCAAGCGAGTGCATTAAAAATACTAAATGCAGCCAAAACACCTCCTTTTGAAATCACAGATGATATCAATGTTTCAGATGACCACCGTCTAAAGTATCGCTACTTAGATTTACGTCGTCCAAGAATGCAAAAAAATATTTTGTTACGTCATGATGTAACTCGTGCGGTCCGAAACTTTTTAGATAATGACTCTTTTATTGATATTGAAACTCCTTACTTAACAAAATCAACACCCGAAGGAGCGCGAGACTACTTAGTACCTTCACGAGTGCATCCAGGAAAATTTTTCGCCTTGCCACAATCACCACAGCTCTTTAAACAATTATTGATGGGCGCTGGTTTTGATCGCTACTATCAAATTGTTCGTTGTTTCCGTGATGAAGATTTACGAGGCGACCGCCAACCTGAGTTTACTCAGATTGATATTGAAACTTCTTTTTTAAGTGAATTAGAGATTCGGGAGCATATGGAAGCCATGTTAAAATATGTGGTAAAAGAAGTGAAAGATCTTACTCTCAATGAAAAATTCCCGATTATGAAATATGACGATGCAATGTCTAACTATGGAAGTGATAAGCCCGATATTCGTTTTGAAATGAAGTTAAAAGATGTGGCAGAAGTTGTGAAGGAATCTGATTTCCGGGTCTTTACACAAACTTTAGAAGGCGGCGGTTTAGTAAAAGGTTTAGCAGTCAAAGGAGCAGCTGATCAGTTTACACGTAAACAGATTGATGGTCTGGAAGAAATAGCTAAAACTTATGGCGCCAAAGGTTTAGCTTGGATGAAAGTAACTGAAGAAGGACTAACCGGTCCAATTGCTCGTTTCTTTGAAGAGGAAAGTTTACAAAGCAATCTTTTAGAAGCTATGGATGCAGAAGCGGGAGACTTGCTTGTGTTTGTCGCTGATAAAAAGAAGGTAACTCATGAAGCGCTGGGCGCACTACGTGTTCATTTAGGAAAAGAACTTGAATTATATGATCCGGAAGAATTATCTTTTTTATGGATTGTTGATTGGCCTCTATTTGAATATGATGAAGAGGAAGAGCGTTACGTCGCAGCACATCATCCGTTCACGCATCCTAAAGAAGAAGATAAAGAAAAATTACTTTCAGATCCAACATCAGTGTATGCTCAAGCCTATGACATTGTCCTAAATGGGTACGAAATAGGAGGAGGTTCTATCCGAATCTTTGAAAGAGAATTACAAGAGCAAATGTTTGAAGCTTTAGGTTTTACTAAAGAAGAAACAGAAGCCCAATTTGGTTTCCTGCTTGAAGCATTTGAACATGGATTCCCGCCACATGGAGGAATTGCATTAGGCTTAGATCGCTTAGTTATGATTTTAGCAAATGAAAATAATATTCGTGAAGTGATTCCATTCCCTAAAAACGGACGAGCAGCTGATCCGTTAACTGATGCACCGACTGAAGTATCAGAGAGTCAATTGAAAGATTTGCATCTAGATCTTTCTATTAAAGAAACAAAAGACACAGAGTAAAAAAATTAATTTAAAGTAGAATTAGAAGGAGAATATAAAGATGGTTGTTTTAGGGTCACACGTAAGTATGAAAGCACCAAATATGATGCTAGGTTCAGTCGAAGAAGCTCGTTCCTACGATGCAGATACCTTTATGATTTATACGGGGGCACCACAAAACACTCGTCGTAAAGCCATTGATGAATTGTTTATTCCAGAAGCCCATGAGGCAATGGCAGAAAATAATATAAAGCAAGAAGATATAGTCATTCATGCGCCTTATATTGTCAATTTAGGTAATACCTATAAACTAGATAACTTTGAGTTTGCTATTCAATTTATGAAAGAGGAAATCCGACGTTCTGAGGCAATGGGGGCTACACAAATGACGATGCACCCTGGAGCTCATGTAGGAGCAGGTCCAGAAGCAGGGATTGAAAAGATTGCTGAAGGGTTGAATCGAATTCTCCAAGAGGATCAGACGATTCAAATTGCTTTGGAAACGATGGCAGGTAAGGGAACAGAAATTGGGCGTTCCTTTGAAGAGTTGGCACAAATTATTGAACGAGTTGACTTAAAGGATAAATTATCAGTGACATTAGATACTTGCCATATTCATGACGCAGGATATCCAGTAAAAGAAGACTTCGATCATGTACTTGATGAATTTGATCGCATTATTGGCTTGGAGCGTCTAAAAGTGATTCATGTAAACGATTCTAAAAATCCTCAAGGGGCTAAAAAAGACCGTCATGAAAATATTGGCTTTGGGGAAATAGGTTTTGAAGCCCTGAATCATGTTGTGCATCATCCAAAATTGATTCATTTACCTAAAATTTTGGAGACACCTTATGTAGGTGAAGATAAGAAAAATCAAAAAGCACCCTATGGTCATGAAATTCATATGCTAAAATTAAAAGAATTTAATCCAAATATCTTAGAAGATATTATGAATGAAAAGCCTTGGAGTTAATTTAAGTTAAAAATAAGAAACATTGAAATAAAGGATGAGAAACTAACTTTCTGTAAAGGAGGAAAGTATTCCCTTTTATCTCAATGTTTTTTTATTGATTAAGAAAGAGAGAATGTAAAAGAAAGAATTGAGCTGTTGCCTATGCTATAATAGTTAAGTAAAGCTACAGGAGGTAAGAACTTTGAAAAAAGATAAAATTGTTGTCATTGTCGGACCAACAGCTGTTGGGAAAACAGCCCTTAGTATTCAATTAGCTGAAAAATTTAAAGGTGAAATTATTAGTGGAGATTCTATGCAGATCTATAAGGATTTAGATATTGCTACGGCCAAAGTCACTCCTGCTGAAATGAAAGGAATTCCTCATCATTTAATTGATATTAAAGAGATAGAGGAAGATTACTCTGTTTCTGATTTTCAGAGTGAAGCCAGTCAGAAAATAAAAGAAATTACTAACCGAGGGCATCTACCTATTATAGTAGGCGGTACTGGTTTATATATTGAATCTTTGTTATATCCGGTTTCACATGCACAAGTCGAAGCCAATGAAGAATTAAGAATTGAACTAGGAAAGATAGCGAATGATATGGGCAACAAAAAATTATGGAATCGTTTGAATAAAGTGGATCCAGAAGCTGCCCAAAAAATCCATCCCAATAATGTGAGAAGAGTTATACGCGCGATTGAAGTATATGAAGAGACTGGTCAACTATTTTCTGACTTTCAAAATGAACGCAATAAAAAAGAATCAGATTATGATGTCTTTTTAGTTGGATTAAACACAGAGCGTGAGCGATTGTATGAGCGGATTAATCAACGAGTAGATGAAATGGCCAAAGCCGGATTAATTGAAGAAGCACAAAGATTATGGGAAAAAGTGGGCCCTCGATTAAATGTACAAAGTGCCCGTGGAATTGGTTATAAGGAATTGTTTGATTATTTTAATCAAGAGAGTTCACTTGAAGAAGCCATTGATACAGTGAAACAAAATTCAAGACGCTATGCGAAAAGACAAATTACTTGGTTTAAAAATCGATTTGACCAGGTCCGCTGGTATGACTTAGTAGAACATCCACAGACAATAGAAAATAGCTTTCAAGAGATAGGAGAATTTTTACAAGATGATAGAAATTGAAGAGCAATTAGAAAAAGGAATATTGGTTGCTGTCCAAACAACTCAATCAGATGAAAATTTTTATTATTCAGTTGAAGAATTGAGACAGTTAGTTGGAAATACTGGGGTAGAAGTAGTAGGTGAATTGACTCAGAAAAGAGAACAAGTAGATCACCGGACTCTAATTGGTAAAGGAAAACTACAAGAATTAAAATCTTTAGTTAATGAGTTAAAAGCAGAAGTTGTTGTCTTTAACCAAGAATTATCACCAAGTCAAGTTCGAAATATTCAAGAGGTCATTGATGTGAAAGTGATTGACCGTATCCAAGTGATTTTAGATATATTTGCTCTTAGAGCAACAAGTAAAGAAGGTAGTTTACAAGTACAACTAGCACAATTAAACTACTTGCTACCACGTTTAGTTGGGCATGGAGTGAATATGTCCAAGTTAGGTGGGGGAATTGGGACAAGAGGTCCAGGGGAAACAAAATTAGAAACAGATCGTCGTCATATCAACCGACAAATTACTGAGATTAAACGAGAACTGAAGAAAGTAGAAGCTCATCGGATTCGACGTCGAAAAAACAGACAGAGTGGTAACTTGTTTCAAATCGGCCTGTTGGGTTATACAAATGCTGGAAAGTCGACGATTTTAAATGGTTTAACGGATAGTGATACCTATGAGAAGGACGAATTATTTGCTACCCTAGATCCGATTACACGTCGTTTAGAATTAAACTCTGGGTTACAAATGACTTTAACGGATACAGTTGGATTTATTCAAGACTTACCAACAGATTTAATAGAGGCTTTCCAGTCAACGCTTGAAGAAACGAGGGATGTCGATTTATTATTACATGTAGTCGATGCCGCGTCACCAAATATGAAAGCCCAAGAAGAAACTGTCCTTGAATTAATTGAAAATTTAGAGATGGATCATATTCCAATTTTAACCGTATACAACAAAAGAGACTTAGTTCAAGGTGACTTTTATCCAAGCCTTTATCCAAACATTGTGATTTCAGCAGTAAATGACAAAGATTTAGAAAATCTGCTCGAAAAAATTGAGAAAGTTATTCGCGAACAATTAGAAAGCTATACGATTAAAATACCGGCCAATCGTGGCGATATTTTAGCAGAACTCAAAACCGGGACAATTGTAACCAAACAAAACTTTGATCCAGAGAGTCAATCCTACCAAGTGTCTGGCTTTACAAAAAGTATGGATTGGTTGAATTATATTTTAAATCAGTTATAAAATTCTAGTCAAAAAAAGTGAGCGGTGATAAAACTTGACTGAAAAGAAAAGATTAATTAACTTAACAGAAAGTGATAAAGGCGACCAAAAGAAAAAATTAACAAAGCAAGAACAATTTATTTTAGATCTTGAGAAAAAAGCAAAGCTAGAAAAAAATAAAGATAAAAAAAGAATAAAAACGCGTTCAACAGCTAAGCAAAAAGAAAAAATGAAAAAAGAGGGTAAGGCTTTTCGAATTATCTCTAAAATATCACCTCAAAAAAGAAAAGGTCGGTATAATATTTTTATTGATGAGGACTTTGCTTTTGGTGTAGATGAAGAAGTTTTGCTTAAGTTTCATTTGACCAAAGGCTTGCATGTAAGTAAAGAACTGCAGGAAGAGATTGAATCAGAAGAATCTTATTATAAAGTCTATCAACGAACTTTAAACTATCTCACCTACTCTTTACGTTCAGAAAAACAGATTCGAGACTATCTCAAAAAACACGATGCTGATCAGTATAGTGATCGAATGGTGGAGCATTTTAAAGACTTAAGACTACTTGATGATTTAAATTACGCAGAAAGTTATGTCCGAACGATGGCCAATGTAAATCAGAAGGGACCTCGAAATGTTGAAATGGACTTAAAACAAAAAGGAATCTCCGATGAGAAAATTGCTATTTCATTAGAAGAATACCCTTATGAACAACAATTTGAAAATGCACAGGCCTTAGCTGAAAAAAGGTGGCGTCGAGCCAAGAACGATTCGAGAGTTGAAGGGATCCAGAAAGTGAAACAATACTTAGTGAATAAAGGCTATAGCTTTGAAATAGCAGATGACGTGATTGATCAATTAGATACAGAAATTGAGGAAGACGTAGAGTATCAAGCCTTGGTCAAACAAGGAGAACGGGCTATTCGCCGTTATTCACGCAAGCATGAAGGTTATGAACTAACACAACGCTTAAAAAGATATTTGTATTCAAAATCATTTCCAAGTGAATTGATTAATCAATTTATAGATGAGAGGAATTTAGAATAATTGTTTAAAATTAAATATAGTCGAGAAGAACTTTTAACAGAGTATGAAATCGAAATGTGGGAAGAAGATAAAATCAAGGAATTTCAAAGGATTATCTTGGATTGGTATGATGAACAGAAAATTGATTTACCTTGGCGACGTAATCAAAATCCTTATTATATTTGGATTTCAGAAGTTATGCTACAGCAGACACGAGTAGATACGGTTATCCCATATTTTGAAAAGTTTATTCGAGAGTTCCCAGAAATTATTGATTTGGCCAAAGCTCCAGAAGAAAAAGTTTTAAAAATGTGGGAAGGACTGGGCTATTACTCCAGAGCTCGTAATTTAAAAGCGGCAGCCGAACAAATTATGATCAAGCACGAGGGTGTTTTTCCAAATAAACCAGAGGAGATCATCCAATTAAAAGGAATAGGTCCTTATACTGCTGGAGCGATTTCTAGTATGGCCTTTAACTTACCAACCCCAGCAATTGACGGGAATCTAATGCGGGTCTTAAGCCGATTATTTGAAATAGACTTAGATATTTCAAAAGCTAAAAATCGAAAAGTATTTGAAACGGTTGCCCTATATTTGATTGATCACAATCGACCGGGTGATTTTAATCAAGCATTGATGGATTTAGGTCGGACAATTTGTACACCAAAGAATTATTTCCCTGAACAGTCCCCAGTGAAAGATTTCAATGCCTCTTATTTAAATGATACATGGCAAGAGTATCCTGTCAAAAAAGCCAAGAAAAAGCCCACTCCTTTGTCTTATTTAGCTTTAGCGATTCAAAATGAAAAAGGAGAATACTTGATCGAAAAACGGGATGAAAATGGCTTGCTAGCGAATATGTGGATGTTTCCTTTAATTGATGTAGAAGAAATGTTGACCGATGGAGAATGGAAGCTATTTGAGGCGCAGACATTTGAACGCTTAGAAGCAAATTATAAACTTTTTGTGGAAAAGCAGTTAAAGGAATATTATAATTTATCAGTGTCTTTAGAAGAACAGACATCCGGCGTAGTAGAGCATGTTTTTAGCCACCGAATTTGGAATTTATCAATCTTTGAAGCAAAAATTGATGAAGCTTCTATTCATCAGAAATTAACAGAAGATTATGCATGGGTCTCTGTAGAAAATAGTGACCAATTTGCTTTTCCGACTGTCCAAAAAAAATTGTGGGATAGTTTGCAAGAGATTACCTTGTTTTAAAATTAACCGAGAAATGGGTTTCAGAAGTTTTCGTTCAGACTCCCTTCTATGCTATACTTATCAGTGAGAATTGTTTGAGAGCTATTCAAACAAAAGAATTTCTGAGAGTTGGCTAAATAGATGAAAAACAAACCAAAAGAGGGGGACTTTATTACAATAAAAAGCTATAAACATGATGGCAGTTTACATCGAACTTGGCGTGACACCATGGTCTTAAAAACAACCGAGCATGCATTGATTGGTTGTAATGATCATACCTTAGTTACAGAGTCAGATGGGCGCAAGTGGAAGACGCGCGAACCAGCATTAGTTTATTTTCATACTAAATATTGGTTTAATATTGTCACCATGATTCGTGAAAAAGGAATTTCTTATTATTGTAATATGGCATCCCCCGCTTTAATTGATGATGAAGGATTAAAGTACATCGATTATGATTTGGATGTTAAAATATTTCCAAACGGTGAGAAGAAGTTGTTAGATATTGACGAATATGAGATACATAGTCGAAAATATCAATATCCAAAGGAAATTGATCCAATTTTAAATGAACATGTTAAAATTTTAGTAAGTTGGATTGAAAATGAACGAGGACCATTCTCGAAAGAATATGTCGAATTATGGTACACTCGCTATAAAGAACTTACTGGAAAAGAATAGATAAAAAAACAGGCCCAGCTAAATGGTTAGGCCTGTTTTTTATTATAAATCAAATTCTTTCACAATTTCATCATCTCGTTTGTATTTCACAAAACTATTCGTCAATTTATTTAAATGTTGTAACTCTTTATCATACTGAAAAATAATAGTCATCATAGTCAATAAATCATTTCCTTTAGAAAACTCATAGCGCATTGCATCATCACTCGAAGCTTCTACATAAAAAGCCTTCATGAAACTTCGCCGTAAGTCGGCTTGGTGAGCAATAAAATTTACTTCTTCGGGTAAAACACGTCCATTCCATTTTAAAAGAATTTGTTCATGAGCAGTCATAAGTGTTTCCAATCGCTCACGCATGAGAATACGTAGTTCATTTGGGAGGTGGTTCAGCGTGTTTTCTGAACGATGCAAAGTAGCTGCTAGAGTATAAAGTACTTCGTTCGTTTTAATGGATTGTCTAGAAACAGCTAAAAAACGAAGGAGTGAATAATAGCGAGAACTGATAAAGCGTTTATAAACAGGATCCATCATATAAGAATAATAAATTTTCAAAGTCGTAAGCTCTTTTCGGATGGTTGTTAAATCATCTCGCATAATCGGATACTGAGCATTTTTTCTTAACATTGCTCGTACATATTTCATGCTTTCATCTGTAACATGAATAGTTTTATCATAAAAACGGATATCATATTTAGGCGGCAAAATAAAAGTATTCACAAAAAAAGCAATAATGACTCCAAGTAGGGTAGCGGTCACTCGTAAAAAAGCTGTTTCAACAATATTGGTTCCAGGCGATAACATGACATTAATTACAGTCAAAGTAGCTAAACCAATGGCATCATCTAATTTAATTTGATGTAAGATTGCAATCAAGATAGCTGAAGCAAGTGCAATCATTACATTATTATCACCTAAAAAATTAAAAATAAGAAAAGCAATTATCCCACCTATCATGTTGGCAATGATGCGATTAGAGGTGGTACGGAAAGTTTCCTGAACAGAAGGCATCATTGAAAAAATCACTGCTGTTGTTGCCATGCTGGCACTTTCACCTAGTCCTACCATCGGAGCAATAATTAAAGCGAGCAAAATCGCAAGTGCAGTTTTAAATGTTCGGGCACCAATTTTCAATTTAATCATTCTTTCTATGTCATTAGTTGGGTAAATATCATTGTGTTGGACTTAGTATAGTTCATTTTAATTTGATAATCTATGAAAGGTATGAAAAAATTCAATAAAAAAGCAATTTACTAAAAAATAATAGAATCATTATCTATCAGATTCAATTTATTATATAATTAAAATACAAAAAGAGGAAAAGTAAGGGAGGAAAATAAAATGAAATTTAAAAAAAATAATCTGTTGACAGGATTTGGACTTAGCATGGGCTTATTATCCGGTGCTGTTGCTGCTTATTTCTTAGCACCTAGAAAAGGGGAACATACTCAAAAAATGCTCGTTGAAAAAGCAAACCGTCTTTCGCAGAAAACAATTCAAAAATTAGAAGAGGGACTCATTCAGTTTGAAATAGCATTGGAAAAGCCAGAAGATTATCCAAAAATTAATCGTTAAAGAACTGTCGTTTTTTTAGGCGAAAGAAATTAAATATTGATGTAAAGGAAGAAAGAAATGAACCATATTGTACTTTATCAGCCACAAATCCCACCAAATACTGGAAATATTGCACGAACATGTGCTGGAACAAATGCCCATCTTCATTTAATTATGCCGCTTGGTTTTAGTTTAGCAGATAAAATGTTAAAAAGAGCAGGGCTTGATTATTGGAACGAATTGAATATTCACTATCATGAGAATCTTGCTTCATTCTTAGACTATGCTCAAGATGGAAAGTTACACTTGATTACAAAATTTGCACATAAAAATTATGCGGAAGTGAACTATAGTGATCAAGAGAAAAACCACTATTTTATTTTTGGAAACGAAACGTCGGGACTTCCTGAAGAATTCATGCGCGATCATAAGGAAGATTGTGTTCGGATTCCAATGGATGATAGCCATATTCGAGCATTAAACTTATCAAACGCTGCATCAATTATTATTTATGAAGCCTTACGTCAGCAAAATTTTGGAACTCTAGAATTGGTTCATCATTATGCAGAAGATAAACTCGATTAGAATGAGAGATAAAAGAGTTTATTAGAAAATTAGAGAGGTTAGGTAGGGGATGACATGTTCAAAGATGTGACGAAAAGAGAAGCAAGTGTAGAATGCCTTAATGTATTGACTCATGGACTGGGTAGTATATTGGGAGTAATCGGTCTTTTTTTATTACTAAATAAAGAAAATGTAGGTCGACTATTTATGAATCCAGAATCGATTGCTTATTTTATTTATGGCTTAAGTATGATTATTTTGTTTGGGGCCTCCGCATTATATCATGCCTTTAGTTTTACTCCATTAAAGACTTTGTTTCAGAAAATTGATCATGCCTCTATTTACTTGTTGATTGCAGGCTCTTATACTCCCTATTTAGTTTTAGTGATAGGAGGAAAGTTGGGGTACAGTTTTTTAACGGTTATTTGGTTAGCTGCCATTGCAGGCATTATCTTTGAAGTTGTCTGGACGAATCGTTTCCCTAAATTAAGTACTATTTTATATTTGGCTATGGGCTGGCTATCCATTTTATTAATTTACCCCTTATATCAAGCATTGAGTCCTAAGAAAATTATTTACTTAATCTTAGGAGGCTTGTTTTATTCGGTGGGGACTTATTTCTATCAAAAGAAACATATTGATTGGATGCATGTTATCTGGCATTTATTTGTTTTAGCTGGAGCAAGTTTTGTTTTTATCAGTATTTATCTTCTTTAGACAAGGATTATTCAGAATAGAATTGAGGAAGTATATATGATAAATTGGTTAATTAATTTAAATCCTATCTGGCAAGCGGCTTTGGCTGGTGTCTTTACTTGGTTTATGACCGCTTTAGGCTCAGCTTTAGTTTTTTTCTTTGACGAAGTGGATGAAAAACTTCTGGTGACAATGAATGGGTTTGCAGCAGGAGTTATGTTTGCAGCAAGTTATTGGTCTCTATTAGCTCCATCGATTATCTATGCTGAGTTAGAAGGATACGGTCGATGGTCATTCATCCCAGCGCTTGTAGGTTTTTTAGTAGGTGGAGTTTTTTTACGCTTCATTGATGCGGTCGTTCCACATTTACATCTTGGTGAAAATCTAACTGATTTAACAGATGAGAAAAGTTCATTATCTTCAACGGCTTTATTATTTATCGCAATCACAATTCATAATATCCCAGAAGGGTTATCGGTTGGGGTGGCTTTTGGAGCGCTAGCCTCAGGTATGGGAATATCAACTCTCGCCAGTGCGCTTATTTTAACAATAGGGATTGGTTTACAGAACTTTCCAGAAGGAGCTGCCTTAGCTTTACCAATTCGAGCTGAAGCGAGTTCAAAATGGCGCGCATTTAATATTGGACAAGCTAGTGCACTCGTTGAGATTTTAGCAGCCGTTCTAGGTGCTTGGCTAGTAAACCAAATTTCTGCTATTTTACCCTATGCCTTAGCATTTGCAGCAGGAGCGATGATTTTTGTCTGTATTGAAGAATTAATTCCAAGCTCTCAAGCAAATCGCACCTATACCAATATAGCAACAATGTCTTTTATGATCGGTTTTGCTATCATGATGACTCTAGATGTTGCATTAGGTTAATGCAATTAATGGATACAAAAAAGAACCTGAGTTCATTTCCTCTAAGCGAATTAAGGAAATTGACTGAGGTTCTTTTTTAATGAAAACTTTACATTTCATCTGGTGCTTCGACACCTAAAATACGTAAATCTTCTTCTAACATTAAGGCTACCGAGTAAACTAAAGCTAAACGACTTTCTTTTTCTGGTCCTTCATCCAAGACCCGGACATTAGAATAGAAACGGTTAAAGGCTTGTGCTAACTGTAGGGCATGTTTTGCGATAATAGAAGGCTCATATTCACGATGAGCTCGTTCCAAGACACGATCAAAGGATTGTATTAACTTAATGATTTCCCAGCTGTAGTCATCGGTTAAGGCATAACTAGCATCTGTTTTAAAGGCACTTGTATTAAAGTCCGCACGCTCTAAAATACTTAAAGCACGAGCTCTAGTATATTGTACATAAGGACCCGTTTCTCCTTCAAATTGTACAATGTCATCCAAGTTGAAGTTAAAATCATTTCGTCGATCATGTTGCAAGTCGTGGAAAACAACAGCTCCAACTCCAACTTGTTCGGCTACTTGTTCTTTGTTTTCGAGGGTCGGGTTTTTCTCATTAATTTGTCCTAAAGCTCTTTCGACAGCTTCATCTAAAACATCCTCTAGTAAAACAACTTTACCTCGGCGAGTTGACATTTTCGCACCATCAATTGAAATCAGTCCAAAAATAATATGGTGGATATCTTCTTGCCAATCATACTCCATTTTATCGAGTACGGCTTTTAGTTGTCTAAAATGTAAGATTTGATCTTGTCCAACAACATATAAAGCTTCTTCAAAATCATACTCACGTCGACGGTATAAAGCAGCGGCTAAATCTCTTGTGATATAAAGAGTCGCGCCATCTTGCTTCATAATTAAAGCGGGCTGTAAATCATAATCTTCTAGTAGAACAACTTGAGCACTTTGATCTTCAACAAGCAATTCTTTTTCTTTCAATAAATCAATCACTTCATCCATCTTGTCATTAAAGAAAGCTTCACCATTGGTCGAGTCAAAGCTAATACCTAAACGCTCATATACCTTATTAAATTCTTTTAGTGACTCTTCACGGAACCAACGCCAGAGTTCAGTAGCTTCTTGATCACCGTCTTCTAATTTTCGGAACCATTCACGACCTTGTTCTTCTAATTCTGGTTTTTCATCTAATTGCTCGTGGAAATAAATATAGAGTTCATTTAATTCTTTAATTGGGTTCGCACGAACCTTTTCTTCGTCTCCCCATAACTTATAAGCCGTAATTAAACGTCCAAATTGAGTTCCCCAATCACCTAAATGGTTAATTTTAACAGGTTGATAGCCTCTTTTCGCAACAATATTCGCTAGAGAGTTTCCAATCACTGTAGAACGTAAATGCCCCATTGACATTGGTTTTGCAATATTAGGCGAAGACATATCAATCGCAACTTTTTTATACTCACCAATTTCTGATTGGCCAAAGTTACTTTTCTCAGTTAGAAGTTCTTGCAAGATGCTCGCGCTAACTTTCTCTTTGTCTAGATAAAAGTTTAAATAAGGTCCAGCTTGTTTCAATTCAGTTACTAAGTCTGATGAAAAGTCTTTCGCAATATCTCCTGCAATCTCCACAGGGTTTTTACGGAAAGCTTTAGCTAACTGAAAAGTAGGAAAGGCTAGGTCTCCATGGTCTGTATTTTTAGGTTGTTCAAGTAATTGATAAATTTCATTAAGGGATAAATGCTCCTTTAATTGATTAGATAAATCTTCGGCAATGATTTGTTTATAATCCAACTCAATACCTCCTAGTGTATTTGTAATAATTTTATTTAAAATAATGTCAAAATTCTAGAGTATTATAACAAAAGCCAGCAAATAGGGCAAACAAGATCTAAAAAAACAAAATAAAAGGCAAAGTGCTTTCATCAACTTTGCCTTTGTTTTTCTTGATAAAATAAATAGATGATTAATCCCAAATCCATTCATGACCATTCTTTTCTAGTAATTCAAAAGCTTTTTTAGGTCCATTCGTCATGACCGGATAGAATTCAATCGGATTTTTATTGTCTTTCCAAGCCGCACGAATCGCATCGATATGTTTCCAAGATTCTGAAACTTCTTCTGCATGAACAAAACTTGTTTTATTTGCTTCGAGCGCATTTAATAATAAGCGTTCATAGTCATCAGGTATTTTTCCTTCTTCTTTATATTTTAAGCGGATGGCTTCTGAATCAAGTAGCATACCAGCTTTTTTATCGTTCATTTTAAATGAGATTCCTTCTTCAGGTCCAATATGAATGGATAAAACATTTTTTGATAATTCTAGATCATCAAAAAGTAAAGGCAAATCTTTTTTAAAGACGATATCAATTTGTGTATTCTTACCTTTCATCCGCTTACCTGTACGGAAATAGAGAGGAGTATCTTTCCAGTTCTTATTTTTCGAAAGAAATTTTCCAGCTACGAAAGTTTCTACCTCTGAGTCCGTGCTCACTTCATTCTCTGAGCGATAAGCCATCAATTCTGGATAGTCAGCAGACTCAATGTATTGTCCGCGAACAATATGTTCTGATATATTATCTTCGTTGATAGAAACAAGTTCTTTTAATACCGTGATTTTTTCACGACAGACACACTGAGAATCATAGCAGTCTGGCTCATCCATCAACATCAGACTAACCACTTGTAAAATATGATTTTGGACCATATCTCGTAAAGCACCACTTTGTTCGTAATAGCCGCCACGATCTTCAACCCCTATATCCTCCGCTAAAGTAACTTGAATATTTGATATATAGTGATGATTCCATATTTTCTTTAAAAGTGGATTTCCAAAGCGTAACATGGGAATCGCTTGAATCATTTCTTTTCCTAGATAGTGATCGATTCGGTAAATTTCATCTTCTGTAAAAGTTTTTAAAATCTCCCGATCTAAAAGATTGGATTCTTTTAAATTTGTTCCAAAGGGTTTTTCGATTAACAAACGATTATAGCCTGTATCTGATAATAAATTTCCGGATTTTAGTTGAGTCGCAATCGTTCCAAAAAGTTTTGGGGAGACAGACAGATAAAATAATCGATTTCCTTCTAATTTATACTTCTCATCAAGTTGCTTGGCTAAGTCCAATAATTCCCGATAATTTTCGGCGTCATTAATATTGTGCGATAGATAATAGAAATGACTCGCAAATTCACTTGCACTTTCATCCGAACTCTTTAATTCTTTGATCGAGTCAACAATGACTTCACGATAATAGTCATCGGTCCACGACCGTCGGGCCGTACCGATGACTGCGAAGTTTTTATTTAAATAATCGTTTTGATAAAGTTTATAGAGGGCTGGGTAGAGCTTACGATAGGCAAGATCTCCTGTTCCTCCAAAAATAATGGCTAATGTCTTTTGATTCTTAGACATGGTGTATGCTCCTTTATAATTGGCGTGCCTTCATTTTACTTTTTATTTGTGCTTGAATCAACTGAAGACTCTTCCTTAAAAGATAAGTTAAGGAATAAGCTAGCACTTAGGCGCTGATTTTGTTAATATAGGTGAGTACGAAGATAGGAGAAAAAAAGCATGACAAAGAAATTTACAGATTTTGGTTTACAGGAATACTTGTTAGATGCGATCGAAGAATTGCATTTTAAAGAACCAACGCCAATCCAGACTCAAGTAATTGATCAGATTCAATCGAAAGAAGATATTATTGCACAATCGAAAACAGGTTCAGGAAAAACCCACGCATTCTTATTACCTTTATTGAATCAATTAAAAGAAGGTGAAGAAGGCGTTCAGTTAATTGTTACCGCACCAAGTCGGGAATTAGGAGAGCAACTATACCAAGCAGCCTTGCAATTAACTAAAAATGCACCTTGGGCAATTGATATCGGACGCTTTGTTGGAGGAAGAGATAAGAACCAACAAATTGAGAACCTAGCGAAGAGCCAACCAGATGTTGTTATTGGTACACCTGGCCGAATTCTAGATTTAATGAGTTCAAACCATCTTTTAACCTATACAGCATTTGCAATGGTAATTGATGAAGCGGATATGACCTTGGACCTAGGGTTTATTGAACAAGTGGACAAAATTGCAGCGACCCTAGCAGATGATAGCCAACTACTTGTTTTTTCAGCAACGATTCCACAAAAATTAAGACCTTTCCTACAAAAATATATGGATAGTCCAGTAACGATTGAAGTGGAAAACAAAGCTATTATATCTGATACAATTGAAAACATTTTGATTTCAACTAAAGGGAAAGATCGTATCGAATTAATTTATGATTTAGTAACGATGGGCTATCCTTATTTAGTTCTGATTTTTGCAAATACTCAAGAGAAAGTTGATTTTATTGCAAAAGAGTTAGAAGAAAAAGGACTTAATGTTGGAGTGATACATGGTGGTTTAGAATCACGTGAACGCCGACGTGCGATGCGTGAAATTAGACAATTAGACTATCAATTCGTAGTAGCAACAGATTTAGCAGCGAGAGGGATTGATATTGAAGGAGTTTCACACGTAATTAACGCAGAAGTTCCACAAGACCTTTCTTACTTTGTTCACCGAGTAGGACGAACCGGACGAAACAACTTACCGGGGATTGCAATTACTCTTTACTCACCAGGTGAGGAAGAAGATATTCAAATTATCGAAGAAATGGGAATTACATTTGAAGAAAAAACAATACGTAATAACCGTTTAGTGGATACAAGAGAACGAAGAGCAGAAAGAAAACGTCCGAATCGCGGATTAGAATATGACGGTGAAATTGCAGGAATGGCCAAAAAGGCGAAGAAGAATATTAAGCCAGGCTATAAGCGAAAATTACGCCAAAAACGTAAGAAAAAAGAAAAACAAAATAGAAAGTTTCAATCACGACGAAAACGATAAAAAAACATCCAGCCAGAAATTTCCGGCTGGATATTTTTTTGTCTATATTAATCGATTATTTTTTTACTTGCTTCTGAGCATCTAATCGTTTTGTAAACTCATCGACACTCAAGTAGAAGAGGAATAGAGAAGCCAGGGTGGTTAACTCATATTGATAAGCAATCGATAGATTCAATGCGCTGAGTATCCCCATAATAAGAAAAGGGATTATTGAAGCCATCAAAGCAATTTTAGCATTTTGAAAAAAAGAAAGTTTTGTTCGCTGAACAAAAGAGATTAAATTCGCAAAAATAGAGATGGATAGCAGTTGCATACTATATAGAAATAACTGAAAAAGATAAAGAATAAATAGAACAATTATAAAATATAGTGGACTTGAAAGTCGATCCAAATTAACAAGTGACTGTAAATCTTGACTAGTCATATTAAAATCCGAGTATTTTAAGGCTCTACTTTGACCCAAAATATTCAAGTAAATTTTATCTTTTTGCAATGCAGCAGCGATGGGTGCGCTTTGTTTCTGCATATTTGTATCAATTAATTCTTTCGCTATTTTGTTATCTGGATCAAAATAAAAGACCAAACTATCTGTCTGATAAATAAAACTGTTTTTCTTGCTCTCTAATTGCCCGTCAACTATTTCATAGTCTGGTACGGCTTGTTGAATTTCTTGGTAATCATCCGTTAGATGTTTATAATCCTTTCGAATAGTAAATGTCGATAAGGAAGTAAGAATAAGGGCCATTAGTAGGATCAATAAAAAATAATGTTTTTTCTTCATATTGCGGGCAGTATAGATTTCTTTGGGTTTCATTAGTAAATTTTTAATATAGTCTATCATGATGTGCTCCTTTTCAAACCAAAATTAATATCCCTATTTTAGCGAAGAGAAGGGGGAAAGTAAACGAATTCCCTAAAATAGGGAAAGGAAGTCTAAAAAGATGCATTTTTTATTCACATCTATTAGAATTAACCTAGATTTTTAAAACTGAATTGTAAAATTCAAATAATAAGACAAATAGGTGGAGAAATGAAAGAAAAAGAGAATGTTTATCAGTTGACATTAATTAGTATGATGGTTGCTTTGTTAATCATGCAGACCTTTGTACCAATTTTGGGATACATACCCTTAGGCCCCATTGATGTGACGATTGTCCATATTACAGTGATTTTATCAGCTGTTTTATTTGGGGCAAAGTTCGGAACTATTATCGGGACTATTTGGGGAGCTTTAAGTATGCTACGAGCTTTTATACAGCCTACACCCTTTAATATTGTATTTTTGAATCCATTGATATCTATCTTACCTCGGTTATTGGTAGGTCTTATCAGTGCAAGCATATTCAAATTGTTGAAAGATCGAATGCCACGAACAGGGGCTTATGCGGTTACAGCAGCTATTGGAACCTTAACCAATACGGTTTTAGTTCTGGGGAGTATTTATATCTTTGCGAGTGAAGCTTACGCAGGTGCTCTGGGTATTTCTGAAACAGCTTTGCTAGGTGCACTAGGAACGATTGTAGCGACAAATGGAGTTATTGAAATTATTGCTGCAGTGATAATTCTGCCAGTATTAGCAGTTGCCCTGGAAAAGTTTGTGTTGCGTAAATCAAGAAGATAGTAAATTGTCAATGCTTGTAGGATTAAAGGTTATGGTCAATAAAATGAAGAAGATGAGTACTATAAGCATATCATTTTATTTCTAATTCAAGCTATGTTAAACTAAATTTAGAAGTTAAAAAAGAAAGAACATACTCAAGGAGGAGTTTTTAAATGACTTACAAATTACCAGAATTACCTTATGCACATGACGCACTTGAACCACATATTGATGAAGAGACAATGAAATTACATCATGGTAAGCACCATAACGGTTATGTCAACAATGCAAATGCAGCGCTTGAAGGACATGAAGACTTACAGAAATTATCTGTTGAAGAATTGCTTGCTAAGTTAGATGAAGTACCGTCAGATATTAAAACAGCTTTACGTAATAACGCTGGTGGACATGCAAACCACTCATTATTCTGGAAGACATTATCACCAGAAGGTGGAGGAGAGCCAACAGGAGATTTAGCTGACGCAATCGAGAAAGCATTCGGTAGTTTTGATGAATTCAAAGAGTTATTTGAATCAGCTGCAACTGGTCAATTTGGATCAGGTTGGGGTTGGCTAGTCGTAGACAACGGTGAATTAAAAGTAACTAGCACCGCGAACCAGGACTCGCCTTTATCAGAAGGTCAAACACCGATTTTAGGAGTTGACGTTTGGGAACATGCTTATTATCTAAATTACCAAAATAGACGTGCAGATTATGTAAAATCATTCTGGAATTTAGTTAACTGGGATGAAGTAGCAAAATTGTATAAAGAAGCTAAGTAAGCATAAGTAAATTAAAATAGTTTAATTTTCATAAAAATCTTCGAGAAGGATACAGTTATCAATTGCGGAATTGGTAGTTGTATCCTTTTCATGTTTAATTCACAAAATACTAATGCAAAAGACAATTAAATTTGTTAAACTAACAGAACTGATTAAGAAATTAATGTGAAATTAAAGAGGTTATAAAGAATGAAAAAAATAAAGAAGCAAAGAAATAAGGAAAGTCACTCGCATATTCCTTTTCGATTAAATTTATTGTTTTTTGTTGTTTTTTTACTGTTTGTTTCCTTAATTGCCCGTCTAGCTTACTTACAAATTATTAAGGGAGAAGAATATAAAGCGGAAGTTGAACGAACGGAAAGTACAGTGGTACGAGGAAATGTACCTCGAGGGGAAATTTATGATGCAAAACTAAGACCACTCGTGGCGAATGAAGCGAAGAACACAATTATGTATACAAGAGGGTCTAACACGAAAGCAGAAAATATGGCAAGAATTGCTCGAGATTTGAGCGAGTTAATTGAAATTGACCATCTTTCACCTTTTGAAGCAAAAAAAGGTGATTTGTCTATTCGTGATTTAAAAGATTACTTTTATGCAACAAACACAGATGAAATGAAGGATCGAGCTAAAAAATATGCGGATAAAAATCAGCTAAGTATTAATGATGTCAGCTATTCAGATATCGTTAGTTTAATCGATGAAGCAGAGTTGATGGATTATTCGGATGATGAACTGAAAGCAATCGCTATCTATACTAAAATGAATGCGGCTTATGCTTTAAGTACGGTTAATATTAAAAACAAAGAGGTCAGTGAAGAAGAAATTGCAGCAATCAGTGAATATGCTGATACTTTACCTGGTATTACAACCGGTACAGACTGGAATCGAATCTACCCACAAAATGATACGCTGCGAAGTGTCCTAGGATCTGTTTCAACAGAGGAACAAGGAATTCCTGAATCCGAAGAAAAAGAATATTTAGCCAAAGGTTATTCACGAAACGATCGGATAGGTCGTAGTTTGATCGAATATGAATATGAAACAGTTCTACGTGGAAGTAAATCAATCTCTCGCACAGAGACTGACAATGCGGGGGATATTTTAACGCAGTCAGAAGTATATTCTGGTGCAAAAGGAAATAACCTAGTATTGACTATTGATATGGATTTTCAAAATCGAGTAGATAAGATAGTCACCGATGTTTTATCTAAAAGACGTGGTTTAAACAATGGAGTTTATGCGGTAGCGATTAATCCTAAGAACGGAAATGTCTTAGCGATGAGTGGAAAAAGTCTAGTAGATGGTCAGATTCAAGATGATAGCTTGGGAACCATCTCAAAATCCTTCGAGGTTGGATCCTCCATGAAAGCTGCGACAGTTCTTGCCGGTTATATGGATGGAGCGATTAGTTTAGGAAACAATACAATCGTTGATCAACCACTACGAATAAGTGGTTCCAGAAGTATTTCATCCGTCTTTAACCGATCAGGTAGACAATCGGTAAATGATATTACAGCTTTACAGAAATCATCCAACGTTTATATGGCGATGATTGCCATGCGGATGGGTGGTTACTGGAATTATCAACAGAATCAAAGTTTGCCAATTGATGGGCAAGCGACAGCAAATAAAATGCGAGGTTACTACCAACAGTTTGGCCTAGGAAGTACAACGGGAATCGACTTGCCAAATGAAGCAACTGGGCAAGTAAGTCCAGTAGATAATGCCGGGCAAGCTTTGTTTTATTCTTTTGGACAGTTTGATACCTATACACCGATGCAATTAGCGCAATATATTTCAACAGTGGCCAATGGGGGAATTCGTTACGCTCCACGTTTGGTTTCTGAAATTCGAGAAACCAATCCGGATACTGGTGAAGTCGGTTCATTAGCTTATGAAGTAGAGCCAAAAGTCATGAACTATATCGATTTGCCCAGTGAAGAGTTCGAACGTGTTCAACGCGGATTATACCAAGTTTTAAATGGGAATTATGGTTTTGCGCCTTCTGTTTTTGCAGGAACTCCTTATACAGCCGCTGGAAAAACCGGAACTGCCCAAGCTTCTTATTGGGGGGATCAAGTGGAACGAAGAAATGAATCTGTAACAAATATCACCTTTGCAGGTTATGCTCCTTATGATGATCCAGAAATAGCAGTAGCCGTGGTTATTCCCTATTTACCAAACGGTCGAACCGGAACAGACCATGTGGGGATGACTCGTCAAATTATGGATGCCTATTTTGAGGTCGGCGATTATGCAAATGAAGAACCGACGAGTGCCGAACTCGAAGAAGAGCAATAAGGAAATCACGTTTAAAATACAAAAAAGCGAGTTCGAATGAACTCGCTTTTACTGTATCTATTATTTTTTAGTCTCACGGTGTAAAGTCATTTTACGTTCGCGTGGGCAATATTTTTTCAACTCTAGACGTTCGTCATTTGTCTGTCTGTTTTTTGTACTAATGTAGTTTTGCTCTCCACATTCTGTACATTCTAATGTAATGTTTACGCGCATCTTATTCCCTCCAAACCAGAAGTGTTAATGTTTTACTTTAAAAGTAAACACTTTGCGCTTATTAGAATACCATGATTGCAAAAATAATTCTAGTCTTATTCACTATTTCCACATTTATTATTAAAAAATTATGCTATAATTGTATACAGTTTGCAACTAGCAAACAGGGAAAGGAATGAATTGTGATCGATAATTTACACAAGAAATATGAAGAGCTGAAACGAGGACCGTTTATTACTTATGGTATTTTAACCGTGACTTCTATTATGTTTTTAATCCTGACCTTTAGTGGAGGAAGCGAAGATATTTCTACCCTAATCCAGTATGGTGCGAAGGTAAATGAATTTATTTATTTAGGCGAATGGTGGCGTTTGATTAGTCCAATATTTCTTCACATTGGTTTAGCTCATTTTGCTTATAATTCTCTGATTGTTTACTTTCTAGGAATGGAACTTGAAAGATTAATCGGTCCTTTACGTTTTTTCTTATTGTATTTAGGCAGCGGGATTTTAGGAAATTTAGCGAGTTTTGCACTAAATAACTCAGTTTCTGCTGGAGCGAGTACCGCAATATTTGGAATGTTCGCTTCAACCATTGTACTCGGTAAACTTTATCCTTATCACTCGGGTATTCAGCGGCTTTCTCGTAATTATGTCACCTTGATTGCTTTAAACGTTATTTTTGGTTTGTTTAGTAGCAGTATTGATAATGCAGGACATATAGGAGGTTTAGTTGGAGGCTACCTCTTAATGTATGGTTTATCTTCTCGTAATGCTTTAAATAATCCAAAGAAACAACGGCTTATATATGTATTGGTTTATCTAGGCGTTTTGATTGGATTATATTTAATCGGCTATTTAAAGGTGGATCGATTATACATGTTAGGAGTATTATAAGAAATAGGGAATTTCTTAATTAAAAAACAAATGAATAGGAGAATAAGAATGGCGAATAAAAAAGTAATCGGCATCGACTTAGGTGGCACCACTGCAAAATTTGGAATTATTAACCAAGCAGGTGAAATACAGACAAAGTGGAGTATTCCCACAGATATATCAGAAGAAGGAAGTTTAATCATTCCTAATCTGATTGAATCAATTAACTCTAAGTTAAAGTCTTTTTCTATGACAGCCGATGATTTTATCGGTATTGGCATGGGGTCACCCGGAACAGTTAATCGAGAAAAAGGGAGCGTAATCGGAGCTTATAACTTAAATTGGAAAACTTTACAAGATTTAAAAGCACCGATTGAAGAAAAAACGGGTATTGCTTTTGCTATCGATAATGATGCCAATGTAGCTGCATTAGGAGAACAATGGGCGGGAGCTGGAAATAATGAACCAGATGTCGTTTTTATCACCTTAGGAACTGGAGTTGGAGGCGGACTTATTTCAGATGGTAAACTTTTACATGGTGCGATTGATGCAGCAGGAGAAATTGGACATGTGACTGTCGAACCCGGTGGATATCTATGTACTTGTGGTAAAAAAGGTTGCTTAGAACAATATGCTTCGGCCACAGGAGTTGTTCGAATTGCACGAGATTTAGCTGAAGAATATGCAGGACCATCCATATTAAAAAGTGAAATTGATGACGGACAGGCTGTGGATGCAGAAAGAATCTTTGGCTTAGCAAAAGAAAATGATGACTTAGCATTAGCTGTAGTGGATCGTTTTGCTTATTATTTGGGTTATGCTCTAGGGAACGTTGCGAATCTTTTAAACCCTTCTACGATTGTTTTAGGAGGAGGAGTCTCTCAAGCAGGAGAATTTTTAGCAGAGAAAGTAAGAAGTGAAATGCAAGACTTTATGTTTCAAACAATCAGAGAACAAACAAAAGTAAAGATTGCTGAACTAGGAAATGATGCAGGAATTATAGGTGCAGCATCTTTGGTTTTAAATGGATTGAAATAAATGGTAAAGTATTGATTAAAATGTAATGGAAGAGGGGAATAGTTAACTTGTTAAATAGTATAGGTCGATATATAAGTAATATGCATCCGTTTTTTAAAATATTATGGGTCATTTTAATTCTCTGGGGAATTTGGGAACTTATTCAATATTTCCGACGCAAGGAAGCAGCTACAGGCTTAGAAAGAGAAGAATTCAAGAAGGATATTCGTCGAGTTCAATTAATTGATGTGCGGAATCGAGATGATTATGATGTAGGCCATATTCTTGGTGCACGAAGCATTCCTTATTTTGAATTAAAACAAAGACATGTCGAATTAAGAAAAGATCAACCCATTTATTTGTATGAGGATCGAGAATATACCGCATTTCGTGCAGCGATTGAATTAAAAAAGCATGGATTTGAGGATTTGTATGTATTAAAAGGCGGCTATGAAGAATGGGACGGACGTATTAAACGCAATAAAATTATTGAATAATACTAAAAAAAAGCTCCGACATCATAGTCGGGGCTTTGTTTATTAAGGATTAAGATTCTTCAACTACTTCGATTAATCCTGATTCATTTAAACTACCAATAATCAGTGCAGCAGTTTCTTCGATTGATTTATTCGAAACATTAATAATTTTGCAATCTAATTCTTTGTAAAGTTTATGTGCATAAGCAATTTCTTCTTCAATTCGCTCGGTGTCGGAGTAAATAGTTTCAGGGTTTAATCCGTAAGAGATCATTCGCTCTTTTCGAATCTCACTCAAAACTTTTACATCGTTTGTCAGTCCAAAAACACGACGATGATCTACTTCCCATATTTCTTCAGGTATTTCAGATTCAGGCATTAAAGGGAGATTCGCTACCTTGTAATTATTATTCGCTAAGTAAATACTTAACGGAGTTTTGGATGTTCTAGAAATACCTAAAATGACAACTTCTGCTTCTAAAAATCCTTTCGGTTCTTTTCCATCATCATGCTGAACAGCAAACTCTAGCGCATCAATTCGATCGAAATAGCGGTCATCTAAGCGCAATTCGTGTTCTTCATCCTCATCATCCAGTTCTAATCCAGTGAAGCTTGTTACTCGATTAATGATTGGTTCTAACATATTTGTAAATTTAATTTCATTTTTCTTAAGTTCTTTTTCAAGTAACTCAGAAATTTCATGATTGATTAGGGCATTAAAAACAAGTGCATTCTCTTCTGATTTTAAATCGGCCACTACTTTTTCAATTTCACTTGGGTTTGAGATGAAAGTATAGTCTTTAATTTTGTAATTCATCTCTTTGAATTTTGATAAACCTGCTCGCACCAAGTTAACCGCAGATTGCCCGATAGAATCAGAGACAATATAGGCAACTATTTTATCTTGTTCAGTCATTAAATCATCCTTTCTTGTTTTCGCTTCTTTATGCTTAATTATATCTGAAAATATTGAGAATAGAAATAAAGAAAAGCCTTAGATGATCCAATCAGTTAAATCTTTTGCAATGTCATAGGACTGCGGTATAATTAATTTGTTCGCTGATTTACTTAAAATAGTTTGGAATACTTAAAGGAGGCTGATTGTTTATGCCCTTATTTCAAGAAGCGATTGAACGATTAGAAGCAAGTGATTTAAAAATGACAGAGCGACGGGTAAAAATGCTCGAGTTGATGTATAAAGAAAATCGATATATGTCAGCGAAGGAAGTTAAAGAAATACTGGAAGAGGATTACCCAGGAATCAGTCCAGATACAATTTATCGGAACCTACATTCTTTTTCTAACTTAGACATTCTAGAAGAAACAGAGCTCGAAGGAGAAAAGGTCTTTCGTTCAAATTGTGGCGTAGAGGAGCACCACCATCATTTTATTTGTACAAACTGCGGCTTTTCTAAGGAGTTATCTATTTGTCCTTTAACTTTCTACCAAGATGAAGTAGAAGATGTTCAAATCACTTCCCATCGCTTTGAGTTGCTTGGATTGTGTCAAGATTGTTTAAAAGAAAGAAAAAATCAATGAGCTAAAAAGTCTGTAAAATAAAGCTATAATCGTGAAGCTTGAAAAATAGATGAAGAAATATTGAAATAGTTGATTGACCTTATGCTATATTTTGTTATAATGATAACTACTATTAAATGATTTCATTTAATGGAAATCAAAGATTCAAAAGTGTAATTGCTTTTGACATTAAGGGAAGACTAATTGTGGATAATAAAGATGCAATAGGATCCCCTGAATTGACGAGGGGAGGGGAGAACGTTGACTAAAACAGAAATCAGAGATGGTGAAAGTCTTGATGACGCTCTTCGTCGTTTTAAACGTACAGTATCGAAATCCGGTACTCTAAGAGAAGCTCGTAAGAGAGAATACTACGAGAAGCCAAGTGTAAAACGTAAGTTAAAGTCTGAAGAAGCTCGTAAGAGAGAAAAACGAAAGAAAAGATAGTCATAAAGAAAACCCAACTAATCTATTATGGATTGTTGGGTTTTTTTGACCAAGATAATCGAGATGAGAATAGCGGAAAAGCTGAATTTGTGCTAACATTTGTAGTAGAATAGAATGACATACAGGAGAGGTGCATGTATTTTTGACCGATAAGTTGACTAAATCCGTACGAACAATGCAAACTGATGAAGAAGCGATGGTTATTTTTGGACCTGAAAATAAAAATTTTCGTATATTCGAAAATGAATTAGATATTCATTTAAAAAGCCGTGGACGCCAATTGATTATTGAAGGAGCCGAGAAAAAAGTTGTTGAAGCAGGAGAGATTATCTCTCAGCTTGAAAAGCTCGCTACCAAAGAAGACTCGATTAATCCCATGGAAATACTACATGCCATTCGTTTATCTCAGAATGGGAAGCTAGATGATTTTCTTCGCATGTATGAAAAGAAAGTTACCCATGATTATAGTGGAAAAGATATACGGGCTAAAAATATAGGTCAAAGTAACTACATTGATACAGTTCAAAAAAATGATGTAGTATTTGGAGTCGGTCCAGCGGGTACCGGAAAAACTTTTTTAGCAGTAGCTATGGCGGTTGCAGCCTTAAGAGCCGGAGAAGTGAAACGTATTATATTAACACGACCAGCCGTTGAAGCCGGTGAAAAATTAGGCTTTCTGCCAGGTGATTTGCAAGAAAAAGTCGATCCTTATTTAAGACCTCTATTTGATTCTTTATATACAATATTAGGGCTGGAACATACAACACGTTTACTTGAGAGACAAACGATTGAAATTGCGCCACTTGCTTATATGCGTGGACGGACTTTAGATGACGCTTTCGTCATATTAGATGAGGCTCAAAATACAACAAGTGAACAAATGAAAATGTTTTTAACCCGTTTAGGCTTTGATTCAAAAATGATTGTAAATGGCGATATTACTCAAATTGACTTACCGAAAGGAACTCGAAGTGGTTTGAAAGAAGCAATTACACGACTAGACAATCTAAAAGGAATTGGAATTGTGACTTTTGATCGGGCGGATGTTATTCGTCATCCACTAGTTTCCCAAGTAATTAAAGCCTATGAAGAAGCTGAAAACAAAAAATAAAATAAAAGATCATATTATGACAGGACGTGACGGGTTTTGGATATTGTAATATCTGATGAGACAAAAGGCTTAGAAACAAAAGATTTAACACTTATAAAGGAGTTAATTCTTAGGAGCGGAAAAGAGTTAAAACTCGATGAAAACTATGAGTTATCAATTACTCTGGTGGATAATAAAAAAATACAGGAAATTAATCGGGACTATCGTTCAATCGATCAAGTAACCGATGTGATTAGTTTTGCGATTGAAGATAATGACGACGAAGAGTTTTGGGATTTTTTTGAAGAAGAAGATTTCCCGATTCCTCGACTCTTGGGTGACATTTTTATATCAATCGATCGAACGAAAGAACAAGCAAAAGACTATGGTCATTCTTTTGAAAGAGAATTAGGATTTTTAGTCGTGCATGGATTTCTTCATTTAAATGGCTTTGACCATCAAACAGAAGCAGAAGAAAAGGAAATGTTTGCCTTGCAAGAAAAGATATTAAAGGAGCATAGACTTGAGAGATAAAAATAGTCGGAATTGCCCTTATAAAAACAGAACTTTTTTTGATTCTTTCCGTTTTGCTTCAGAAGGGGTTATTACTGCCTTTAAAGAGGAAAGAAATATGCGCTTTCATGTATTTTCTGCAGTGGGGGCTGTTTTTTTCTCTTATCTTTTAAAGATTAATCAATCCGAATGGCTTTGGATTCTATTAGTCACTTTTCTCGTACTCATTATGGAAATTTTAAATACAGTAGTAGAGAATTTAACAGATCTTGTTTCCCCGGATTATCACCCTTTAGCTAAAAAAGTGAAGGATATGGCAGCAGCAGTTGTTTTAATTACATCTTTGTTTGCACTAATTGTAGGCAGTATTATTTTTCTCCCTAAACTAATAAATTGGATGGCATCTATCTAAAAATAAAAAATAACAATTGAATGAAAAGGAGACTTACAAATGACGAAAAATTCTCGAGAAATACTTATTAAAAAAGCGAATGAGATGCTGGATTATGCCTATGTACCCTATTCTAACTTTCCAGTCGGAGCAGCGATTTTATCTAGAACAGGGGAAATTTTTACCGGTTGTAATGTAGAAAACTCTTCCTATGGCCTTTCAAATTGTGCGGAGAGAACAGCGATTTTTAAAGCAGTATCAGAAGGTTCTCAAGAATTTGATAAAATGGTCATTACTGGAAATACAGACGGACCCATCTCACCATGTGGCGCATGTCGTCAAGTAATTTCTGAGTTTTGTGCACCAGACATGCCAGTTATTTTGACTAACGTGGATGGAAATATAAAAGAAACAACAGTTGGTGCATTACTGCCAGGAGCCTTTACACCAGAAGATTTAAAAGACTAAATAAAAGTAGGTATATAAAATGATGAATCAAGAAAATTTTAAATCAGGTTTTGTAACAATCGTCGGTCGACCAAACGTTGGAAAATCGACTTTAATTAATCATATAATTGGAGAAAAAATAACCATTACTAGTGATAAAGCACAAACAACACGTAATCGTGTACAAGGAATTTACACAACAGATAAAGAACAAATTGTTTTTATTGATACGCCTGGAATCCATAAACCGAAGCATCAATTAGGGCGGTATATGGTTAAATCTGCACTCAGTACACTGAATGAAGTGGATATTGTTCTTTTCATGATCAATGTTTCTGAAAAGATGGGGCCAGGGGATCGCTTTATTATTGAGCGGTTAAAAACAGTAGAGAGTCCAGTGTTTTTAGTCATGAATCAGATTGATAAAGTACATCCAGATGAACTTTTGCCTATGATTGAAGCTTATCAAGAAGAACTTA
>JARICH010000049.1 GCA_029257245.1 Atopostipes sp. | reverse complement strand
TTTTAATCAAACCAAGGGTCTTCACTCAGCTGGTCTTCTACTAGATCTTGAACATCAGTTAATTCTAAAATCCAGTTTTCAGCTCGATCGGTTGAATTAATCAAATCAGTACGATCTTCCAATTCCTTATGTATTTTATTTACTTTACCAGTCATTGGAACGGTTAATTCGGTTACTGCCTTTGCACCTTCTACACTTAAAAGATTATCTCCTTTTGTTAAGCTTTCTCCAAATTCCGGTAACTCAAGGAACATAACTTCTCCTACATCATCTTGGCCTTTTTCAGATAAACCAATACGATAACCATCAGCTAATTCTTCAATCCATAAACCACTTTCAGTATATTTCACAGTCATCTAATCTTTCCTTTCTATAGTCAAATTAAAATCTTTTATATAGCTTTCTTTTTAATACTCTCTGACGTTCTCCATCAGGATAGCCTCCCCAGTTAGAGGACTCCATTTCTTCGATTTGACGCAATTTAATTTCATACTCTGTCACTGATTCATCGTTTTTAATTTCATAATATATTGCATTAATCAAAGCACCGAGTAAAATTAATAAATTACCAATGAATAAAAAGAGCATCAGTGCGATAAATCCTCCAATGGTTTGATTAGTAATCGCATCTCCTCCGATGTAGCGAGTTAGTAGACTAAAGCTCTGTGAGAGGATAATCAAGCTAATCGTGACGAAGGCTGTTCCTGGTAAAGCATAATTAATTTTCAAATGATGATTGGGAACTAAATCATAAATAACCAGTAATACTAAAACTAAGATAATCGGAAAAATTGCCCATCTTAAGACGAGGAAAGTTTCAAAAAAGCCAATTTCAATTCCAAAAAAGTTTCGAACAAAAATTAATATTTGTTCACCAAAGACAAAGACAAAGATAGAAGCTCCTACAATGATCAAAATGACTAACATTACCAAGAAAGACAACAAACGGGCAATAACGAAATTCTTTTTCTCCGCTGCACCATAGACTTGATCTAAGATTTTTCTTAATGTCGAAAAAACTTTACTTGCTGACCAAATAGAAGCAATCAAACCAATAGAGATGGCTCCTCCACTCCCACTCTGTAAATATCCTCGTACAATCGGTATTAAAATTTGAGTGATATCGTCAGGAAAAGTACTTTGAACCAAACCAATAACTTGGTCCGTACTAATCGGTAAAAGTGGTATGATATTTGCAAAAACTAACAAGATTGGAGCTAGGGACAGTAAGAGGTAATAGGTCATGGCTGCTGCACCTTGTGTAATCGATGTCCGATTCCAGTTATCTAATATAATAGTCGAAATATTTACTACAGAATTTTTTGAGGACTCTTCTTTTTCCATCATATCCACCTTCTTTCGATTGATAAGGATTATCGGTGTAAATTATAATCTGCAATAATTGAACGGACGCCTTCTTCGACAGATACTGCCGAACCTTTACGACCTGATTGGTAAGTTAACTGAATTTGGCGATCATCTTTTTCTTGTAATATTCCACCAATTTTTTTATCACCAATAAATACTTCTAAATCAATGACTTCATCTGTATTTCTTTTACCTTCTTCAATTGTTACTTCTTCAACTTTCTTTTTTGCTGACATTTATTTCCCAACTTTCTATTCAATTTCTATAAGATAACAATACGCTAAAGTAAAGATAGAAGCAAGAAAAAATCCTAATCTTATCCGACTAGAAGATTTTCTCTTGCAGCTGCTTCCTTACTTTTTTCTAGTTACTAAATACAACTAATTAGATCCTTCAACCAGTTTTGAAAAAGTCTCACCAACTGCATCTTTGATAAACAAATCTACATTTAAATCGCCTGTATCTATCTTTTCTTTATTGATAACAATTACTCGGTCGCCTTCAAAATGGTGGATCAAGTTTTTAACCGGAAAGACCGATAATGACGTACCCGCAATAATTAATAAATCAGATTTTTCGATAACTTCTTTTGCTTTGTCAATGACATGTTTTTTAGGATTCTCTCCAAAATAAGTGACAGCTGGTCGAACAATTCCTTGATCAACGTAACATCTAGGAACATTTTGCTCATCGCGTTCCACTTCTTCTGGTAAATACTCTCTTTCACACTCCATACAAAACCAGGTGCGCCCATTTCCATGAAGCTCTAAAACATAACGATGCCCTGCTTTTTGGTGTAAGCCATCGACATTCTGTGTTAACACCCGAATATCTTTTCCACTTTTTTCAAAATCCGCTAAAACCTTATGCGCCATATTCGGTTTCGGCTGGACCCGGCGCTCTACTGGACGATTGAAAAAAGCCACTGGGTTATTTAAAATATTTCGTCGGTTTAAAATTTTTCGCGGATCTTCTTCTGCTTCTTCCATTTTTGTATAGCGCCCATCCCTTGAACGATAGTCAGGAATGCCACTTTCTGTTGAGACTCCTGCCCCACCAAAAAAAGTGATGATGTCTGCTTGATCAATATATTGACTTAATAAAATCAGTTCTGGATCCATAGTTATTTAAAACGCTCCATTTCCTAAGAATATCTAGTAATTTCCTTCTTTATTTTCTGACCAGTCCATAAATTTTTTAATGGCTCCCATAATAGTTACTGTTAAAGCAATGAGTGAAGTGATTAAGCGAATAGTCTCAATCAGTTCTTTTCTTGATTTTTTCATTTTTTTGCAGGAAATATCTTGCGAGATATTCCTACTCCCTCCTTTAATTTTTAATCGATCACTAAACGGTTAAGATAATCAAGGTCTTCCACTGATAGATCAAAATCAATTTGACTATTTTCAGTAATATATTTTTCATGGACAGATTTTGGTAAGACGACTAATCCTTTTTGATAGACATAACGGATCGCAACTTGAGCAGTCGACTTTCCATATTTATCCGCAATTTTTTGAATCGCTGGATGATCGAGTAATTTTCCTGTGCCAATCGGTGAATAAGCTTCAATCACCATGTTATGCTCATGGCAAAATTGCACTAACTCTTCATCTCGATCGCCAATATGGTATTTGATTTGATTCAGCATCGGCTGAACATCAGCTTGCTTCATTATATTTTCTAAATCATCAATTCCAAAATTAGAAACTCCGATTGCTTTGGCTTTACCTTCATTATAAGCTTCTTCTAAAGCACGCCAAACTTCAATGTTTTCCTTATAATAATGATTTTCTACTGTCTGCTCTTCCATTTCATCCCATGGTCGTGGCGCATGAATAATAAGTAAATCAACATAGTCTGTATCTAATGCAGTTAATGAATCTTCAATATCTTTTTTTGCTGCCTCGTAGCTTTTAGAAAAAGCCGATACTTTTGTAGTTAAAAAGAAGTCTTCTCGTTTCACTTTGCTTGCTTTTATTCCACGTCCAACTCCTTCTTCATTACGATAAGTTCGAGCTGTATCAATATGGAGATAATCATGATTTAAAGCATATTTTACTGCCGCTTCTGCTTCTTCGGGTGACATTTGCCAAGTTCCTAGAGCAATGAGTGGAATTTCGGTTCCACTAGCAAGTTGCAATTTTTTCTCAATCGTTGACAATTGAATCAGCTCCTATTTTTTATTTTGTTCCTTCTCTTTCAATTATATCATATTCTCATTTTCTTCTATATTAAAAGACATTTTGAAACTTTTTTAAAATTAAAAAAGCCCCACAGGAATTCAAGAGAATCCCTTTGAGGCTTTCTATTATTTAAGTTGAGTGACTTGAATTATTTGTACTCTCCTACAAATTCTTCTGAGACACCGTTTTCTAATGAGTATACTTCGTGTCCACGAACGTAAGTTGCTGCAATTTGTGCGCCAACTTCACGGTTTAGGTACGGAGTAATTTTGTTACGGTACTCTAAGTCTTCAATTTCTAATGTGTGTGTTTTATTTGGATCGATTAGGATAATATCTGCATCTTTTCCAACAGAGATTGATCCTTTTTCTTCGATTCCGAAACGCTCTGTTGCCATTCCTGCAATCACATCTGCGAATTGCTCTAATGACATACCACGTTTGTTTACTGCTTCATCAAAGAAGACATCAACGTTACTTTGTAGTCCTGAAATTCCACCCCATGCATCGAATGCATTTTCAACATCTTTTAATTCTGCTGGTGCTGGTGAGTGGTCAGATACTGAGGAAATGATGTTTCCTGCAAATAAATGTTCCCATAGTCCGTCTTGTGCTTCTTGGTCACGGATAGGAGGTGAACATTTTGCTGCATTTCCAATTGAGTCTAACTCGTCTGTTGTGAAGTATAGGTAGTGTAGACATGTTTCACATGTTACGTCTACTCCTTCTTCTTGAGCTTTAACAACTGCTTCAACACCTAGTGGAGTAGCAACGTGACAGATGTGAATACGACAACCTGTTTCTTTTGCAAATAGAATCGCACGTTGAATTGGCTCGACTTCTGTAAATGGAGGACGTGTGGCAACGTATTCTGCTAAGGTTGATTGTCCTTCTTCTTGAGCAATTTCACCTAGACGGTCTGTGATATCTGCATTTTCAGCATGAATCGCTAATACTTTTCCAGTTTTTGCAATTTGACGCATACCTTCATATAATGAATAGTCATCAACGTTCATGAAATCGCCTTCGATTGAACGGTCTCCACATGTTGCCATGAAACATTTATAAGCGGTAACTCCACCTTCATCTAGTTCTTGGATTCCACCTGTTCTTACGTTATAAGGAACAAGTCCACCAAAGGTGTAAACATCTACTTTTAGTTTACCCTGTCCAGATTCATATTTATTATCCAGACTCTCTTTGTCAGTCGTTGCTGGAATTTGGTTTAAAGGCATTTCTAGGAATGATGTAACTCCACCTTTTGCACTTGCTGAAGTTCCTGTAACATATCCTTCCCAGTCATCACGGTGTCCGCCACCTTCTTCTGTCATGTGAACGTGTGGATCGAACATTCCTGGGCTAACGATTAAATCTGTTGCGTCGACTTCTTTCTTACCTGATAAGTTTTCTCCGATAGCAACAATTTTTCCATCTTCTATTGCAACATCTGTGTCAACTGCACCGTCTGATAAAATTACGTGACCGTTCTTAATAACTAGTTCATAAGTCATTCTTTTTCCTCCTATTTTTAAATCTTCTTTTTAATATAATTAAAAAACTTATTTATTTTCAAAATCTACTGTGTATCGATCAACTGGTCGTATTTTACTCATTAATAAGTAAACAACGAATCCAACTCCGAATCCCATAATCCAACCAATT
Organism: Atopostipes sp.; assembly: GCA_029257245.1. Taxonomy (GTDB): domain Bacteria; phylum Bacillota; class Bacilli; order Lactobacillales; family Carnobacteriaceae_A; genus Atopostipes. The sequence continues at coordinate 4,722 of JARICH010000049.1, read as the reverse complement.
TGAGAAAGAGCACTTAATGCTGGAATAAATTCTCCAGATACTGTGATTAAGAAACCTACAATCATTGCAATATAGCCATTGTAGTTAATTCCTCGATAGTTACTGTCATCTTCTTGGTCTAAATCAACATAGAGTTCGTCAACATCGATTTCTTGTTTCGATATGAAGTAGAAATGAGCTATCATTACTCCAGCAACCGGTCCTAATAAAGCACCAATCAAGTTTAAGAATGTTAAGAATAATCCACCGGACTGCATGAATTTCCATGGCATAATGACAAAACTGATGACACTTGCAAGTAGCACGCCTTTTCGGTAGTCAATATACTTTGGAAACAGAGCGGTTAACTGATAAGCAGCTGGGATAATATTACCAGTTGCGTTTGTAGAAACAGTTGTTGCTAATAAAACAAAGGATGCTAAGAAAATAGAGAAGGTTGAATCCCATGTATTAATAATATCTAGAATCGCTCCATCATGGTTAATTCCTTGCATTGATCCAACAGTTAAAATGATGACCGCTGCAAAAGCATACATCGTATAAGCAACAAGCAAACTACCTGTTTGGCCGATTACTTGATCTTCAGTTGATTCAGCATTTTGTGTAAAGTCAGCAACACTTACTCCTGGCGCTGCCCATACTGAAAGTGAAGAAGCTATAATCATTAAATAAGCAAAAATTGGGTTAACTTGTGTTGTAGCTGTTGTTGCGTAGTTCAAGATTGGTCCAAAACCACCGGCTACTCTTAATCCCCAAATAACCATTCCACCAAATACGATATAAATAAATGGACTAATAAAGGCTGTAAATTTATTAAGTACTTCTCCTCCACCTAATCCAATAGCGATGTTAACTAAGAAGAACACAATAAATGAAATCATTGCTGGAACGGATAGACCTAAAATACTTGTGTCCCCACCGATTTCTAAAAAGGCTGGCCAAGCTTTACCAACTAATACTAAAAGAGCTTGCGATCCTGCATAGTTCTGTACTCCAAACCAAGCTATCGCCGCAACAACTCCACGTAGAAAGCCTGGAAGTTTTGCTCCCACATTCCCAAAAACAGAACGTAAGTGCATTGAAAATGGAATTCCATATTTTGATCCTGCTCGACCGTTATAAGCCATTAGTGCTGAAATTGCCATACCGGCTAAAATAATTGCGATAATTACATGCATTGGCGCTAAGCCTAGAGCTAAAAAACCTCCAACTGCTGTATAGTTAGGTATATTGTGAACAGAACCCATCCACAAAGTGAAATAATTCTTCTTTTCCATTGAACGTTGTTCTTTTGTCTTTGGTAAGATGTCATCACTTAAATACCCTCGCTCTTTAAAAGAGTTCACTTTCTCTTGCGAGATATACACATCTTTCTCATTCATATTCTATTCCTCCATCTTAATTTAGCTTTCAACGAATCACTTCTGTTAAAAACTATTGCTTTGCTGATCACTAAAAACTCTTGATCGCTTACTAAAGATATAATACTTAAAAGCGTTTACACTATCATTAGCCAAAAAGACCAATTCAATTTTACTTTTTGTCTTATCTGCACTTTGGATGGTCAGTTGTTTCATCTAATCAGTTCTTTTACTAATCAACTGCTTATCCTTTCTTAAATTTTTAAGGTCTTTGTTGGGTCTAATTATCTAAAAGATATTTTTACTACAGTATAATTTCTCTATTGATGAGGGCTGATTGGATACAAGAAGGCTAACAGAACAAATTAGTAAGCGCTTTATATAATTAATTATAGCATAGATTCTATAAAATATAAGCCTATTATTGATAATTTCCGAGTATTTCAATTTTTTTACAGTCACTTATCGCTCAGAGTAAAACAAACTGTCTATCTATGGTATACTGTTTACTAGTTGATTTTAGGAAAAGTAAATGTATTAAAGGAATCAAAATATACGATGATTTTTTCATCCCTTATTTTTATCTTTTAAATAACATGTTCCTGAAAATATAATAAAAAGAGGTGAAAAAATGGCTACAGAACAACATTTTGCAGTTTTGGTTGATGCAGAAAATGTATCGCCCAAATATATTAACATCATTTTTGATGAAGCATCGAATTATGGAATTACAACTTACCGAAGAATTTATGGTGATTGGACGAGTACTCGTAATAACGGATGGAAATCAATCCTTTTAAATAATTCAATCACTCCCATTCAACAGTATAGTTATACCGATGGAAAAAACTCTTCAGATAGCGCAATGATTATCGATGCCATGGATATTCTTTATACAAGTAATGTCGATGGATTTATTATTGTTTCTTCTGATAGTGACTTTACACGTTTGGCTTCTCGATTAAGAGAATCTGGCATGACTGTTATCGGAATGGGTGAAAGTAAAACACCCGGTGCTTTTATCTCAGCATGTAATAGTTTCAAATACTTAGATATTCTCTATCAAAATCTAGAGACAGAAGAAGATGAAGTGGTTGAGGTGCAAACAGAAGCAGAAACTGAATCAAAAGCAAAAAACAGTCCTTCCTTCAATATCTCGCCTAAAAACTCGAAGAAAAATGAGGAGAATGATCGTAAACGCTATAATTATGCGAAGAAAAATAAAAAACGTCCTACACACGATCATCGAGCAAACAAACAAAATAAATTGCAACCTCAAACTAAAATAACAACGATTCGAAAAGCGTTAAAAACAATTATTTTAGAGAATTCGGATGATGATAGTTGGATTTCATTAGCAAACCTAGGAAATCATCTATCAAAACGTTTCCCAGATTTTGATGTGCGAAATTACGGACATAAAAAATTGGTCACTTTTGTTCAATCCTTAGGTGATTTTGAAATCGAGCATCGTTCAATTTCATCTGATGGCAAAACTAAACAATTATTTGTTCGAATAAAATAGATTTTAATTAAAAAGAGTTCATGTTTTTCAACATGAACTCTTTTTATTTTGCTTTATAGTTTAGATTCGATGAAATCTTTTATCCGTTTCATTCCTTCAGCAAATACTTCTTCTTCTACTGCATAAGAAAAACGTAAATAATCAGCTAAGCCAAAACTCGAACCTGGCACACTAACGACATGCGCTTCCTCAATTAAAGCTAAACTAAATTCATCCACAGATTCATATCCTGTCATTTTTGCGGCTTCACTTACATCCGGAAAGAGGTAGAAAGCTCCTTCTGGTTTAGTGGCCAAATAAAATCCTGGAATTGTCTTCATTAATTGATAGGCTTCGTTCGATCGTCTTTCAAATGATTGCACCATTTTTTCTACTTCATCTGCTTCTTCTTTATAAGCAGCTATTGCAGCATACTGACTAACTGCTGCTGGGTTCCCATTTGCTTGGGATGCATACTTTGCAAGAGCCTTCATCACTTCTTTATTTCCTAAGGCATAACCAATTCGCCAACCCGTCATCGCATAGGTTTTCGAGACCCCATCTACAATAATTGTCTGTTCTCTAATTTCAGAAGACAGGTCTGAGAAGCTCACTTCTTCCCGTCCATTATAAACAAGCCGTTTATAAATTTCATCCGCAATAATGACGACATCTTTTTCTACTGCCCATTCACCAATTTCTTCTAATTCATCTTTACTATAAACCATTCCTGTAGGATTTGATGGTGAGTTTAAAACAATTGCTCGTGTTTTTTCACTATAAACTTTATCCAAATCTTCTTTTGTCAATTTAAAGCCATCTTCTTCTTTTCCTTGAACAAAAACGGGAGACCCTTCAGCCATTTTGATTTGCTCGGCAAAACTAACCCAATAAGGAACCGGTAAAATCACTTCATCTCCTGGATTTAAAAGAACTTGAAAAAGATTAAATAAAACAGTTTTAACTCCCGACCCAACATAAACCTGGTCCGCCGTGTAGTAATGATCCGAATGATTTCCATAGCTATCGGCAATGGTTTGACGAAGTTCAAGAATACCGTTTACTGCGGTATAGTGATCCGCCGTATGATCCTTAATTGATGCAATAGCTGCCTGATCAATATATTCTGGTGTCGGAAAATCTGATTCACCTACCGTAAGTGAAATGACGTCAACCCCTTGTTTCTTTAAATCTTTTGCTTTCTGAGCGGCTGCTAAAGTAGCGGATTCAGAAACCTTTTGTATTCTTTTTGATAATTTCATGATAAAACACTCCTATCTTTCCATTGTCTCTTATAAACTTTAGATTAGTATACCATGCGAAATTAAATGAGTAAATTCTAATCAAACAAAAAATCAGAAGCACTGATTCTTTCAGCACTCCTGATTTTTGATCAATATAAATAAGATAGTTCCCTTTAGGCTCGCCCCATTTAATTTTACTGAGGAAATGTATTAAGAATATGAATCGCAATGTTATAAGTATGGTCTGATAAACGCTCTAAATTGCTGACCGTTTCTAAAAAATTAATACCTGAATCTAGCGGAACTTCTTTTTTATTTAACCGATCTAAATGAGCCTGTCTATTTTCTTTGTCCAGCTTATTAATCTTCGCTTCAATCTGAATCACTTCATAAGCAGTATTTTTATCGGAATATTTTAAAGCTTCTTTCGTTTTTTCCATCATTTCTACAGAAAAATCAAACATTTCATTTAAGCTAGTCAAAGATTCTCTCGTAAATCTTAGTTCTTCCTGGCCCAAATATTGTGTAATTTCCTTTAAATTATCGATGTGATCACCAATTCGCTCTAAATCATTCACAATATACATAAAACCATTCACAACACTATGCTGTT
>JARICH010000028.1 GCA_029257245.1 Atopostipes sp. | reverse complement strand
GGATATTGAGACTGTTCTTTATGCCAAAATACTGACTCATTTGATTCTTTTACTGGGAACCGTCATTATTTTAGCAGTCTTTTCACGCCTGCTCTTTTTTGTGCCCTTTTTCTCTACCCTTTTATTTAGTCTCGGTTCTACCTTATTACCTTTTTTGCCTTTATCTTTTCTATTTTTAGTTCTTAATCTCTTACCTATCCATACGGAGAATTTGCAACCCATTATCACTTTCACCACGATGGCAATGCTCTTTTATTTAAATTTCATGGATATTTTTGCAGCCAGTACTAGTCTCCTGATCTTCATTAATCCTATGAATTTTGCTTTAGAAGCAGGGAAAATTTGGAGTCAGTTGTTCCTAACAGGTATACAAATCAACTTTTCGGCTGTAATTCTAGCCAGTATCTTTTATTTAGCCATTGGTTATTATGCTTTAAAAAACACACGAATCTTAGCGAATTTCCGTATCTAGAATGAAGAAGGAGCGATATCGATGCAAATTAGAAAGTTAACTTTTCAATATGAGAAAAATGGTCGAAAGATTTTTGATGATTTTAATTGGACCCTGGATCCCGAACAGGTTCATTTTATTATTGGTGGGAATGGCGTCGGAAAAACTACTTTCTATGAACTGATTTCAGGTCTTTTACCTTTTGAAAGGGGTGAGATTGATAGCCAAATCGAGAGTAAAGATATTCTCCTGCAACTGCAAAATGTCCCCATGCTTAAAACCATGTCCGGCAGCGACTTAGCGGCTCTCATTTTAGGAGCGGATGGTCAATTTGACTCTATTAGTCTTCAGAGTGTCTCTTACAGTCTGCCCTCCAGCAGCCAAGACAAACTGGCTCATCTCTGGGTGACTGATTATGGGCAAATGTCAGTCGGCGAAAGACGTTGGTTATTGATTTACTATTTTAGCTTACTTGATCGTGAACTGTATATTTTTGATGAACCAACCGCTGGTTTGGATATTCAATCTGCCCAAGAAATATTAAGTATAATTGAAAGATTATCTAGCGAGCGAGGAAAGAAAGTTCTCTTAACTACCCATCAACTCGCTGAAATGGATTCTTTTGAAAATTATACCGTCAGTTTCTTTCATGATGGAAAAAATTATTTTACCGGTTCTAAAAAAGATTTCCAAGAAATAAAAAAAAATAATTCTGACGACTACATTCATTTAAAAAACTTCTTAGCAATAGATAGGAAACAAACTAACTAATTTTTTTCTCTCTGTTGAGCGGTTTGAAAACCAACTGCTTCAATCTCCTCTTTCGAATTTTCCTCTAAATGCATTGCGATGATTCGCCGTCTTTTCGATTCTGGAATTAAGTCAGTTAGCTTTTTTAGAGTGAGATGTGAAGTGTTTTCTGGATGGATTGACAAATCTTGATAAATAAGATCAATTTCATCGGTTAGAAATGCATGATAGATTCTCTGAGGAATAATCCTAGCATCCCCACTGTAATAGATAGTGCTATCTTTAAAGCTTAATAAAAGTCCAAAGCATGGTATTTTATTAGAATGCTTCGTTTCAATCCATTCAAAAGTAAGATTTTTAAGAGCTAATTTTTTATCCATCACTTCCTCATAGTAGTTTGATAAAATCCCTACACGATTTAAAAAGTCAACCAAGTGGATTCCTCCATGGTAAATAGAGACTTTAATCGAGTGATGTTGATAAAGATAAGAAATCAAAGTACCCAAACTCCCAATATGGTCCGAATGACTATGGGTAATAAAAATATGTAAATCACTGAATATTGAGAAATCAACTTCTCGCAATAATTCTTTGAAAACTAACTCCCCGCAATCAATTAAATAGAAACTATCTTCTTCGCTAAAGTAGGCACTCGTATTTCCATCTTCCGGATTAAATGCTGAGCCAATTCCTGTAAAATTGAGCATGTTTTTCTCCTTTCACTTTTTTCTTATAAAATAATAATAGAAATGCTATCAGCAAAGCGGTTAAAACCATACCCGAAGTAATCGCAAATAAAAAAACGAAGTGGTATAGCTTTTGTATCTTCTTCAATACCCATCTTATCTAAACTTTTTTTATAGATAATATAGGTCATGATATAAATAATAATTCCTAAGAGAACGAACAGAAATCCAATCAGCTTTCCTAAAAAACAACTACGCTTGAAAACAGATCAATTTCTCCAATAAAACCTACAATGGCTAACCCAGCCAATACAATTGATAAGCTTGTTCGAATCCAGGCACTAAAGGTTCGCGCATTAGCAAGAATGGTCTTTTAAACCGCTAAACTTGATGAAAGCTCGAAACTTTTATCATTTTCTATACTATTCATTTCTTCACTGCTCTAAGCAATTAATAGCCTTTAATTTATCATTAATATTTATAAAATGATATAAGAAGATGATTCAAGTTAACTAGTAATTCGTTAGTTGGCTGATACAATCAACCGGAAATACTTACTGTTATTACTGATTTTCTTCCGCTTTTAGTTAGTTAACATTCATAATAAAAAGTGACAACAGTTGATTTAACAATATAATTGCATTATAAAACCATTTAAAGTAAGCCTTGTCTAAACCTATTACTTGAAACTAAATCTTCATCATCACTAGTTTATCAACCCCAGCTATCTCGCAAGTTTTATTATATTGTGAGAAGATATTTCCTTTATCATCTTCGATAAAATAAGGAGTTTCCACTTGGCGACTCCTCTAGGTTTTTTTAATTTATATATTTTTAATTTCAATTATAAAGGATTCAATCTTTTTAATAATTTTATTGATGGGTTCTTGGAAGATAATATAGAACTTTAAATAAGCCTCTGTTCTTTTAAAATCTAGGTTCTATTTTCAATGTTATAGAAGATAGGAAAGTAACCGCTAAGTGAACCAATAAGAGACTAATTCTTAGGGCTAGATAATCTCTCCTTCTTCATTAGCCTAAAAAAAAAGTCTAAGCTTTTCAGCTATTACTAGCTAATTCAGCTTAGACCTTATTTAATAATTCATTTAGTTAATTTGAGAGAATTAAGGAATCAAATTGAATAAGACTGCCGCAATGACTGCCCCAATAATTGGTCCAACAACTGGAATCCATGAATAGCCCCAGTCTGAATCTCTTTTGTTTTTAATTGGTAACAATTGGTGAGCAATACGAGGTCCTAAGTCACGCGCAGGGTTGATGGCGTAACCTGTTGTTCCTCCAAGTGACATACCGATTGATGTAATCAATACTCCAACCACCAGTGGATTTAATCCATCGGTAAAGATATGAGCACCGAATGATAACAAGGCAAAGACTAGAACAAAAGTCCCTAATGCTTCACCAAAAACGTTTGATGGCGTATCGCGAATTCCTGGTGCAGTAGAGAAAGTAGCCAGCATACCATCTGGATCTTCTGAAGATGCATCATAATGTGGTTTATAGTGAAGGTAAACCAGTACAGCTCCAACGATTGCTCCAAGCATTTGTGCAGCAATATATGGAAGCACTAAATCCCAAGTAATTGCTCCTGCTGTTGCCATTCCTATCGTTACCGCTGGGTTTAAGTGGGCAGGTGATAGGTAGCCAGAGACATAAACCGCCATGGTAACTGCGAACCCCCAACCAAATGTGATTAAAACCCAACCAGTTGCTTTAGATTTTGTCTTATTTAACACGTCTCCTGCAACGACTCCATTACCTAATAATACCAAAATTAATGTACCAATAAATTCACCAATCATTTGTTGCATGAATGTGGTATCCATCTATAAAACTTCCCTTCTTATCTGATTTTTATTTTTGATTAACCTCTTAAATAAAATTCAAGCTCTAGCTTTTCGATTCTATAAAGATAGAGCTTAAATTCTTTATTTCTTACACTTTATTTATCAATTCTTTTTGATTTGTGTTTGAATACACGTGTTGCTTCAACAGCTTCTTGCCATCCTGCATATAAGTCTTCTTTTTTCTCTTCTGACATTTCTGGTTCAAAGACACCATCAGCTTCCCAATAGGCTTTGATTTCTTCAATGTCTTCCCAGAATCCAGTTGCTAGACCTGCTAGATAAGCAGCTCCTAGAGCAGTTGTTTCATTAATTTTTGAACGCTCAATTTTCTTACCTAAGATATCGGACTGGAATTGCATGAGGAAATCGTTATTTGCGGCTCCTCCATCCACTCTCATGGTAGGAATAGGAATACCTGAATCTTCTACCATTGCGTTCAAGACATCTCTTGTTTGGTAAGCCATTGATTCGAGGGTTGCACGAATAAACTGTTCTTTTGTTGTTCCTCTTGTTAAGCCAAAGACAGCTCCTCTTGCATCTTGATCCCAATGTGGGGCACCTAATCCGGTAAAGGCCGGAACCATATAGACATTGTCTGTTGTATCCACTCTAGTAGCATATTCTTCTGATTGTGGGGATTCTCTAAACATTCGCATCTCGTCACGTAACCATTGAATAGATGATCCAGCAACAAAGATACTACCTTCTAAAGCATAAACAACTTCATCATTTAAGCCGTATGCAATGGTAGTTAATAGTCCATTTTCTGATTTAACAGGTTTTGTTCCTGTGTTCATCATAATAAAGGCACCTGTACCGTAAGTGTTTTTAACCATTCCATCGTCAAAAGCCGCTTGTCCAACTAATGCAGCCTGCTGGTCTCCAGCCATTCCTGCTACAGGAACTGATTCACCATAGAAGTGCTCTGGAATAGTTTCTCCATAAACTTCTGAAGAAGAACGGACTTCAGGTAAAAGAGCTTTTGGAATATTTAATAACTCAAGAATTTCTTCATCCCATTCTAGATCATAAATATTATACATCATGGTTCGACTGGCATTCGTATAATCTGTTGCATGAACTTCTCCACCCGTTAATTTCCATAATAGCCAAGTATCAATGGTTCCAAAGAGGAGTTCCCCTTTTTCTGCACGTTCCCGTGCTCCATCTACTTTATCTAAAATCCACATAATTTTTGTTGCAGAAAAGTAAGAGTCAACAACCAAACCTGTTTTATTTAAGAAAAATTCTTGGTGCCCATCATCTATTAATTGTTGCGCAATATCTGATGTTTGTTTAGACTGCCATACAATCGCATTATAAATAGGTAAACCGGTTTTCTTATCCCAAATAACAGTCGTCTCACGTTGGTTCGTAATTCCGATACTGTCAATTTCTTTTGGATTAAGGCCGGACTCAATCAAGACCCCAGCAATCACCTGTAAAGTTTTAATCCAAATTTCATTCGCATTGTGTTCGACCCAACCTGGTTCTGGATAAATTTGTTCAATTTCCTTTTGGGAAGACCACTTTAAGTTCCCTTCTCTATCAAAAATAATTGCACGTGTACTTGTTGTTCCTTGGTCAATAGACATAATATAATCTGCCATTCTTATTTTCCTCCTCGTATTTTTCTAAAATAACATTTCACTGTAAACCCTTACACTCGATTAATACTACCATTATTATTCAAAAAAATGCAATTAATTGGCTTCTTAATATAAATAACTAGTCGGTAAAAGAAGCTTACTTCTTTTAGTAAGCTTCTCCCCTATCTACTAATTATTTTCTAACTAAACCAGACGCAATCGCTTCTTTTTTGACGGCTTCAGATACAGCCGGTACAATTCTTGAATCAAAAGGATCTGGAATTAAATATTCAGCATGTAATTCTTCATCTTTTACTAAACCAGCAATTCCATAAGAAGCGGCTAAACGCATGGCTTCATTAATCTCTGTTGCTTTTGCTTCTAAGGCACCTTTAAAAATTCCTGGGAATGCCGATACGTTATTAATTTGATTCGGAAAATCACTACGACCAGTTCCCATAATCGCTACTCCAGCTTCTTTTGCAACATCCGGCATAATTTCCGGAATTGGGTTAGCCATCGCGAAGACAATCGGATCTTTTTTCATTAATCGAATATCATCCGCTGTTAAAATATTTGGTGCCGAGACACCAACAAAGACATCTGCATCGGTTAGTGCATCTTGTAAGGAACCAGTTTGATCCTCTAAATTGGTAATCTCAAGCATTCTTTTCTGTTCACTACCAAGATTTGGATAATCTGAATGAATAATTCCTTCACGGTCTACCAATAGAATATTTTTAGCACCCATCACAGATAAATGTTTGGCAATAGCAATTCCAGCAGCTCCCGCCCCATTCACTACAATTTTCGATTTTTTAATATCACGCTCTTCAAACAATTTAAAGGCATTAATTAAGGCAGCTCCTACAACAATCGCCGTTCCATGTTGATCATCGTGAAAAACCGGAATATCTAGTTCATCAATTAAGCGGCGTTCAATTTCAAAACATTCTGGTGCCGCAATGTCTTCTAAGTTAATCGCACCAAAGCTTCCAGCAATCTGCTTAATTGTTTCAACGACTGTGTCCACATCTTTTGCTTGAATATTAATTGGAAAAGCATCGACATCCGCAAATTCTTTAAAGAGCACTGCTTTTCCTTCCATTACGGGCATTGCTGCGGCTGGTCCAATGTCTCCTAGACCTAGTACCGCGGTTCCGTTCGTAATGACTGCCACCATATGATTTTTACGAGTTAACGCATAGGCTTCTTCTGGATCTTTCTCAATTGCCAGACAAGCATCTGCTACTCCTGGTGTATAAGCTAAGGCTAAATCTTCACGTGTTTTTACACTGGCCCGACTAACGACTTCTATTTTACCTTGCCATTCATAATGCTTTTTTAATGCTTCACTTTTTTCAGCCAATCTTATGCCTCACTTTCAAAAGGGAATACAAAGTCATCTAATCCAGCTGCATTTCTTAATTCAATCAGTTCTTTTTGGACCGACTCGTTCACACCTAATCCAGTATCTTTTCTATCCATCCAAGTTAAGTACTCTTTTTCTCCAGCAGTATAGATACGTTCTTCACCAGGTGCGACTTTTGCTGCACGAAGTTCACGCATAATTTCTCCCGCAATTTTTTTGAAGGACTCTAAGCCCATAAATGCTTCCGTATCAATCGCCATGAAGAAATGTCCCAGGTGATATTTAATTTTTCCACCCTCTTCATCTAATCCAGATAACATACTTAAATAATTTCCTTGTTGTAAAGCAGAGGATAATACTTCTACCACTGTTGCATAACCATAACCTTTATATCCCCCTAAATCTTCACCAATTCCTCCAAGTGGAGCTAAAGCTGCTGTACCGTCTACTAAGGCTTTAAGAATCTCACCTGAATCCGTCATGGCCGATCCATCTTCTCCAATAACAGTTCCTGCTGGTGTATCTTCTCCCTTACGGTTACGTAGTTCGACTTCTCCTCTTTGAATAATGGAGGTGGCAGCATCTAATGAGAATGGGAACTCTTCATCGGTTGGAAATGCAAATGCCATTGGGTTCGTTCCTAGTTTATTCTGAACACTAAAGGTTGGTGCAATCGAAGGACGTGCATTTGTTCCAGATAATCCGATACAACCTTCTGCTGCAGCCATTTCTGTATAGTAGCCCGCTGTTCCATAGTGAGTTGAATTTCGAACAGCAACCATACCCATTCCATATTCTTTTGCTTTTTCTATCGCAATTCGCATGGCGTGGTAAGAAGCTACCTGACCCATTCCATCATGCGCATCCATTACCGCTGTTGTTGGAGTTTCTTTAATTAGTTCCCAATTTGTTTCAGGCGACTGAATCCCTTGTTGAATTCGATCGATATAAATTGGTTTTAGTCGGTTGAGACCATGTGTATCCATGCCTCTTTTATCTGCATCAAGCAAAACATCTGTACAGATTTTTGCATCTTCTTCGGGAATCCCGTTCGCCATAAATACTTTGTTCACAAAATCTTCTACCATATCCCATTCTAAATAAACCACCATAAAAAATTCCTCCTTTTAGTTTGGTAACGCTTTCATTCATCCATTAAAGAATAACAAAAATTGCCCCCTAAAGTCAACTCGATGTCGAAAGAATTCATTCTTTCTTCATTAGTTTGTGAAGAATAAGCCATAATTTTGGACAATCCACAAGACTCTTAATTGTTAGTGAATGATTCAATATCTTTGCAAAAAAAATGTCTTCTATGATAGGATGGAATCGTATTCAAAACAATTGAACATCACAAAAGAATCAGATTTTCTGAAAGGAGTCTGGAAATTAATGAACAAAGAACAATTAGAACTTATTCAATCAAAAGACGGGTTTATTGCGGCACTGGACCAAAGTGGAGGGAGCACACCAAAGGCCTTAGCTGCTTATGGAGTCGCTGAAGATTCCTATAGCAACGACGAGGAAATGTTTGATGCAGTGCACGAAATGAGAACACGAATTATCAGCTCGCCTGCTTTTGATTCCGATGCGATTATTGGTGCGATTCTATTTGAACAAACGATGGATCGTGATATCGAAGGAAAGAAAACAGGTGACTATCTCTGGGAAGAGAAAGGAATTGTTCCTTTTGTAAAAGTAGACAAAGGCTTAGCCGATGAAGAAAACGGTGTACAAATGATGAAGCCTTATCCGGAATTAGACCAA
>JARICH010000068.1 GCA_029257245.1 Atopostipes sp. | reverse complement strand
TGAAATCAAATATATCCTGTAATAATGCCATGACAATTAAAACAATCGCTGTTGGGTAAATTGAAGCTAAGACTGGCAAGGAAAATTTTAAAATTGAATTCAAACCAAAATTTGCTAGAACAAATGAGATTAATGTATAAATAGTCATCCATTGTTTATAAGTCAAGCAACTATTAGTCAATTCTGTAAAATACTCACTCACACTAGTAATCAAACCTACTGCAGTGGTTAAACAAGCGAGTGTAAAGATTAAAATTAAAATAATCGAACCAAAGGAACCAAAGACAGTATTCGTTACACCAAAAAGAATTTCTCCTCCGTTAGCTACATTTTGATTAGCTCCTGATCCAATCATACCAACATAAGCAAGCATGCTATAAACAATAAATAGAAGAATCCCTGCTCCTAATCCCGCGCCTGATGAGTATTTAATAATTTTTCTTTCATCATGAATCTGAAAAGTCCGGATGGTTAGGGCAATGACTAAACCAAAATTCAAAGCGGCTAAAATGTCCATTGTATTGTAACCTTCTAAAATCCCTCTTAAAAAAGGAGATTGATAAGTAGTCGTGGGACCGGCTATCGTAACTGGTAAGTTAATGAGAGAACCAACAAAGAATATAATAATTAAAATAAATAATAAGGGCGTAATCACTTTACCAATTCGATCCACCATTTTATTGGGGCTAGATGATAGATAATAAGCCAGTCCAAAAAAGATCATCGTATAAATTAAGCGTGGAAGAATTAATGAACTCGTCTCATTTATATAAGGGGCTACAGACATTTCAAATGCTAAGCTTCCATTTCTTGGAATGGCAATTCCTGGTCCAATCGCTAGAAAAAGAATTGCTGGATAAATATGGGCAAAGACGGGACCTACTCGTCCTCCTAAATTCTCTACTCCATTCGTTTTAGCTACTGCTAAAATTCCCAATACCGGAAATACAACTGCTGAGACTACAAACCCCAATAGTGCTAGAAACATTGCACTTCCTGATTGATTTCCAAGCATCGGAGGAAATATTAGATTCCCAGATCCAAATAATAGAGCAAAAAGCATCATACTAATGCTAACAAATTCTTTTTTCGATAATCTTTTGTCCATATCTTCACCATTCTTTCTTATAATGTTTTTAATTTTACTGGAATTCATTTTAATGTCAATTGTTTTAGGAAGAATATGAGAATCAGCTAAATAAAAACCGCTTACATTCATCTTAGATTCATTAACAAAGCTGATTTCCTTTGCTCTAATATGTTACAATAGTTATGAGTAAATTTGAAAGAGTGAAAAAATGTGATTCGAAAAGTTAAAAAAGAAGAAATTCCTGATCTTTACCCTTATGTTCACGAAATATTTTCTGATATGGAAATTCCAGCATTGGACGAACTAAGTGATGATTTACTAAAAAATATCGTTATTGATGCGATGCATCGTCCTCGTTACCGGTATGGCTATGAGAATGCTTGGGTTTGTGAAAGAAAGGGCCAAATAGCTGGTGTTTTCTTTGGTTATGCTAGTGAATGGGAAACACTCATTGATGGACCTTTACAAGCTTCTATGTTGAAGTACAATGTCCCGATGGATACAATTAGTCAAGAAAACGAGAGTATTCCAGGTGAATGGTATTTAGATACACTTGTAACCGACCCAAACTTTCGTCGCCAAGGAGTTGGTCGTGAAATGCTGAATGCAGCAGCACAAATCGCCTCTGATGCTGGCCACGAAATGATTGCTCTAAATTGTGAAATTGATAATCTTCCAGCTTATCATTTATATCGTAAAATGGGCTACAAAGAAAAAACTCAACTTGTCCTCAGTGGTCATATATACTGGCACATGATTAAAGAACTTTAAAAGTGTAACTAAAAATTATTTTTAAAGTTTTTTCTAGCTTTAGGGCATTTAATAAAATGAAAAGCATCCCCTTAAAATGTCTAGTTTACATTTCAAGGGAATGCTTTTCGCTTATTGGTTAATGTTTTAGTCTCTTAACTCTATAAAAAAAGCTTACTACTATAAAAGTAGCAAGCCATTTTAATATAATTAAGAATACTATTCTTCTTCTTCGTCTGATTTGATACCGTATTTTTTGTTGAAACGATCGATTCGTCCATCTGCTTGAGCAAATTTTTGCTTGCCTGTATAGAATGGATGTGAATCTGATGATACTTCAACTCGGATTAATGGATATG
>JARICH010000045.1 GCA_029257245.1 Atopostipes sp. | reverse complement strand
TACGACCAGATTCATGGGCGCCAATTGGATTAAAGTAACGAAGTAAAACAACACTCCACTCTTTGTCTGAATAGGCGAGATCATCTAAAATATGTTCAATAAACACTTTTGTTTTTCCATAAGGGTTCGTTGCGGATGTAGGCATCTCTTCTGTGAAAGGTGCTTCGTTATCCATTCCATATACTGTTGCACTTGAACTAAAAACTATTTTCTTTACATTGAATTCTTCCATTACTTCAAGTAAAGCAATTGTGGAAATGATATTATTATTGTAGTATTTCAATGGATTCTCAACAGATTCACCAACTGCTTTATAACCGGCAAAATGAATGACAGCTTCAATATTATTTTCTTGAAAAATTTTACGCAAATTATTTTTATCGACTAAATCAAGTTCATAAAAACGAAAGTTTCTATTCGTGAGTTCTCGAATACGTTCTAACACAGCTGGTTGTGAATTGGAAAAGTTATCAACCACCACAACATCTTGTTTATTATTTAGTAACTCAACAACCGTGTGTGATCCAATATAGCCAGCACCGCCTGTAACCAAAATAGACATAAAGACACTCCTTTTAATTGATAGTATAGGTATTTTAACATAATCTCTTTTGAATTGATAAAAATTACTGAAAGAATCAAGAAATATCCAAGAATAAGCAGATAGAAATTTACAAAAAAAAAGATTACATGGTATAATTCAAGTATTAATGATAAAAAACACAAAATAAAGAAAAAAACTTAAGAAAAGATGGTATAAATATGGAAGAAAAGCCAACTGAATTATCACGAGTCAATCGACAGAAAAATAAGCGCAAAAAAAGAATGTGGCCAAAAGTTTTGTTTTCTATCTTATTAGTCTTGGCAGCTGTTTTTACTTATGGTTATTTAAGAGTGAGGAAAACAACTGATACAATCCATACTGATTTATCCGATGAGGAATTTGTGAAAGAAAGCCATGCCAGCCGTAACAAAGGAGATGTTAAGTTAACAGAGAAAGAAGCTTTTTCAGTCTTATTAATGGGAATTGACACAGGGGACAAAGGTCGTGAAGATCGCGGACGTTCAGACACCATGATGGTAATGACTGTTAATCCTAAGAATAAAAAAACAACCATTCTCAGTATTCCGCGGGATACCCGGACAGAAATTATTGGGAAAGGCGTAGAAGATAAAATCAACCATGCTTACGCTTTTGGTGGACCAACCATGTCAATGAACACGGTACAGAATTTACTAGATATTCCGGTTGACTATTTTGTGTCAGTGAATATGAAAGGGATTCAACAAATCGTTGATGCTGTTGGAGGCGTGACTGTTAATCCAGAGATTAGCTTTAGCCAAGATGGCTACACCTTTACTCAAGGACAGCCACAAAAAATTGATGGAGCTGCTGCACTAGCTTATTCACGCATGCGTAAACAAGATCCAGAAGGAGACTATGGTCGACAAGCTAGACAAAGAGAACTTGTTTTGGCAATTTTAGACAGAGCGGCATCTTTTGAAAGTATTTTAAATTTTGAATCCGTTTTGAAAACAATGGAAAACAACGTTCAAACAAACTTACATTTTAATGATATGATGACTATTTCTGTGAATTATTTGTCAGCTTTATCTAATGTAGAGCAAATCCAAATGGAGGGTGAAGGCACTAAGATAAATGGTATTTACTACGCCATTATTTCAGAGGAAGAGAAATCGAAGATTTCGGATGAATTGAAAAAAGAATTAGAACTTACAGATTAAACCAAATAAAAGCAGATTCTACTAACACTAGAATCTGCTTTTTGATTATTAACTTTAAGGAGTGTATCCTTCTTCTAATTGACCTAACCAATAACCTATGGCCAAACCGATAATAAACACAAGAACAACAACTAGGTAATTGACTGGGGTAAAACCAGCGTATAAAATTGGATCAGGTGCAATGATTAAAGTCGAAGCAATGACCAAACCTAAAATTAAATGGAAAACTGTCGCATAGGCATGGTCCATCAACTTGCGCATAATTTTTGATAAAAAGAGAATAGAAAATACGCCACTAATTCCAACAGGCAAAATAATTGAAAAATCTAGGTTACGAATACCTTCAGTCAAAGGCTGGTATAAATTAAGATAAATTAAGAAGCTTGCAGAACTAAGACCAGGAGTCATAAAGCCCATTGCAAAAATAAAACCGCCGAGTATCCATGCCCCTAAGTTTCTAGTCAACCCGGTGCCAATCACGTCATTCCCAAAAAGTAAAAAAATAAAACTAATGATGGCTGTTAAAACAGTTATCCAAATATCTTTTTTATTCCGACCATATTTTCCAGCTTCTTTATATAGAAAAGGTAAGGTTCCTAGAATGATCCCCATAAAGGCCCATAGAATATGGACGGGGTAGTTTGTGAGTCCATAATTAATCGGGCTAGCGAGTACAAAGACTCCAAACAAACCACCAAGACCCACCGGTAAAAAATAAAGCATATTTTTAAAAAAATCTTTTTTAATATCCGCTAGAAAACGAATAATTGGTTCATAAAGTCCAAATATAGCGGTTAAAGCTCCTCCACTTACTCCAGGTAATATTGCTCCTGATCCAATGACCATTCCTTTTATAAATTGAATAATCCATGTAAAAAAAATATTTTTTTTCTGCTCTTTCAATTTAAACACTCCTTTTAAACGTAAATAGTATTGTACAGGATATCTTAAATTTAAGAAATAAAAAATCACACTATTTTTTAAAAATAGTGTGACGAAATGGTTTCCTTTACTCTTTAATCTCAAATAAATTCCAGGGATATTCATAAGGAGGATTAATCGATACATGGACAATTTCATCTTTGGTTGGATGTTTAACACTCAATTCCTGTGCCCAAAGTGCAATTTGTTGGCCGACCTTATTTTCTTTTTGACCGTATTTTTGATCACCGTAGATTGGATGTCCCATATGAGCAAGTTGAAGTCTAATTTGATGACTACGACCTGTTTCTAGCTCGACAGACAGCAAAGTTAAATCTTCAGATGGGTTAACATCTAAAACTTCATACCTTAGAATTGCTTTTTTAGCACCTTCTGTTCCAGGACGAACAACGGCCGATTTATTCTTTTTGCCATCTTTTAATAGAAAGTCAGTTAGTTTTCCTGATTTTTTCTTAGGGGTTCCTCGAACAACGGTTAGATAACTTCGGTCAAAGCGATTCAAACGAATTTCATGAGAGATTCGCGAAGCGGCTTTCGAAGTTTTAGCAAATAGTATAACGCCACCAACTGGACGATCTAATCGATGAACCAAGCCTAGAAAAGCTGCTCCTGGTTTATTATACTTCTCAACTAAAAATTCTTTACCAAGATTCAATAAGTCAGGATCACCTGAAATGTCTTCCTGAACAAGCATATTTCTTGGTTTCTCAACAATAAGTAAGTGATTATCTTCAAACAATACATTTAAATTCAAATTTATTTCCCTTTCTAAAACAAGTTTAATTGTTGCGGATGTAGCCCTTCAAAGTCAATACCAAGCATTTCTTGCAATTCTTTTGCATTTTTTGCAGCATGACCTCCGGAGTTGTTATTAAATATAACAGAAACATCCTGAGATTGTTGCTTTAAAAACAAAGTATTTTCTTTGATTTTATTCAGTTCTTCATTTGTATAATCATGCAGAGTGCGATTCTCGCGCCAATTGGCATCGTCATTTGCATTTAACCAACCACTATAATTTTGGCCATGCAAGCGGTAAAGAGTTAATTGCTTACTTGTAGCTTCTAAAATAGTGGGCACACTATTGGAAGGAGTTTGGGGTTGGTCAATGACTACTTGAATAAACTCATGACGACTCATGAATGCAAGAGTGTCTTCTCGATGATCAGCACTGTACCAACTTTGATGACGAAATTCAATAGCTACAGGTAATCCTCCCATCCAATCTCTGACTTGTTTCAAGTAAGAAATGTTTTTCTCTGAATAACGAAAAAATGGTGGAAATTGAAAGAGGAAAGCTTTGACTTTGCCAGCATGGATCATTGGAGCGAAATGTTTTTTAAATAAATCAAAAACTTCTTCGAATGACTGAAAGTGTTTTTCCCATGGTTCATGCAAAGTCATTGCTTTAAATGCTTTTGGAATAAATTGAAAAGTTTCAGGAGTTTTATCAATCCAACTTTGGATATTTTTTATCGAAGGAATCGCATAAAAACTGGTATCCATTTCCACAAAAGGAAAGTGACTCGCATAATCTTCTAATAGTCTTTTCTTATCTGATGCAATCAGTGGATGATCCATCCAGCCCGTTAAACCAATATTTATCATATTCATCACCTCAAGATTATTACTCAACTAGTATAACAGATTATTCGTCATTTTCTTATGAATCAAACTCATTTCCTTTCGATAGGAACCGTATCTTTGTTATAATTATGAATAAGAAGTAAAAGAATAGAAAGAGGAGATAGTGTGAAATTAGAAGATACTTATACATTGCACGATGGAGTAGAAATTCCCATTCTAGGTTTTGGGACTTGGAAGATGCGTGATGAAGAAGAGACACCAAAAATTGTAGAACATGCAATAAAAGTAGGCTATCGCCATATCGATACAGCAGCAATTTATAAAAATGAAGAACTAGTGGGCGAAGGCATTCGAAATGCGATTAACAATGGCTTAGTCACTCGAGAAGAACTCTTCGTTACCACCAAATTATGGAATGATAGTCACAGTTATGAATTAGCCCAGCAAGCATTAGAAGACTCCTTAGAACGTCTAGGACTCGACTATGTTGACCTGTATTTAATTCATTGGCCAAATCCAATTAAGTACCGAGATACTTGGAAAGAGTCAAATGCAGAAACATGGCGTGCTTTAGAAGAAGCACAAGAAGCTGGAAAAGTGCGTACAATCGGTGTTTCAAACTTTATGCCAAGACACCTAGATGCTTTACTGGAAAGTGCTAAAGTCATCCCAACAGTGAACCAAATCATGCTGAATCCTAGCGAGATGCAGCCAGAAACTGTGGCAAAAAATAAGGAACATCAAATTCTATCAGAAGCTTACAGTCCTTTAGGAACAGGAAAGATATTTGAAATTGAAGAGTTGCAAGAACTTGCTGAGAAATATGATAAGACAGAAGCACAAGTTGTTTTGCGCTGGAGTCTGCAACATGGATT
>JARICH010000076.1 GCA_029257245.1 Atopostipes sp. | reverse complement strand
GATAATTCTTCGGTACCGACTGCAAAAGTTGGCATTTCAAAGACACCCATTGGTCCGTTCCAAACAACTGTTTTTGCGCCTTCTAATTCTTTCGCAAATAATTCAATCGTTTTTGGTCCAATATCTAATCCTTCTAAATCTTCTGGGAAATCTCCTTCGATTATTTCTGTTTCTGCGTCATTATCAAACTCTTTTGCCGCAACAGTATCGATTGGTAAGACGATTTTATCGCCTGCTTTTTCTAGGATGGATTTTGCTAAATCAATTTTATCTGCTTCAAGTAATGACTTACCGACTTCTCGACCTTGTGCTTTGAAGAAAGTATAAGCCATTCCTCCACCGATAAGCACTTTATCTGCAACTTCGAGTAAATTTTCAATCACACCAATTTTATCCGAAACTTTTGCGCCACCAAGAATGGCTACAAATGGACGTTCTGGATTGTCCACGGCTCCACCGATAAAGTCAATTTCTTTTTGAACTAAGAAACCTGCCGCTGATTCAAGATTGCTGGCAATTCCAACGTTGGATGCATGGGCTCTATGTGCTGTTCCGAAAGCATCGTTTACGAACACATCACCTAAGCTTGCCCAGTATTTTCCTAATTCTTCGTCATTGCCACTTTCTTTTTTACCATCAAGATCTTCAAAACGAGTATTCTCAACCATCAATACCTCGCCATTAGCTAATGCATCAATTGCATTTTCTAATTCTTCTCCACGAGTTTCCGGTATAAAAGTGACTTCTTTGTCTAATAACTCGCCTAAACGTTTTGCAACAGGTCTTAAAGAGTTCTTCTCTTTGTCTTCTTCTGTTTTAATACGACCTAAGTGAGAAAAGACAATTAATTTTCCACCTTGTTCGATAATGTATTCGAGCGTTGGTAAAGCCGCTTGAATTCGATTATCGTTGGTAATTTCTCCATCTTTCATTGGAACGTTAAAATCTGCTCGGACAAGAACTTTTTTATCATTTAATTCTAGATCTTTAACTGATTTCTTTACCATAATATCTCCTCATTTTGCTTCTCTTTTATTTTAAATAAAAAAGGCAGGAAGCGCGATCGCTTCCCGCCTTTTAGAGCTTTCTAACTTTTAATTGTGCTTAAAATTAAACTAATTTTGCAAAGTCTTCAAGTAGACGAACCATGTTTCCTGTAAATCCGTACTCGTTGTCATACCATGCAACGGTTTTAACTAATTGTCCTTTTTCTGATTCTTGGACGATTGTTTGTGTTGCATCGAAGATTGATCCATGTGGATCTCCGATTACGTCTGACGATACAATCTCATCTACGTTGTAACCAAATGAATCGTTTTGAGCGGCTTTCATTGCTTCGTTTACTTCTTCAGCTGTTACTTCTTTGTCAAGAACTGTGTAAAGTTCGACTAATGAACCTGTAATGGTTGGGATACGTACTGCTGTACCATCAACAATTCCATCAACTGCAGGAATTACGCGACCAACAGCTTTTGCTGCTCCTGTTGTAGCTGGGATTGCGTTTTGTGCTCCGGCACGGCTCTTACGTCCACCTGGTGAATCTTGTAATGCTTGTGTTGCTGTGTAAGCATGGATGGTTGACATTAGTCCGTGTTGGATTCCGTATTCTGATTCTAATACGTTAACCATTGGTGCTAGACAGTTTGTTGTACATGATGCTGCTGAAATAATTGTGTCTGTTGCTTCTAATGTGTCATCATTTACACCATGAACGATCATTTTTGTTTCTTGATCTTTTGCTGGTTGTGAAATAATAACTTTTTTAGCTCCTGCATCAATATGTGCTTGTGATTTCTCTTTGCTTGTATAGAAACCTGTACACTCTAATACGATATCTACATCTAGGTCACCCCATGGTAAGTTGCTTGCATCTGATTCTTCAAATGCTTTTACTTCTTCACCATCGATGATGATTGAGTCACCCTCGGTTGTGATTTCATATGGGAATGTTCCTTGAGCAGTATCATATTTTAATAAATAAGCTAGGTCGTCATTGCTTGTTAAGTCATTTACTGCAACGACCTTAAGATCTGTGTCACCAAGTTCTTTAATTCGTCGGTATGCCAAACGTCCAATACGTCCAAAACCATTAATTGCTACATTTACTGTCATTAATATATTCCTCCTACTAATTTTTGCTTCTGTTTTTTTATTTTAATGGGTCGCCCCAATTTAAAATTTTATTTGCTGCTGCTGCATCCGTCACTAACTGTGTATGAGATGGAGCAGTCTTTAGATACGAACGAATTGCAAGTGCTTTTTCTTCGCCTCCGGCAACCGTTAGAATATGTTCAATCTGATTTAATGATGAGGACTGTAAACCTATATTTGGTAATTTGAGAACAATGTCTCCTTCTGCGTCAATAAACTCACCAAAAGCTTCGGCTACTGCCCCTTTTTCTTTCAAATACTCGATTGTTTCCTCAGCTAATCCTCGGCGCTTGGCCATGACAATTGGATTACCTATACTATACAAAATCAAGCTAGCATTTTCAATCAATTCGAGTGTTTTTTTTATCTCGGGTTCTTTCATTAATTCTTTATGTGTATTTTGATGAACGTGTTCTGGAGCATAAAGTCCATGTCCTTGTCCACCCGTTTGTTCAGCCATTCTTTGCGCAATAATATTCGCTTCAATCGTCGCTTCGTCACCTAAACCGCCTCGAGCAGGTACAAACAATAATTCACGATTATTACTTAGTTTTGGTGTCATATGGTTGGCCACTTCTTTCAGCGTGGTTCCGCCCATTACCGTAATAATCTGTTTCCCTTCTCCTAAGAGCCGATCCATGACCTCAACTGCCTTGTCAGCCACTAATGATAGAACGGCACGATCTTGGTCTAAATCTCCTGGAACAATCGTACAGGATTCAATCGCTAAACTCTCAGCTAATTTCTTTTCTAAATCAGCTAAATAAAAAACTTCATTAAAGTACTTATCAAGTTCTTCTAGCGTTTGAAGGCCTTCATCCGTTAGGTACATTCCGATCTTCGTCGTTGAAATGAGCTGTTGTTTCTTTAACACCTTTATTTCATTTCGGATTAAGCGCTCAGTTAAATTTACTTTTTCTGCGAGCATTCTGCGGCCGATCGGACTATTCTCATGAATGACTTCTAATATCTGATTGCGTCTCAGTAATAACTCATAAGCGTCAGGGAGTATTTTTTTAATGACATTTAACATTTCTATGTTCTCTCCTCTGCCTTACAAGATAAATATACCATCAAGTGGGACAGATGTCAACCAACAACTGCTCGAATGGGACTTTTTATGTCCAACTAAGCCAAAAGTCACTTCCTAAAGCTTTTATAAACAAAAAAAGGTTCATTCTCTTCATTGGGAATGAACCTTTCTATCATTTAATCCGATATTTTTTTAGAATTTTCGACGATTTCATCGATTAATCCATATTCTTTTGCCTCTAAAGCAGTCAGGTAATTATCTCGATCGGTATCTCTTTCGATTACTTCAATATCCTGTCCTGTTCGCTCAGCAAGAATTTTATTTAATTTTGCTTTTGTTTTTAGAATATGACGAGCAGCAATTTCGATTTCTGTTGCTTGTCCTTGTGCTCCACCTAATGGTTGGTGAATCATAATTTCAGCGTTTGGTAAGGCATAACGTTTACCTTTGGTTCCAGCTGTTGAAAGTAAGCTTCCCATAGAGGCAGCCATTCCAATCACAATTGTTTGCACATCCGCATTAACAAAATTCATGGTATCGTAAATAGCCATGCCTGCGGTCACACTTCCACCCGGCGAGTTAATGTACAAGAATATATCTTTATCTGGATCTTGTGCATCTAAAAATAAAAGCTGCGCAACGATAGTATTCGCAACGGCATCATTGATTTCACCACTTAACATGATAATACGATCCTTTAATAAACGAGAATAAATATCATACGCACGTTCACCTCGAGGTGATTGTTCAATTACTGTAGGTACTAAAGTCATTCATCTTCCTCCTAATAAATTTAACTCTTTTTATTTTAATCTTGATTCTTTCATCAGACAATCATAGTATAACTGTTTTAGTCAGTAAAGGTCAATCAAGAGACCCTTATTTATTTCATACTAATTCTCCAGCAATTCTTCGGCCATTTTTGTAATTTTACGCATCCGATGATTCGCTGCACTCTTTGAGATGGCTTTGCCAGGAACAAGTTCTCCTAATTCTTTCAAGCTGGCTTCTGGATGCCTTATACGAGTGCGTGCAATCTGTTCCGTCTTCTCATCGACATTATCCAAACCTATTTTTTCATCGATTAAGAGAATCGCCTCAATTTGACGCGTTGCGGCGTCCACCGTTTTGTTTAAATTGGCTTGCTCACAATTGACGAGTCGATTCACTGAATTTCGCATATCACGTACAATACGGATATCTTCAAAGCGAAATAAACTATTATTCGCACCAATAATTCCTAGAAAATCAGCTATTTTTTCAGCTTCTTTTAAATAAGTCATGTAGCCACCATTTTTACGTTCATGAATCTTAGGATTTAATTCGAAAACTTCCATTAAATCAAAATTATCTTGATTTAAAACTTCACTATTCGAATGGATTTCCAAATGATAACTACTTGTTTCTGGACTGTTGACTGATCCTCGGGCTAAAAAAGCGCCTCTTAAATAAGAGCGTGCTTTTTGTTCGTTCTCTTTAATATTTGTTGGTAAATTTATTCCTTCCAGCATGGATTCCAAAATTTCTAATTCCCTTAAGACATTTTCCGCTTCTTTCGCTAGCCGAATAAAATAAACATTATTTTTTTTCAATTTCATCCGACGGCGCACGCTTACTTCCAGTTGAAGATCAAATAAATCTTTCAACAAGGAATAAATACGACGCGCAATTGCGGCATTTTCAGTCTGAACGGTAACAATTAACTTTTCTTTTTTTCGACTAATGCTTCCATTTAAACGAATTAATGCAGCTAGTTCTGCTTTGGCATGTTCTGGATGGACTTCGAGCATCGTAAGTTCTTTCTTTACTTCTGATGCATAGGACATTCCATCAACTCCCTACTTCCCATCATTTTACTTCTTACATTGATTATTTATTTTTCATTTTAAACAGTATCTTTGTGATTATGGTGGTGAAAGGAAGCTGCGCGAAGAATCTCTTCGACAACTAAATCACCGTCATGATATACCCCTTTTTCTGTAATATTTAGAAAATCACTTGAAATCACTAGCGGAACAATTTCTTGTAGGCGTTTAAAATCATGTTTCACCTGATACAAATACTCATCATTTGAAATTTTCATGACATGACTTTTAGGCACTTCGGCGTTGTTAACTAATACCGTATCCAAAAAATTAGCTTCTAAATGATCACAAAGAACTTCAACATGTTTAGCATCGGTAAATCCTTCTGTTTCACCCATTTGAGTCATAATATTACTAATATAAATGACTTGTGCTTTGGTTTGGATCATCGCATCTCTCACTTTAGGGATCATTAAAGAGGGTAAAATACTGGTATATAAAGAACCCGGTCCTAAAACAACCATATCTGCATCCATAATAGATGAAACAACTTTTCGACCTGGTTTTAAAGAAATATCTTCTTTATTCGTGGTCGACACTGTGACATATTCAATTTTTTTATCGGGACGCGCAATTTGAGACTCACCTGTCGCAAGGCTGCCATCCGTATAACGAGCGTGCAAATTTAGCGGTTCTTCGGATGCTGGGTAAATATTCCCCTGAACATGCATCATCTTAGCTAAAAGTTGAATCGCATGATAAATACTCCCCCGCATTTCCGAAGTGGCTAAAATAATCAAATTTCCCAAAGAATGACCGTCTAAGCTTTTATCTTCTGACTTAAAACGATATTGGAAAATTTCTTTTTGCTGTTTGGGTATGTCACTGAGTGAAATTAAGACATTTCTTAAATCCCCAGGCGGTACGGTGTTAAACATCTTCCGGAGCAGACCACTACTTCCTCCGTCGTCCGCGACGGTGACAATCGCAGTCACGTCCACATCTTTATTTTTTAAACTCTCTAGTAGAACAGGTAAACCTGTTCCACCCCCAATTACCGTTATTTTGGGCCGAGATCTCTTTGGCCGATATATTTTCATGATCTCACTTTAGACTCCTTAATTACATTGATATCTCGATGGGTTAAATTCACCGGATAACCTAACGCTTCGATTTGTTTATTCATTCTTTCGACTAAAGCAACCGAGCGGTGATGACCGCCTGTACAACCAATCGCAATGGTCAAACTACTTTTTCCTTCGCGGCGGTAGCCTGGCAAGGTATACTCAATTAAATTCATAAATCGTTTATAAAACTCTTCTGTTGCTGGTTGGCTCATCACAAAATCATAGACCGCTTCATCGGTCCCTCTAAGTTCTCTTAAATTTTCATCGTAGAATGGATTAGGTAGGAAACGAACGTCTATTACAAGATCCGCATCAATTGGAATCCCATTTTTGAAACCAAAGGAAACTAATTCCACACGGAATGGTTCACTATCTGATTTTGAGAATCGTTTCATCAATTTTTTCCTTAATTCTCGTGGGGTTGTTTCTGTTGTATCAACAACAACACTCGCTTGAGTCTTAATTCGTGCAAGCAAATCTTTTTCCTTCTTTATTCCATCGATGGTAAGTCCTTCACTAGCTAATGGATGAGATCGTCTACTCTCTTTGTAACGAGTGACTAATTCTTCGACTGTAGTGTCAAGATATAAAATTTGACTATCAATAGTTGGCTGTTTTTCAATATAATCAATCGCCCCATCAATTTCATCTACAAATTGTTCCGAACGTAAATCCATCACCAATGCTATTTTGTCAGTCTGTTGCCCTTCATTAATTAGTTCTAAAAAGTTAGGTACTAAATTCGGCGGCATGTTATCAATACAATAATAACCCATGTCTTCAAAACTTTGAATCGCAACCGTTTTCCCTGCCCCACTCATCCCTGTAATAATGACGACCTTTAATTGTTGTGTCATTTTGCTCACTCCATTCACTTCATTATATTATCATAACACATCCGGGTGTATCATTTCATTAAATAATAATGATTTTTCTTTGAATAAATAAAAAACACAATATCCTTCCACTTTCTCAGACAAAGTCTCCTTTAATCTGAAGAGTGGAAGGATATTGTTAGTTGATTAGTAATCGATTAGTCTTCTTCGATTAGCTCTTCAATACTCTCTTCAAACTTTTCAACTTTTGCTGCTGCTTCACTGGCTGAATCCGCTACAGCTCCAATATAGAATTTAATCTTTGGTTCTGTCCCTGATGGTCGTGCAGCAATCCAACTACCATCTGCTAGATAGTATTTCAGTACATCCGCTTCACCGAGTCCAATATTCGCTGTCTTACCCTCTTTAGTCGTTAAGGTATTGATTGAATAGTCTTCTTCAATGATAACATCCATACCACCAAATGACTCTGGTCGTTCTTCTCTCAGGCTAGCCATTAATTTCTTAATATTCTCTGCACCAGAAATTCCACTCATAGTAATCGAGATCGTTTTTTCTTGGAAATGACCATATTTTTCAAAGATATCATCTAAACCATGCATCGGTGTTTTTCCTTGTTCTTTATAATAAGCAGCCAATTCTGCGATTAAAATCAAGGCTTGAATCGCATCTTTATCACGAACAAAAGGTTTGACTAAATAGCCATAACTTTCTTCAAATCCAAATAAAAATTCTTTTTCATTGTTTTCTTCATAGCCTTTTATTTTTTCAGCAATGAACTTAAAACCCGTTAGAACATTCTCTGTTCCTACGCCATAATTTTCAGCAATTTTTGAAGGGAGCTCACTCGATACAATTGATTTAATAATGGTACCATTTGCTGGTAAAGAATCTTGTCCTTGATAGGCCTTAAGTAAATAATCGACCATTAAAGCAGCGATTTGATTACCCGTTAATACTTGATATTCTCCATTTTCTAAACGTGTCGCCATTCCTAGACGATCGGCATCAGGATCCGTTGCGATCAGAACATCGGCGCCTATCTTCTTGCCAAGTTTAATCGACAATTCAAAGGCTGCTGGGTCCTCTGGGTTGGGTGACTTCACGGTTGTGAAATCAGGATCTGCTATTGCCTGTTCTTCGACTAAATTCACATTTTTAAAACCGGCATTTTCTAATGCCCGGGTTCCAATCATGGTGGCTGTACCATGGAGGGGGGAGAAAACAATATTTAAATCATTGTTTCGTTCAATTAAATCATGATCAATATTGATGGTCTTGAGCTTTTCTAGGTAAGCGTCATCCACTGCATCCCCCACGATTTCTAATAAATCTTGTTTTTCTAATTCTTCTTTTGATAGCACGGACAGCTCTAACATATTATCAACCTCTTGTACGTAAGAAGTTAATTCATCCGCTTCGGCTGGTGGAAATTGTCCACCGTCTGCTCCATAAACTTTAAAACCGTTATATTCTGGTGGATTATGACTGGCTGTCATCATAATTCCTGCGCTGGTTCCTAAATGACGAACAGCAAAGGATAGTTCAGGTGTTGAGCGTAAACTTTCAAATAAATAAGTCTTAATCCCATGGGCACCTAATGTTTTCGCTGCTTCCATTGAAAACTCTGGGGATTTATGACGCGAATCATAAGCAATCACAACGCCATGTTTTTTCGCTTCTTCGCCTCTCTTTTCAATAAAACGGGCGAGTCCTTCTGTTGCTTGTCGGACCGTATATAAATTCATTCGATTCGTTCCAGCACCAATAATCCCTCGCATACCGGCTGTTCCAAATTCAAGGTCTGTATAAAAAGCATCTTCTAATGCATCGGTATTGTCTCTGACTTCTTCTAAATTGTCTTTCATTTCTTTGTCTAAGTCCGCAAAGCTTAACCAATTCTTATAATTATCTTCCCAAGTCATTATCATTTCTCCCCTTTTTATTTAATTTCATCATTTTTAATTGTCTTACACACAGTATACAAGTATTTAGGCTCAAGTTCATCCATAAGCACTAAAAAAACTGTTTCAACCATAAAATATGGCTAAAACAGTTTCTTTTTCTTTATTTAATTATTCAGCTAGTGCTGCTTTTTCAGTTTTATGCGCTTCAATGTATTTATAAATTTGATCGCCCGCGATGGATCCATCTCCAACAGCTGTTGCGACTTGTCTTAAGACAGTTTGACGAACATCACCAATAGCGAAAATACCTGGAACGGCTGTTTCCATCTGTTCATCTGTGATAATCCAGCCTTCATCGTCAGTAATTCCTAAGCTTTCAAATTCTTCTGTATTCGGAATGAGTCCAACATAAATAAAGGCACCTTCAGCAGAAATTTCAGACACTTCGTTTGTTTTCACGTTACGAATGCGTAAGCTATCTACTTTGTTTTCACCTTGAATTTCTTCAACGACAGAGTCCCAAATGAAGTTTACTTTATCGTTTGCAAAGGCACGATCTTGTAATATTTTTTGAGCTCTTAATTCATCACGACGGTGAATAATGGTCACTTCACTCGCAAATTGTGTGAGGTAAGTCCCCTCTTCTACAGCTGAATCCCCACCACCGATAACGACTAATGGACGATCGCGGAAGAATGCCCCATCACAAACGGCACAGTAAGAAACTCCTCGTCCTCTTAAGTCATCTTCTCCTTGAACATTTAATTTACGGTTTTCTGAACCTGTCGCTATAACAACAGTTCGTGTTTTGTAAATTTTATCGGAAGTCACAACTTGTTTATAATCTGGGCCATCAATAATTTCTTGGACATCACCAAAGCTATATTCTGCACCAAAAGCTGTTGCTCCTTCGTACATTTTAGTTGCTAATTCTGGTCCTTCAATAGATCGAAAACCTGAATAGTTTTCAATTTCAGCCGTATTAATTAATTGGCCACCCGGGACGCCTCGTTCTAAAATCAATGTTTTTAAATCTGAACGCGAAGCATATAGTGCGGCGGTCATTCCACCAGGACCTGCACCTATGACAATCGTGTCATATAATTCTTCTTGTAATTCTTTTTCCATATTTTTATCATCCTAACTTCTATAATTTCATCAGTTATTTCTAGAGTCTTTCCGATCAACAAAACTATTATACATCTTTTGACCATCTCTGACCAATAATCTGATTACTCCGCCTTACTTTCACGTCGCATCAAGCTTGTCACAGTTTTTTCAACGTCAGCATCTTCGTAAACGACTTGGTAAATTGCGTTGGTGATTGGCATATCAATATTTTTTTCTTCAGCCAATTCTTTGGCTGCAATCACCGTAGACAAACCTTCAATCGCCATACCAATTTCTTCTTGGATTTCATCGATTGAGAGACCTTCACCAATTAATTTACCAGCCCGCCAGTTTCGAGAATGTGGACTCGTTGCGGTAACAATTAAATCTCCCACACCGCTCAAGCCCATAAATGTTTCAACATCTGCTCCTAAAGCCACACCTAGTCGAGTAATTTCAGCTAATCCACGAGTAACTAAAGCGGCGGTCGCGTTATCACCATAACCTAAGCCTTTTAAAGCCCCAGCTCCGATAGCAATAATGTTTTTCAAGGCCGCGCCAATTTCTACTCCAATAATATCAGGGTTGCGGTAGACTCGGAAATAATCATTCATAAATAAATGCTGAACTTCTTTCGCAATCTCCATATCTTTACTTGCTGAAGTTACACTCGTTAAATCTTGGACGACCACTTCTTCGGCATGACTAGGTCCAGAAAGAGCCACTATGGCTTTTCTTTTCTCTTCGTCAATTTCTTCTTCTAAAATGGTTGAAATTCGCTCATGCGTTCCGCGCTCTAATCCTTTTGATGCATGCACAATTATTTTCGGCTCTTTTATTTTTTTGTTTAATTCTTTCGCGACGGCGCGTACACCGACCGTTGGAATCACAATTAAAATTAAATCTCGTCCTTCAATAGCAGCTGCCATATCGGTCGTAGCGCTAATGGATTCTGGAAACACGAGATCACCGAAATATCTTGAGTTTTGATGTTTTTCATTCATTTCATTCACAAGATCGATTTCTTCAGCACGTGTCCAAACGAGTACATCATTTCCATTTTCAGCTAATACTTTCGATAAACCCATCCCCCACGAACCAATACCTAAGACCGCAACTTTTCTCTTTTCACTAGTCACTAAAAGATTCCCCCTCTATTTGGTTAAAAGATTATATTTACTTGTTATTTTCATACTGTTCTTTTTTCTGGGCGAAGGCTCTTTCTGGTGCTAAACCTTCTGTATAGTAAGGACTTTTTGGATAATGTACTTTTCGTTGGTAAAAGAT
Organism: Atopostipes sp.; assembly: GCA_029257245.1. Lineage (GTDB taxonomy): Bacteria > Bacillota > Bacilli > Lactobacillales > Carnobacteriaceae_A > Atopostipes. Next base: position 5,506 of record JARICH010000076.1, on the reverse strand, counting down.
AAAACCTAGCCCCGCTAGCACCAGTAGCAATGAAAGAATTTGTGACACTCTCAAAGCGCCAATATATAAGCTATCTGTTCGCATCCCTTCGATGAAGAAACGTCCTAAACCATACCAAATTAAATAACTAGCCGTTGCTTCTCCTCGAAGTAAGAATTTATCTTTCTTTCGAATCGCAATAATAATAAACATCCCGAGGAAATTCCAAAGCGACTCATATAAAAATGTCGGATGATAATAACTTCCTTTTTTATACATTTGGTCAATAATAAATTCCGGTAAATATAAATTCTCTAAAAATTGGCGGCTCACTTCGCCACCGTGGGCTTCTTGGTTGATAAAATTTCCCCAGCGACCAATTCCTTGTCCTAATAATATATAAGGGGCTAAAACGTCTGTCACTAACCGAGGCGGTAAATCTTCTTTCTTCGACTGGAGATAAATAACGAGAATCCCCGCAATCACTCCGCCGTAAATGGCTAGGCCACCTTCCCAAATGTAAAAAATACGTAAGGGATTTTGCAAGTAAAATTCTAATTCAAACAGGACATAATACAAACGAGCTCCAAGAATCCCGATTGGAATTGCCCAAAAAGCAGTATCCACAATAAATTCTTCGGTTAAATCTCTCTTTTCAGCTTCTTTGATAATGAGCGAAATAGACAAAAGCATTCCCACTACAATAATCAACCCATACCAAGCCACTGAAAAAGGTCCTAACTCAAAAGCTATCGGATCAATAGCCATCATCTTTCCTAACATGCTTACACCTTCAATTCTTTTATTTATATCATCTTATTTCTTTTTTTTCTGTAAATCTTTGGTATTGCTCTCAATCAACTCAGTTAATCGCATCTCAAAAATTTCCGTTGCATCATAACCCATATCTTTGGCTCGCATATTCATAGCAGCTACTTCCACAATCGTTGCTAAGTTTCGACCAACTTTGACTGGAATAGTAATCATTGGAATATCCACATTAAAGAAACGCTTGTTTTCAACATGATTTCCTAAGCGATCATATGAATCTTCTTTATCCCAATGCTTGAGATTAATCACTAACTCCAATTCTTGATGTTCGCGGACTGCTCCAACCCCAAACATATTCATAATATCAATAACACCTAAGCCACGAATTTCAATCATATTCCGTAAAATATAAGGTGCCTCACCAATAATACGACTTTCTTCCATCATATATAACTGAACACGGTCATCTGCAATCAAACGATGTCCCCGTTGAACAAGTTCTAAACCTGTTTCCGATTTCCCAATTCCAGAGTCCCCAATGATCAACACGCCCATTCCATAAATATCCATAAAAACTCCGTGTTGGTCAATTCGCTCAGATAAACGTTCTTCTAAATAATTCATTAAATTAGCAGATAATCGAGTCGTCGCGCGATTAGAAATTAAAACTGGTATTTCATTGGCAGTTGCAGTCTCAATTAATTCTTCTGGTACTTTTTGCCCACGCGATATTAGAAAGGCAGGAGTTTCTGGTTGACACATTCGTTCAAAAATATCCACTCGTTCCTCAGGAGTTAGTCGCTCAATAAAAGATATTTCTGTTGCTCCAAAAAGCTGAATTCTTTCTTTTGGATAAAAATCAAAATAACCGGTTAATTCAAGGGCTGGACGTGACAAATCGATTCCATCAATTTTGCGGTCCGTAAAGTCTTCCCCCGATACAAAATCAATATAGGGCATGGTATCAATTAATTCTTTCACTGTAACTGAATTACTATTCATGAATTCCACCTCAGATGTCATTTTATCTTGCTCTTTCTTCTTTTTAAAAGATGATTGAATCAATTATACTTGTTGCTTCCTTGAAGGTCAAAAAAGCAACCTTCTAAAATAGAAAGTTGCTTTCAATATTGCTTATTAATATTCTTTGGCAGTCAACGAGTTGACCACTGATAAAATCAGGGCGACTAATATTGCCTGTCCAAATGAACTGACGGTTAAGCCAGAGACAAAATAGCTAGTTAGCCAAATCATGAGGCCGTTAATTACAAAATAGAATAAACCAAAGGTTAATAAAGTCAGCGGAAAAGAAAATAAAGATATCACTGGTTTCACCACTGCGTTTAATAAACTTAAGATGACTGCGGCTAAGACAGCTGCCGTCCAGTCTGCTACATAAAAGCCATCTAAAAAACTAGCTAAGACTAAAAATATAATCGTATTTAAAAGTACATTTTGCCACCATTTCATTGTTAAAAATCACTCCAATCCTCTTCCTCAATTTCATTTCTTTCTGAAAGACTGTTCATATTATGCGGATGAATTGAATTTTTGTCAATAATTTGGTCAAATCTTTTTTCCTTCTGCTTCTTTTCTTGGTCTGCTGTCCCTTTAGGTACAATCAAAGCAAAAAGAATATAAAGAGGAATCATCGGATAAGGAGCGACCATCGCTAAAATAGCGAAGACGATTCGAATGATCGTTGGATCGATTTGAAAGGATTCTCCCAAACCGCCCAAGAGCCCCGTTACTAAAATATTATTTTTTGATTTTCTGATTCTCATTTCGATTCCCCTTCTCTTTCTTTTTTAAGGCATTAAGCATCCGGTATAATCCAAGCTAAAAGAATGTAAAGTAAAATAGGTGATCCACTTCCTAAGAAAGTGAAGATTAAATATCCCACACGAACGAGCGTTGGATCGACGCCTAAATAATCAGCGAGTCCTGAACAAACACCAGATATTACCGCATTTTCTTTTGATTTAGTTAGTTTCTTCTTCATCTTTATCACCATTCCTTTTTATTTTTTCATTGTCTTTTAACAAAATATTTCCTTTGGTTGTGTTTAATTTTACTTGGCATAACTTTCCTTCGGCGATGCGGAAGAAACGATAAACTTTGCTTGCTTCCTTATCCGCTAAGGATTTTTCACTGGCTGTTAAACGACTTTTTACTTGACCGAGGACTGTTTTCGCCTCAATTTCAAAGCTCATCCCGGCTGGGAGTGCCAGTTTCAAGTCGCCTTTCACTGAACTTGCTGATAAACGCATCATATCCTCGCCAGCTAAGGTCAAGATGACATTCCCATGAACTGTTTTTATATCCGAACTTTGCACTTCACCAATCACTCGAACATCGCCATTCACGGTACTGACGAGCAAATCTTTTAATTTTGCATCTTCTAGGCTAACATTTCCTTTTGATAATTGAACCTCTAGCATACTAGCTTCTAACTGTTCAAAGGATAGATTCCCAGAGCTTAACTTAATATAAAGGTCACTGGCTAAGAGACTTTCAAAATGGATATCTCCTTTGACCGATTTAATCGCCAAGTAATCATAATTTCTTTCCGGTAAATAAACAACAAGATCAGCTGCCACTTTTCGATTAGGAAGATGGAAAGTGAATTGATCTGCATCTAAATTGACGATGGCTTCTGCTTTAAAAGCTTCTAATGGATTTTCTCCCTCTGCCAGTTCAAACAACTTGATCGCTGCTTCTACCTTAATCGTATCATTCATACTTTTTTTAAATGCTATTTGACCATTTGTATTTTTAAAATCTAAAATGGTGGCCGTCGTTTCTTCAAAAACCCATTCATGATTGAATGCTGCTTTCTCCTTCATCGACAGGTCAACTTTCATGCCTTCCCAATCGAGATTTTGAAAACTCTCTTTTACCTTCTGAGCTGCCTCTGTTAAAAGCTTACTGATGTTCTGACTGCTCTCATCAATCAGTTCTCCGGCTCGATCGATGGTCTTGCTGGCTCCTTCACGCCAGTCCTTTGGAAGATCAATCGTATCCGAAAATTGTTTTGCTTTTGTGGTCCATTGCTTCATTTTGAGCGAGTGTATTTCTTTCATCATATCATTTTTCTTCTGGGCAATCTCTTCACTTTTTTGACTGAGATTTTCAATTTTTTCTTCTAAAATTTTTATTTCTTTATCTGATCCGCTATTTTCTTCTAACAAATAAAGGGATTCGAGTAATTGATTCAGTTCTTCTTGTAAGTGATTTTTCTGTTCGGCCTCTTCTTCAGACAATTGATTCATTTCTTTATTCAATTCAATAATTCGGTCTTCCAGTTCTTTTTTACGCGTGACATAGTCATCATTTTGCACTGCTAATCGATGACTTAATTCTTCCTCCGCTTTAATATATTTCGTGTTTACAGCTAAGATTTCTTCGTTTAAGCTGTCAATTCTGACCGAATATTGATTAATTTCATTAGCGATTGCTTCTAATTCTTCCGCTCTTAATTTTTCTGCTTCAGATGGTTCTTTTTCTTCTTTCTTTTCTGCCTGACTTGTTTCCTCTTTAATTGTTTCTTTTTCAGCTGTATCTTCTGTTTTTGTTCTTGGTTCGATTGTTGGGTCTTTTTCTTCTTGTTTTGATAAATTTTCCAATAAATCGAGTCCTTCTTCAACAGATAAAATACCCTCTTTGACAAGTTCTAATATTCTTTCACGTTTATCCATTATTTCTCCTCCTTTAAAATCGAGAAATTAAGATTAATTGATGATTGATCATAAGTGATTTCTCACTCTATACACTTATTATCTACTGAATCCTCAAACTTGTCATGGGTCTAGAGACTGATTTAAAATCGATAGTTTCTCTTTTTCTTCTTACTTTCCAGCCAGTTCTTTGGCTAGATACTGTCCTGTATAGCTTTCTGGGATAGCGGCAATCTCTTCCGGTGTCCCGGTTCCAACAATGGTTCCGCCCTCGGTTCCCCCTTCAGGTCCTAAATCAATCACATGGTCGGCCATCTTAATCACATCTAAGTTATGTTCAATAACTAAAACGGTATTTCCATTCTCCACTAAACGATTGAGTACTTCGAGTAAACGTGCAATATCATCTGTATGCAAACCAGTTGTTGGCTCATCTAAAATATAAAAGTTTTTACCCGTTTGGATTTTCTGTAACTCACTCGCTAATTTCATCCGCTGAGCTTCTCCTCCGGACAAAGTGGTTGACGATTGACCTAAACGAATATAACCAAGACCTACATCATACATGGTTTGAAGTTTCCGCTTAATTTTTGGAATATTTTTAAAGGCTTCAATCGCTTCGGTTACGGTCATTTCTAAAACATCCGCAATCGTATTGCCTTTGTATTTAATTTCTAAGGTTTCTGAGTTGTAACGTTTCCCATTACATACTTCACAAGGAATATAAACGTCTGGTAAGAAGTGCATCTCAATTTTTTTAATTCCATCTCCACGACAAGCTTCACACCGTCCACCTTTCACGTTAAAACTAAAGCGTCCTTTTTTATAGCCACGAACTTTTGCCTCATTGGTCTGCGCGAATAATTCCCGCACATCATCAAATAAACTCGTGTAAGTAGCTGGGTTACTTCGCGGTGTTCGACCAATTGGGCTTTGGTCAATGCCGATGACCTTTTCAATGCCTTCATAGCCTGTTATTTCATCGTGTTTTCCTGCTTTATCCGTTGCACGGCCTACTTTACGCGCCAAAGCTTTCTTTAAGATACTATTGACTAAAGAAGATTTCCCAGAGCCAGAGA
>JARICH010000058.1 GCA_029257245.1 Atopostipes sp. | reverse complement strand
GTCATAACAATGAAAGAAAGCTGGGAGAATTTCATCCAAAACTGGATGGGACGATTTTTAGCCGAAAAAACTTATGCTCGTAGTGATTCTAATTTTATTGAGCAAGAATTTGATTTAGACATGTTAGGTCTAAGTGAAAAAAGAACCTTAAAAAATATACTTCGTGCCTTAGCAGAATTTTTATATGTTAGCCAAGACATATCAATTAAATCCCATGGAATTTTTAAAGATCTAACAAATGAAAATCAACTTTATTTAATTGAATTAGTTAATCTAGTTAATTATTTAAAAGAGTGGGACATGAAAATTGAGAGTATCTTTTATGAAGAAAAAAGTGCCTTGCGTTGGGCGAGTTATTTGCCTGAACAAATAGAAAACACTTTTCGATTACATCTCTTAAGTTGGGGCGAAGAGAATTCATTCATTGATTATTTAGCGACTCATTCAAAAGTTGTTTTTACATCCAGTACATTATCTTATCAAGATACAGGCAATTATTTTTCAGAACAATTAAAAAATCTACCTATGCAATATCATCAATTAGAAAGTCCATTTAACTATGGTGAGCAAGTACGAGTAATCTTACCTGAAAAGAGTATCCATCCTAGAAAAATAAAACCCAATGAATATGCGGCACTATTAGCAGAAAAAATAGGGGAGATCCTAAGGGGGACAAAAGTAAACAGTATTGTTTTATTTCGTTCCTTAGCATTATTGGAAGAAGTTTACAACCTATTGATGCAAGATCCTAGTTTGAAAAATCATTTAATTTTAGGACAGTCTATTTCTGGCACAAGAAACCGAATCTTAAAGCAATTTAAAAGAAATCATCCAGCTATTATCCTGGGGGCTGACTCATTTTTCGAAGGCATTGATTTACCAGATGAAGAGCTTGAATTATTAATATTGACCCGTTTACCTTTCCCGGCTCCTAATGCACCTTTAACAAAATTGAAGACGAGTTCTTTGAAGGAACAGTCCATTAATCCTTTTTTAGGAGAGTATTTGCCACGAGCGGTATTGAAATTCCGACAAGCCTTTGGACGTTTAATTCGCAGTCAAAATGATCGAGGAGTAATGGTTATTTTAGATGAACGATTTTTATCGGCAAACTATGCGAATGTGTTTAAGGATGCTTTACCTAAAGGGATTAATTTCGAGGTGTTAGAAGGAAGTCGAATAGCTGGAGAAATTCAGTCCTTTATTGATGAAGGAAAAAAGGAATAGATTCAGAATAACTTGTGAATCAATGAATGTTTATTAATCAGTATATTTTTGCTATAATATAGAAGTTGAATTAAGAAAGAGGTGAGTGGACTTGAAAAAGATTTTAACTTACAGCTTAATTGTGATGAGCTTAGTAGTTATTGGTGCTAGTTTTTTAGTAAATAAATCACTCAGTCCACTAAAACAAGCTAAAGCTGAAACAGTTAAGATAGCCGAAACAAAAGCTGATTTAACTGAGGCTAAAGATTTTTATTGGTATAACGGGAATAATACTTACTTTACTGTGACAGGTAAAAATTCCGAGGCAGAAGAAATCATCGTGATTGTTAAACAAGATGGTGGCTCAACAGAAGTATTCAATAAAAAAGATGTTTTTCCTAAGAGCAAAGCAATTGCTCAAGTGAGAGAGTTAGACAAACCCGCTCATATACTTGAGGCAAGAATTGGGATCCATAATGACTTAGCTATTTGGGAGATTAGTTTTCGCCAGGAAAATGGGAAAATTGGTTACACGATGTTGTCATTAACGAGTGGTGAATGGGTTCGTACAATTAAAAACATATAAAAATGATCATTAAATGTAGATAAGGGGAATAGACGATGAAAGAAATTTCAATTATTGATTCAAAAAATTATGTAGGCGAGCAAGTTTTATTAAATGGCTGGATTGCGAATAAGCGCTCTAGCGGGAAAATTGCCTTCTTAGAGTTACGAGATGGAACGGCATTTTTCCAAGGCGTTGTGATAAAGAGTGAAGTGGGCGAAAAATTATTTGATTTAGCAACCCACCTAAGCCAAGAAACATCTGTAAAAATACAAGGGACGATCCAAGAAGATGCGCGTTCAAAATTTGGTTATGAAATTCATGTAGAAAGTATTGAAGTCGTTGGTGAATCAGAAGACTATCCAATTACTCCCAAAGATCATGGAACGAATTTCTTAATGGATAACCGTCATTTATGGTTGCGATCATCCAAACAGCATGCAAGTATGCTGATTCGGAATGAAATGATTCGTGCAACTTATGAATTCTTTAACAAAGAAAACTTCATTAAGATTGATCCGCCAATTTTAACAGGTAACGCAGCAGAGAACACAACAGATTTATTCCATATTGATTACTTTGAAGACGATGCATTCTTATCTCAAAGTGGACAGTTATATTTAGAAGCGGGCGCAATGGCTTTTGATAAAGTCTTTTCATTTGGTCCAACTTTCCGTGCGGAAAAATCAAGTACACGTCGTCACCTAACGGAATTCTGGATGATTGAGGGAGAAATGGCCTTTATGCATCAAGATGACTCCTTAGAGATTCAAGAACAATATGTTGCTTATCTAGTACAAAGTGTACTTGATAACTGTGATTATGCCTTAGATGTCTTAGAACGTGACCGTGAACTATTAGAACAATATACAAAATTACCGTATCCACGAATTTCATATGATGAAGCAGTTGAGATGCTTCAGAAAAATGATTTCGATGTAGAGTGGGGAGTAGACTTCGGTTCGCCAGAAGAAACATTCATTGCGAATCAATTCGACCAGCCGGTATTTATAGTGAATTATCCAAAAGCAATCAAACCTTTCTATATGAAAAAACATCCAGAACGAGATGATATTGTTTTATGTGCAGACTTAATTGCACCTGAAGGTTATGGAGAAGTTATTGGTGGTTCAGAACGTGAGGTTGACTATGAAACACTCAAACAACAAATTGTTGACTTTGGATTAGACTTAGAAGACTACCAATGGTACCTAGACACTCGACGTTATGGTGCAGTGCCATTATCAGGTTTTGGTTTAGGTTTGGAACGTGCAGTTGCATGGATCACAGGAAGCAAACACATTCGAGAATCTATCCCATTCCCACGATTAATTAACCGATTAACTCCTTAAAAATTAAGAAAGAGTGTCAAAAATGACGAATGATTTATTAATGAAATGGATTCAAGCGGGCCAGACAGAAATTCCGACACTCTTGCTAAAGTATTACAAAAAGCTCGGTTTAAATAATGATGATTTCGTGCTTATTATTCAGTTAAAATCATCAATGGATCAAGGAGATTATTTTCCTGATTTAGAGGAAATATCTGAAAGAATGAGTATTTCCAAAAATGATGCTTTTAAAGCGGTCCATCAGCTAATGCAGAAAAAACTATTATCCATTGAAACGAAAAAAGATGAAGAGGGAATTACGGAAGACGTTTATTCCCTTAATCTATTATGGGAAAAGTTAATCACATTGATGAAGCAAAATGAGCATGTAATCGAAGAAGAGCAAGAGAAAAAGGAAAATAAAAATTTATATTCAATTTTTGAAGCTGAATTTGGACGCCCCTTATCTCCGATGGAAATTGATTCTTTAATTTTATGGACAGAAGAAGATAACTTTTCACCAGAGCTGATACAATTAGCTCTAAGGGAAGCTGTGCTGAGCCAAGTTTATAGTTTTAAATATATTGATCGAATTTTATTGAATTGGGAAAAAAAGAATATCCGAACAAAAGAGCAAGTTGAAAAAGAATCGAAAAGATTTAGAGACTATAGTAAAAGTAAAAATCAAGCCCATTTAGAAGAGGATGAAGATGAATCATCTGGTCCAGTACCAATGATCAATTGGCTACAAGATGATGATAATTGAGAATTGATTTAAGAATTGAGGAGAAAGATTGTTAGAGGGTACAAAATTATTAACAAAAGAAGAAACAACAAAAGTTATTGAAGCAATGGGAAAAATATTTCCAGAAGCAAAAGCAGAATTGGATCATAAAAATGCTTTTGAATTGTTGATTGCTGTGATTCTTAGTGCTCAAACAACAGATATAGGAGTGAATAAAGTAACACCAGGCTTATTCGAAAGTTATCCAACACCTGAGAAAATGATGAATGCTACACTGGAAGATTTAGAGGATAAACTAAAGACCATTGGTTTGTTTAGAAATAAAGCGAAGTTTATTAAAAGAACGGCGACTAAACTGGTAGAAAACTTTCATTCAGAAGTACCTTCAAATCGAAAAGACTTAGAAAGTCTACCCGGTGTAGGTCGTAAAACTGCGAACGTAGTGATGAGTGTTGCATTTGATGAGCCTGCTATTGCTGTCGATACACATGTTTCTCGTGTCTCAAAAAGATTAGGCATTGTGGAAGAAGATGCAAGTGTTTTACAAGTTGAAAAAACATTGATGGAAAAGATACCGGAAAGTCTATGGTCAATTGCCCATCATCGTCTAATCTTCTTTGGACGTTATCAATGTCCAGCTCGAGAGCATGACCATGAAGAATGTATTGCAGTATTAAAAGAAAATATGTAAACAAAAAATCCAAGATCATTTGATCTTGGATTTTTTGTTTACTAGTTTAGCTATAATCAACAATCTCAACACCTGCATTTTTCCCAGTATCTTCATAAATCTGACCCGTTTCTTTATCTTCTAAAATGAGATGAATTTCCCCACTAATTCCTTCTTTAATTTTTTTATTCATTTTGCCATCCTGGACCGGAGCAATGAGTTTTCCTTGGTCGGAGACGGTCGCTTTTAATTTTAATAAAGCTTTATTATTTTCCAGATGGATAGTTATTGTATCGTTGTTTATTTCTTTAACTTCACATGTGGATTGATTGTAACTAGCGAAGCGATATTCTTTGTTTTTATAGACTAAATTTGCAATGAATCCTTCGAATTCCGTGAAATAAAAAGGAATATGAGCAATGGAAAAGAATAAGCTCGTTGTGGGATGAGTGAAGTGATTCGTGTGTAACCAAATATATTCTTTGGGAAAGGCGTTGCCCCAATCTTTTTCGATATAGCCAGAACCTTTGGAAAAATCAACGACTTGTTTATTTATTAATAAAGACCCCGTTAATTCATGCTGCATACTAATTACCCCATGATAACACTGCATTCCTGGAATATAGGCAAAGGGTCCCATAATATTTGGAGAAATAATATTAGTTTCTATTGGATGGAAAGGACCTAAATGAATAATTCCTTGGAAGTGAAAAAAATCATCTTTCAAATTAATAGTAATAGAATCTTTAGTAAAAATAGACTTTCCAATTTGAACAGTAAAAGGATTGGATTCAACCTTGAAATCAGCGATTGTAAATCGCACATAGCCTGTGTCAGTCGTTTTTTGTCCGTCAGCCTGTTCTTGAATTAAAATATATTGAATAAAACTATGAGGATCTTTTTCATTCAAACTAATCCCTGGAATAAAACTAAGACTCGTTTGTTGGTCATTCGTTACTTGTTTGTAGTACCAACCTTCAAAATAATTTTTTTTACCTAAATTTCCTTGAAATAAAATGGGCTTTTTAATTTTAGTAAACATAAATCTCTCCTATCAGAAAAGTAACTTAATTAATTTCTACTGCATCGTATTTTTTTAGTAGGGGACGAATAGTATCTAAAAAATATTCTTCCCCAAAAGTATTGATTTTAAAAAAGACGGCTTGGCTTCCGCCCGAACTGATTATACTAAGTAAAATCTCTTCATGAGATTGAAAGAGTGTTATATTCATACTGACACGATTTTGACCAAGATAGCTATAGCGTTCATAAACACGAACCGAACAACGAGTATCAGCAAGGTGAAAATCAGAACTTCCTTCGAGGTGAGCACTCATACTCTCTGAAAGAATCACTTTATCAAGATCGACTAAAATTTGATCGAAATCTCCATTTAATTGCAGGTCTAATTTTGCCAACTTTAACACTCCTTTTCATCAATAATAATATGATTATAACATGTTTCAATGAAAAAAGATGGCTATTTTTATCTAGCCATCTTTTTTAACTGATTATTTATTTTTTTAAGCTTTTTACTTTTTTTGCACTCGGTGTAACAAAAAGGGTTTGTTGGTTATCATAGATCACATAACCTGGTTTAGCCCCATTTGGTTTGTGTACATGTTTCACTTGGGTATAGTCTACTGGCACTGAAGATGACATGCGATACTTACTGAAATAAGCGGCTAAAATGGCTGCTTCTTCCAAAGTCTGTTCACTAGGTTGATTATTTCGAATAACAACATGAGAGCCTGGAATATCCTTTGTATGCAACCAGTAATCCGATTTATTTGCACTACGCATAGTTAGCTGATCGTTTTGTTTGTTGTTTTTACCAACTAATATTAAATCACCATCCGTTGAATAAAATTGTTCAGGTTTACTTACTTTATTTTTTCGTTTTTTCTGATTCTTTTGTTTTCTTAAATAACCTTCATCTCTTAATTCATCGCGGATATCTTCAATATCTCCACTTGATGCAATGTCTAATTGAGCTAAAAGGGAATCAATATAATCAATTTCTTGGATGGTTAAAGGAATCTGTTGGGCTAAATGTTTTTTACGACTATTTAACCGCTGATAACTTTTGAAATATCCTTGTGCATTTTGAGCTGGGCTTTTCTCAGGATCTAATTCAATCGTAATCATTTCATTGCCTACATAAAAGTTTTCTAAAGAAATTTGATCCATACCTTGTTCAACCTGATGCATATAAGCCGTCAAGACTTCACCTTTTACTCGATATTGATCAGCTTCTTCTGCTTGTTTTTTTTCACTTTTCAATTTTTTTAGCTTATTCATATTTTTCTTTTGTTCATTTTTTAAAAGCTGTGATAGATCATTCGTTTGTTGGTGCACTCGATCACGGTCTGCTTTATTTTCATAAAACTCATCCAATAAGTCAGCCAAATCATCAAAGTACTCTTTCTGTCCTTCAATTGATTGATAATCATAAGCTGTAAAAGAGGATCGATTTCCATCTAATGTGAGTGTGGGTTTTAATTTATTTTCTTTGTAAGGTCTAAGGAAATCATGGAAAACTTCTGTTCGACTTTGATCTGGATTTTCATCCATTTGAAAAAGTAATTCACGAGCTGAATCTCGACCAAAACCCTGAAATTGACTTTGAATAGATCGTATTTTATCTTTCATTGTTTCTCCACTAATCTGAACCTCTTCTTCATAGTCAAAGGGATTGACGCTATCTTGTGGGGGAGCCGGACGATAATCAGCACCTGGAAGGAGCGTACGATAAGTATTTAATGCAGGGGGAACATGACGAATAGCTTCATATACTTTGTTTTCATCTTTGTTGACAAGTAATATATTACTGTGTCGACCCATAATTTCAGCAATCAGATAAAAGTTTTGTTCGTCTCCTAATTCATCGCGACCGGTAAAGACAAACTCAATAACTCGGTCATTTTCTCTTTGAATAATATCATTTAAAATAGATCCTTCAATATATTTTCTGAGTACCATTGTGTACTGGGGTGCTTGCTGTGGATTATCGAATGTTAAATTGGTTAGTTGAACCCTTGTATATTGTGGGTGTGCAGATAATAACAATTGATGATTTTTGCGATTCGCACGGATACGTAAAGTTAATTCATTAGGATATGGTTGGTGAATTTTAGAAACTCGACCATTCAATAATTTATCCCTTAGTTCTTGAACAATTGCATGTGTAAATAATCCATCATAAGACATAATATCACCTTCTATAATTTGTCTTATTAATTGTATCATGGATTAGATATAGTTACATCTTAAAGCATTTACCAAGATTTTAATCTAAAAGTGTTGAAGTCAATGAAGGGAGTCCTTTTAAATGATTGAGTTTAACTATAATTATGGTATAGTTGAGCTATACAAATAGATGAATATAATGAGAATATTGAGGAGAGAATAAGATGGCCCAACAAGTTGACTTAGAGGATATGCTGGAAAAAGTTGTTACTTTTAATAAACAGTTTTTGCAAATCGAACAAGAAATTTTAAAGACTCATGAAATCAATGCATCAGCGGTTAATTTGATTTCAATTATTGGAGATCATCGGATGACTTTGACAGATATTACCGCAGTAAGTGGATTAGATAAGTCCACTGTTTCCAGACAGATTAATGGATTGGTGAAAGAAGAGTTAGTCTTAAGAGAAACTGGTGAAGATAAACGTTATTCCTTTTTCGAATTATCCGAAAATGCTAAAATAATTTATAGTAACTATCTAACTAACTTTACAGACTATATTGAAAAAGCTTTAAGAGCATGGTCTGAGGAAGAAAAGCACATGTTTTCTGTGATGGTTGGACGAGCAAACTATAGTTTATCTGCTGCACTAAAAAAAGAATAAACTGAATGTAGAAAAGAGGACTTAATATGTCTAAAAAAGAGTCAAGAATTGAGAGAAAAGAAGAAGTGAAAAGTTTACAGGAGAAAAGAGAAACAAGTTTAAACAAAGTTTATTATTGGATTATCGCTTTTCTGTTTTTCATTCTATTTGTGCTCGTTCTATTCATCTTTAGTAAAAGTGAAGCGAAAGTCGATTTAACAGAGAACGGTACGAATAATGAATTAGTCGAGAAAGAAAACGAAGTAAGCGATGCAGATACCAACCAATCATCCGAAAATGAAGCAGAGGATAATCAATCAGACGAGTCAGAAATTGAAGACGATACTGATGAAAATTTAGAAGACCTGACAGATGAAGAGGATGAACAGACAATTGTGAACGAAGATGCACCCTATGATTCAGATCATGCAATTGATTTTAATGGGGGGTCAGCCGATCGGATTGCCATTAAAGAAAGAATAATTGAGGCAACAGGTCTAGGTAATGACTTAATAGAATACTGGGTAGGTAATAATGGACCAGGTCGAGTCTCTGCTACAGTTGCTAGTCCAGACCAGTCAGAGATTTATGAAGTAAAACTACAATACGGTGACGGAGAGTGGCATGTGACTAATTATAATTCTCTAGATTCACTTCCTGATAATTTTAATTAAATACACAGAAACGAAAGGAGTAGACTTGTGAAAAGGATTGATAAACACTTTGATGTGGCTCAAGAGATTCTTTATTTGACTGAGAAAGAAATGAAAGAATTATCTCCTGTAAATATTTTAGTCCTTGGTAAGAGTGGTGTCGGAAAAAGTACACTGATCAACACTATTTTTCGGGAGAAAATCGCAGCAACCGGAATGGGGAAACCCGTGACTAAGCATTTGCAAAAGATATCACGTAAAGATGTACCAATTACAATTTATGATTCTCGTGGATTAGAGCTATCAGTAGAAGTACAAAAGCAAGTACAAGATGAAGTATTTTCTTTAATAGAGAGACATAAAGATACCGAAGAAGAGATTCATCTGGCTTATTACTGTATACAAGCTAGTTCGTCGCGAATTGAAGAAACAGAAATAAAATTGATTGAAGAAATTTCAAAAAAAATTCCAGTAATTGTCGTCTTAACACAGTCTATTGGCGAACAAGCAAAAGAGTTTCATCGCTTGTTAGAGAATATGAACATTCAAGCAGCAGCTATTCATAGTGTATTAGCAAAAGAGTATATCATATCTGATGATTATACAGTCGAACCCTTTGGACTGACTGAGTTAATTCAGCGAACATTCACTCTATTGCCAGAAGAGTTACAAAGATCTTTTACGAATGCCCAACGAGTTGATATTGAACAAAAAGTAAAAAGTGCTAAAAGTTGGGCCAGAAGATCAATCGTAGCCTCTTTTGGGGTTGGTTTTGTGCCGATACCTTTCTCAGATGCTTCTCTTTTAGTTCCCATGCAAGTAGCTTTGCTAGCTCATATTACTGCAATATTTGGATTACCCATTGATCGAGCGAGTTTACTAGGTATTATTGCAGCGGTAGGTGGAACGACTTCTGCGACAGTATTAGGTCGTTCAATGGTATCAAATGCTTTTAAGTTTATCCCTGGAGTGGGAACAGTTATTGGAGGATTCATCAGTGGGACAACAGCATCGATTGTTACTCAAGCACTTGCCAATAGTTATATTCAAGTATTAAAATTATTATCTGAAGATGAGTTAATGGGTCAAGAAAGTAAAACAGATAAAATAGTTGATTTGATGCAGAAAGAATTCAAAAAATATATTCAAGCAAATAAAAATGAGTTAAAAAAGGATAAAGATATACTAGATACTGAGAAAATTAGTAACTTAGAGAAAATAGCTGTTGGAAGACGAACAATCAATAAGTTTATAGATAGAATAAAAGAAAAATTTTAAAAAGATTTAGAATAAAAATATAGATAAAACTGGATTGTGATATTATGGATAAACTTTCAAAATATATTGAACTCTTGAAAGAAAAAGATGTGCGAATGACTTCACAAAGAGTGGCCATATTAGAAAATTTATTGGATGGTAATAAGCATCCTACCGTTAATGAAATTTACGAAGATTTAAAAGACGATTTTCCTTCAATGAGTGTAGCTACCATTTATAATAATTTAAAGTTTTTTAAAGAAGCAGGACTAGTGAAAGAGTTACCTTTTGGAGATGGATCTAGTCGATTCGATCTAACAACAGTTGACCACTTTCATACGATTTGTCGAAATTGTGGGAAAATTCAAGATTTTCATTTTCCAGGATTAGTTGAAGATGATAATCTTGCACAAGCAATCGGAAATTTTCGAGCAGAAGATTATCGCTTTGAAATTATAGGGCTCTGCAAGGAATGCCAAAAAAAGCTCAAACTAAACTAAGAGAAGATCGAGTTCTTCTCTTTTCTTACTTTTAAAAGAATAAAAAGGAGGAAAAAAATTGACAAAGGTACTCATTATCGTGAATCCAAGCGCAGGAGACGAGAAATCTTTAGAAGTCGCAAGTCAATTAGAATCAATTTATTCAGAAAAAGAGATTGAAACAATAACTTATGAAACAACTGGTGAAGATGATTTTAAAGAAGTTATTCAAAATGCGATGAACAAAGGTTATATGACCTTAGCACTTTTAGGTGGCGATGGAACCATTTCTGAAATCGTTAATAGTATTGCAGAATTAGATAGACGACCTAAGATTATCTTATTAGCATCTGGAACAACTAATAATTTCGCGCGGACGATCACAGAAAATCAAACAAGAGCAGAAATTTTAGAAGCAATTGAAAATAATCAGTTGAAAGAAATAAAGGTGGATATTGGTCGGATGAATGATCAATATTTTATCAGCTCGATTGCGGTTGGTGTCTTGCCAGCAGTGGGATGGGAAGCGGATGAAGATTTAAAAGCAAAACTTGGGTCTTTTGCTTATTTCTTAGAAGGGTTAAAGTTCATCCAAGAAGATGAACAAGAAAGTTTCGATTTAAAAATAAAGTCTAATCAGATTGATCAGAGAGAAGAGGAAGTCTTTCTTTTTATTGTGGGATTATCAAATAGTATCTTTGGAATCCAAACTTTTTTTGAAGATGCATCGGTAGACGATGG
>JARICH010000116.1 GCA_029257245.1 Atopostipes sp. | reverse complement strand
AATCAAAAGACCAAAGAGAAATATTCGTCTATCAGTGGTCTAGAAGTCTAGAGAAAGTTAAAGGGATTGTACAAATATCTCATGGAATGGCCGAAACAGCTAGCCGTTATCGTCGCTTTGCAAAAGCATTAACACAAGCAGGTTTTATTGTGTATGCGAATGATCATCGTGGGCATGGAAAATCGGCAGATAGCATTGAATTACAAGGTTACTTGGGAGAAGAAAATGGCTTCAACTTATTAATCCAAGACATTGCTCAACTAACCGATATTATAAAGGAGAAGCATCCCGAAAAATCAATCAATTTATTTAGTCACAGTATGGGGTCTTTCGCTGCTCAAAAATATATCATGAATTATCCTACTAAAATAAACGGTTTGATCTTAGCTGGGTCGAATGGACCTCAAGGTTTCGCTTTAACAGCGGGGAAAGTAGTTTCCAAATTAGAATCGATGATTAGGGGGAAAAAAGCCAAGTCAAAATTAATGAATAAATTAACTTTTGGCCAATATAATAAAAAGTTTAAGCCACAGACCACAGGTTCAGAGTGGTTAACAAGAGATAAAAAGGAACTGGCTAAATATTTAGAAAATCCTTATTGTGGGAGTATTTTTCCAGCCAGTTTCTATTATGAATTCCTAGACAGCTTACAATATGTTGAAAACGAAAAAAATTTCCATAAGATACCAAAAGATTTACCCATTTATATTCTTTCAGGTGATCAAGATCCAGTCGGTGATTTTGGCGAAGGAGTTAAAAAACTAAAACAAAGATACAAAAAAAGAGGGGTCTATGATCTTGAAATGAAATTATATGAAGGTGCTCGACACGAACTTCTAAATGAACTTAATCGTCAAGAAGTAACTGCTGATATTATTAATTGGTTAGAAAAGAGAGTCTAAAATAATACTGAATAAAGAAAAGAACATATTCAGATAAGATTTTTTGAAGAAGAAACAATTAGAGGATCTAGTAAATAATTTTTTTGATTTGAAGGAGCATCTACTCATTGATAAAATAAAAGTGTAAAGGTGGAATAAAATGGAACAAATAAATGAAACAAAACAGTTGAAATATGATTTACTAAACTATTTCGTAAAAGAGGGAAGGTTAGAAGAGGATTTATTATCTGATTTATTAAGTGTTTCGTTAGAAAAGGTTCAAGAAATGATGAGGGAGTTGATAGAAGAAGGTTATTTGAATAAAGATTTAACACTCACCTCCAAAAATTACAAAGAGCAGAAAGCTCTTCAGCCAAAGAATGCGATTATTCTGGCTGATGATTTAGGTCTAGGAATGTTGACTGTTGATCGTGATACACCTGTTGGTTTGCTTGAAGTAAATGGAACAGTTATTATTGAGCGTTTAATTGAACAATTACAAGAGGCAGAAATCGACGAAATTAATATAGTCATTGGTTATGCAGAGGAAAAATATGAATATTTGAAAGAAAAATATCAAGTAAATCTTATCTATCATGCTGACCATGCTTATCAAGCAAGTTTTCATACCTTAAAGCTAGTCAAAGATCAATTATCTAATAGCTATATCTTACCAGGGAATATATGGGCCGAAACGAATCCTTTTTCAAAAAATGAATCCTATTCTTGGTATGGTGTCTTAGATACGGTTGATGATTATAGTACCGTTCGATTAAAGCAACCTAATAGATTAATGAGAGTCAAAAAAGGGAAAGCTGGCAATACAATGACCGGAATAGCCTATCTCTTAAAAGAAGATGCTAACTTTGTAAGAAATAAACTGGAAGAACAAGAAAAGTTTCAGCTTGATGATAAAGTTTGGGAATCTCTTTTATTTGACGAAAATGAGATGATGAAAGCTTATCCAAAAATATTTAGTTCTAATCAAATTTATTTAATCAATGATTATAGTCAGTTGCAGTATTTAGAAGAAGACTCCACTCCTTTAGATGCTGAAATTATGGATATTATCGCAGAAGAATTAGAGGTAAAGAGAGAAAATATTCGAGATATTTTCATTTTAGAAGAAGGAAAGACAAATAGTAGTTTTCGATTTACTGCAGAGAATAAAGAATATATTATGCGCATACCTGGTAAAGGAACAGAAGAATTAGTGAATCGCTACCACGAATATATCGTATATAAAGTGCTGAAAGGCCGGAAGATTAGCGATGAAGTGCTATATATATCACCAGAAAATGGCTATAAAATATCGAAGTTTATAAATGGAGCACGTTCTTGTGATCCACATAACCAAAAAGATGTTGCTGAGTGTATGGCTAAGCTGAGAGAATTCCATGATCAAAAATTAGAAGTTGATCATGAATTTGATCCGTTTTCAGAAATTGAAAAGTATGAAACACTAAGAGAAGGAAAAGCATCAAAGTATGCAGATTATATGGAAACAAAAGAAAATATTATGTCATTAAAAAAAGTGATTAATCAATTTCCAAAAGAAAAAGTTTTGAGTCACTGTGATTCTGTGCCTGGTAATTTTTTATTAGCCGATGATGAAGTGTATTTAATTGATTGGGAGTATGCTGGAATGCAAGATCCTCATATTGACATCGCAATGTTTGCTTTATCAGCTATGTACACACGGAAAGAATTAGATGCTTTACTTGCTAGTTATTTTGTAGAAGGTTATGACGATGCAATAAAGTATAAAATCTATTCTTATGTTGCGGTTGGAGGACTTCTTTGGAGCAACTGGACAGAGTACAAAGAAATTTTTGGGGTAGAATATGGAAAGTATTCTTTAAAACAATACCAAGCAGCGAAAGAATACTATTCAATTGTTGAAGAAGAATATCTATCGACCAGTACAAATAAATCTAACTAATTTATCTGCATTTTACCTGACCAGAAAAAGCTTAGTGTAGGCTATTTTGTGCTATGATAAAGGATAACTATTCCAAAACGAAAGGGGGCCCCTCAAATGAAAAAGGATTTACTATTTGTTGATGGCTATAATATGATTGGGGCATGGCCCCATCTGGTTAAATTGCAACGCAGAGATGAATTAGCTAGCGCACGAGATATTTTACTAAAAGAACTAAGTGAATATGCAAAATATGAAAATATTGAAGTGCGAGTGGTTTTTGATGCAATGTTTGTACCAGGCATTGAAAAAAAATATCAACATGATAATTTAACGGTTATCTTTACAAAAGAAGATGAGACAGCAGACATGTATATCGAAAGAGCCGTTGGAGAAGAAAATTTATTCACAACAAATGTTGTTGTGGCTACTTCTGATTTAGTTGAACAATGGTTGGTCTTTCAAAGGGGAGCTTCTCGAAAATCAGCGAATGACTTATATAAAGAATTAAATTTTACTAAAGAGAATATAAAAATGGATACTAAAGAATATAATTTAAAGCAAAATCGAAGGATTCCATCACTGAGCGAGGAGCAAGAAAAAATATTGCGAAGCTTCTTATCTGATTTATAAAGCTCATTTAATTATCGTAAAAAATATATTAATATGTATGATTACGCTTCCTTTTAATAGAGATTTATGTAATAATAATCTCATTAAACTTTTTGTGTTGTGATGAAAAGCACAAGGGGGAAATTTAAAGGAGGCTTACATGGAAAAAGAAATGGATAAATCGGAGTATAACATGCTGCCCGATTTAATTGTATTATCACTACAAATCGTAGGGGAGGATCCTTTTACTAGATTAGTTGAGTGGTGCGAACCAATTACATATAGTGTAGTCAAAAGATACTTTTTTCAAGATTATGAACAAGAAGATTTTCTACAGGAAGCACGTGCAGTTTTGGTGAAAGCGGTTTATGATTGGCGGATTGATAAAGGAATGCCTTTTACCCAATATTATCACATGCAGTTAACGAACCATTTAAATATGTTAGTTCGAAAAAACCACGCACAAAAACGAAGAATTAACCTGTACACGAGTTCATTGGATTCTTTAGTAGAAGAAGCTGGGGTTCATGTTCGAGGAGTAGCTGACTCGTCAACGCAACCTGAAGAAATGATGATTGCAAATGACACTTACGATAAATATTTAGAAACACTTTCAGAATTGGAAAGTAAAGTATTTCGATTAACCATGGAAAAAAATACTTATCTTGAAATGAGTAAAGAATTATCTTTAACGGTTGACCAAGTCCGTAGTGCACTCTACCGATGTCGAGTTAAGTTAAATCGAGTAATTAACACATTGGATTAAAAATGAATTAATTGACAAAAGCACCTAGACTAAAAACCTAGGTGCTTTTTTAAAGAAATCGGTCTTTAGTCTATGAACACTTTTGAAAGCTTATGTTATAATAAAATCATAATTAATATTAGCCACGCACTTACTGCTAAACATAATATAAGGAGTGATAAGATGAAAAAAATAATAAGTAAATTTAATAAAGTAATAGTTGCAGCAATGGCTACTCTTTTACTCTTAACAGCTGGAATTACGAGTGTTCAAGCAATTGATACGAGCGTGGTGGATGAAGCTTGGGGGAAACCAACTTTTGTGTATGGCGGAGGTCTAAATGACGCTCAAATTAAGGAGACAGCTGATTTATTATCAATTGATAAGATGGAAAATGTAGCGAGCGTAGATGCGAGTGGCCAAGATTTAATTGACTATCTGGGCTATGGTTCAGGTAATACTGCGAGTATGATTTCATCTGTACTTGTTCAAAAAGATAGCAAGGGTGGAGTGAATGTGGAAATCGTAACTCCTGAGAATATAACAATGATTACTGCACAACAATATACCAATGCAGCTATAACAGCTGGTGTAGAGGATGTCCAAATTAAAGTAGCAAGCATTCGACCAGTGACAGGAGAAAGTGCCTTAACAGGTGTTTATAAGGCTTTAGATGTTAATGGTGAAAATTTAGATAAAGAAAGAATGGAAATTGCTCAAGAAGAGTTAGAAGCAACGAGTGATATTGCAAACGAAGAAGATTTAAGTGAAGAAGAGTCTAGCCGACTTGACGGGGTAATTGTTGATATTAAACAACAATTAGCAGATATTAAAGAGCGAACGGATGAATTAGCAACACGTGAAGAAATTGAACAAATTATTAATGATGCGCTTGAGAAATATGATTTGCGAGATGTTATTTCAATTGAGAACGTAAATATTTTAATCAATTACTTTGAGAAATATCAAAAAACAAGTGCGATTGATTCAGAGCAGGTAAAAGAACAATTAAGTGAATTAGCAAATAATCTAGGTGATCGTTTAGGCGATGCTTGGAATAAAGCTGAAGAAAGTGGTTTGATCGACCAAATCGTAAATTTCTTTAAGGATATTGTGCAATCGATTAAAAATCTATTCAATTAAAAAAATAAATAGCCTCTCCGATTTAATTTTAATCGGAGAGGCTATTTATGATTTACTTAGGAATAATACCAGCAGCTACTCCTAGATAGTCTAGATTTTTATAAGCTTTTTTGGCAAGACTAGAATCTTTTGGCATCTGTTGAATTTTTTCTAAATCACTTGTACCATAAATGCGATCTAAAGCTTGCTTAGTATTTTGATTTTGAGCAATAATTTGAAATCTTTTGGCAAATGATACAATATTACTTTGTGGACCTAATAAATTTTCTATCGGCCAATACAAAAGCCAGCTACGGCAGACAAAATATTCATAATTATGCTCAGGAAAATACCGTGCAAAGAAATGTCTGGCGAGAGAGAGGGAAGTATCAATTTTTTCAGGTCGAAAATCAGTATCTTTTAAAATATGAATGGTAATAATCGGAGTTCCTTCTGGAAACTTCTCTTTCCATTCCTGAGATAAAGGCATATATTGGTAAGTTTGCCGTTCGATTTCTTGATAAGAAAAGCTAGATATTTGGAAACGTAGAGAAGCTAAGTCGAATATTTCAGCTTTGTATAAAGGGCTCAGCCACTTTAAATCGCTGTCTGTTAATCCATAGACACTATTCCTTTGATAAAAACGATTTATTCGATAATCTAAATCATAAATGCTTTTGTAAAAATGTTCTATCGGTATTTCTTTTGCTAAGTAAAATTCTCTTAGAGAAATGAGTTGTGCTAAAACTTCAAAGATTCGTTCTTGATTATCCAGTTCAATTATTGGGTTTTCAGAAAAATCTTGATGAAAAGGATCTTTAAATTTTTGTTCATAGTCTACTGGAAAATTTTCTTGAACATAGAATAAAAAGTGGTCAATAAAGTTAGCATTTTTTAAGAATTTTAGAATATCATTTTTCATCTGTAGATAAATCCTTCCCTTCTATTGAAATACCCTCTAAATCAAAAGGATTAGAGGGTATTTTAGTATAATTGATTTATTAAATTAAATGGACCAAAAAGTAGCGACGTCTTCCACGACGAACTAAAATAAAACGTCCGTCATAACTATCTTCTGAACTAACTAAGTAGTCAATCTCTTGAATTCTTTCCCCTTTTAGGTAAATGGCTCCATTTTTAATACTCTCACGTGCTTGTCGGCGAGAAGATTCAATTCCTGCTATATCGACTAAAAATTCAACTAAATCCCACTCACTAGACTGTGCTTCAACAGATGGCACATCTTTGAATGACATAGCAATTTGATCCGCAGTTAGATCTTGAACGTCACCCGAAAACAACGCTTCGGAAATGGTTAAAGCTTCATCAAGAGCTTCTTGGCCATGAACAAAACGAGTCATTTCTTCTGCTAGAGCTTTCTGTGCGGCTCTTTTGTGCGGCTCTGTTTTAGTCAGCTCTGCTAATTCTTCAATTTCTTCTTTTGTTAGGAAAGTAAAGTATTTTAAGTATTTATCGACATCTTCATCATCTTGATTAAACCAGAATTGGTAAAATTCATAAGGAGTCGTTTTTTCAGGATCAAGCCAGATAGCTTCTCCAGCTGATTTTCCAAACTTTGTTCCATCTGATTTTAATAATAGAGGAATAGTTAGTCCGTAAGCTTCAGCCTCAGAACCTTCTTTTCGGCGGATTAAGTCTAAGCCAGCTGTAATGTTACCCCATTGATCTGAGCCTCCGACTTGTAACTGGACATTTTCTTCACGAAATAGATGTAAAAAATCAATGGATTGAATAATTTGGTAACTAAATTCTGTAAAGGAGATCCCTGTATCTAAACGACTTGAGACAATATCTTTAGCGAGCATAGTGTTGATGTTAAATTCTTTTCCATATTCACGTAAAAAGTCTAAAAACTTCATATCTGCTAGCCAGTTATTATTATTGGTCAAGCGAATGCCAGAGTTGGCTTCTCCTGCCTGAAATAGCTTACGCATCTGGTCACTTAGTTTATTGGCATTTTTCTGTATTTTTTCCATACTTTGAAGAGTTCGTTCAGAATCTCGACCACTTGGATCTCCAATTGATCCTGTCCCACCACCGATTAGAACAACTGGTTGATGTCCCTGTAGTTGAAATCTCTTTAAAATCATAAAAGGAATTAAATGACCGACATGCATACTGTCACCGGTAGGATCAATTCCACAGTATAAAGCAATCTTTTCCTCTTCAATTAACTTTCTTAAACCTTCTTCATTAGTTTGTTGATTAATGGCACCACGCCATTCAAGTTCATCTAAAATATTCATTCCTAAAAGCCTCCTAATAATATTTAATAATCATTAAAATAAAAAAACCCTACAAAAACAAAATGTTTTTGTAGGGACGAATTTTTCGTGTTACCACCCAAATTGAATAAAGAAATCTTTATTCCACTCTATCTTTTAACGTAAGATGGTCGCTAGTATAACTAGATTGCTCCAAGCTGTAATTCAAAACAAAAGTATATACTAACTCACACCAACGTTAGTTCTCTTAGATAGGGACTTTTATTTTTACTAGGCTCTTCATTGCTTTAAAATTATTAACTTATGATAAGTATAGGTAAGTAAGATTAGAAAGTCAATCTGAAAAATCAACTTGCCAAGTAGATGAAAGTAAAAAAGATAGGCTATTAATAGTCTATCTCTGTTGAATACTTGCTTATTCTATTGAAGAATCAAAGGAACTCGTATAAGATGTATAGTGCACATAAAAACAAGTGAAATAGGAATTTTATAAATAGTACTTAAACTACCTTCGGGGGCGTATAAACTACGTCCCCCTTTGATTACATACTATGCGAGGAGAAATTACATGAAAAATGAAGAATTTGAAAATGAAAGCATTGGAAAACTATTAATTAAGTTTTCGGTACCAGCAATGGTTGGTTTGTTAGTTACTGCTTTATATAACATTGTTGACCGATTTTTTATTGGTAAAATGGCTGGTGTAGGGGCTCAAGCTTTATCAGGGGTCAGCGTAACGTTTTCCATTAACCTAATTATTATGGCTTTTGC
>JARICH010000044.1 GCA_029257245.1 Atopostipes sp. | reverse complement strand
GCGGCAGCCGAACGAGCAGAAATTCTCCTTGATTTGTCAGATTATGAACGAGGCGATGAGCTTACTCTGCGCGATGGCGATTATCCATTAATGACCATTCAGGTAACTGAGGAAAGTGAATATTCGGGTGAGATCCCTAAAAAGCTTGTTTCGATAGAGAAATACAATCCAGCAGATGTTCAAGCCCGACGTGAATTCGTGATGAGCGGTGCTGGTCCGATGGTCGCGATTAATGGCAAACAGATGGATATGGATTACATTGATGAAAGAATCAATCTCGGTGAACTCGAAGAATGGACGGTTCGTAATGATGGAATGGCTGAAGATGAGCGATCAAATCAAAGAGGGCGCGGTCCCATGGGGGGAATGGGTATGATGGGCGGCATGCATTCTACCCCACATCCTTTTCATGTTCACGGCACTCAATTTCAAATTATTGAACGTAATGGTGAAATACCGCCAGCAAATGAACAATGTTGGAAAGATACGGTTCTATTAAAAGAAGGCGAAGAAGTCAGACTCTTGGCAAAATTTAACAAAGAAGGTTTGTTTATGTATCATTGTCACATTCTTGAACATGAAGATCTAGGGATGATGGGACAGTTTTTAGTCGAATAGATAATAAATGAAAGGAGAATTCTTATGCATTACGGTCCATTTGGGCCTTTTGCTGGTGGAGGCTTTTACGGTCTTCTCATTCCTATCCTTTTAGTGGGATTAATTATCTTGGCTCTTTATATGATTTTCAAAAAGAGGCCCAATGAGCAAGAGCGAAGACCGAATCAGGAAAATCCCACTCAATCGGCCTTAGAGATTTTAAATAAGCGTTATGCGATGGGTGAGATTAACGAAGAAGAGTTTAAGCGGATGAAGAAAAATTTATTAGACCAATAAAAAAGGAAGAAAAATAAAGGAGCAGGTAAAAATGAAAAAAAATTACTTGAAATTTTTAGGAATGATCGCCAGTTCGGCCATTTTGATGTATGGAGTAATGTTTCTAAACACTTATGAAATAGACCATGTCCACTTTAGCGAGATGCGACTCTATATGACGATTCTTTCGACTGCGGTGATGGCCGTTGTTATGCTCGGCTTCATGTTGCATATGTTGGAAGACAAGAAAATTAACTTCGCAATTTTGGGAACTAGTGTAATAGTCTTTGTCTCGGCTTTCTTTCTTATGCGGAATCAAACGACTATTGACGATGTAGATTATATGCAAGCCATGATTCCTCACCATTCCATTGCGATATTAACGAGTGAGCGGGCTAACATTGAAGATCCACGTGTGCGTCAACTAGCGGATGATATTATCGAAGCGCAAGAGAAAGAGATTGAAGAAATGGAAGCATTGATTCAAGACTTAAAAGATAAAGATTAATGTGAAAGTTTGCTTTCAATTCAAATATTCGTGCTCAGGACCAAAAGATGGTAAACTTTAGTCAAAGTCAATTGGTCCTTCAAACAATTTAAAAGGAGAATCAGTCAATGAATATCGTGTATGAGAAGAAAACAGAAAAAAGCTTAGACGAAGCCTTAGCTGCTGTAAAAGAGAATTTACAAGCCCACAGTTTTGGTGTCTTGTTTGAACTGAATTTTAAAGACAAATTAGCAGAAAAAGGCTTAGAATTAGTCGATGATTATTTTGTGCTTGAAGTTTGTAACCCAGCGGAAGCGAAAAAAGTACT
The DNA here is from genome assembly GCA_029257245.1 of Atopostipes sp. GTDB lineage: Bacteria > Bacillota > Bacilli > Lactobacillales > Carnobacteriaceae_A > Atopostipes. The sequence goes on along the minus strand of JARICH010000044.1, from coordinate 4,454 downwards.
CGACCGAAACATTCATGCTGGATATGTTCTGCCATGTAAAATGGTGGTTCGCACAGAAGGCGATGATACTTATATTGGAATGACCAGCGCGACAGCTTTAATGAGTCTCTATGATGAACCGGAATTAGTTGATTTTGCAGAAGGTATTGAAGACACGTTAAGAAAAACAATTGAAAATTCTATTTAATAACAATAAACTAAGCAAGTGAACATTTCCTTTCCTTTGTTTCTAAGAGGAGAGGGGGTGTTTTTTTTGTTTGAGCAGATGCTAAGGGGATCAAGCAAGTCCATTGACAATCGATTGAATTCCCCTTATAGTTCTAAGGTTGAAATATTAGAGATAAAGAGGGATTTATATGGAAATTAGATTATCAGATCATTTTACTTATCGAAAATTATTACGTTTTACCTTCCCGTCCATTGTAATGATGGTGATTACTTCCATCTACGGCGTAGTGGATGGCTTTTTTGTATCCAATTTTGTGGGTCCTAATGCCTTTGCGGCTTTAAATCTAATCACACCATTTGTTATGATCTTTAGTTCCGTTGGTTTTATGCTAGGAACTGGTGGGAGTGCGCTCGTTGCCAAAACACTGGGTGAGGGCGAAGCGAAAAAAGCCAACGCCATTTTCACCATGCTAGTCTTTGTCTTATTTGGACTTGGTGTTATTGGTGCTGGTTTTGGGATTGTCTTTATTCGACCAATTGCTTCTTTTCTTGGTGCCGAAGGAGTTATCCTCGAGTTAAGTATTATTTATGGACGGATCTTATTTCTAGCTTTGCCCTTTTTTGTCTTACAGCTAGCTTTTGAGTCTTTCTTAATGGTCGCCGAACTACCTGATTTAGGACTTAAAGTTGCGATTGCGGCAGGTTTAACTAATGTCTTTCTTGATTACCTTTTAATGGGGGTTTTAGACTGGGGAATTCATGGAGCAGCTATTGCGACTGCTAGTAGCCAAACATTAGGAGCTTTAATTCCACTCTTTTATTTTCTAAAGAAAAATAAAAGTCGTTTACAGATTACTCGTCCGAGTTGGGATGGGGCTTCATTACTTAAAGCTTCGGCTAATGGGTCTTCTGAGATGTTGACGACCTTATCTCTTTCATCTGTGAATATGCTTTATAATATTCAATTAATTAAATTAGCTGGACCAAACGGTATAGCAGCTTATGGTATTATTATGTATATGTCTTTTCTTTTTATGAGTGTTTTTATCGGCTATTCCATTGGGAGTGCACCGATTATCAGTTTCCATTATGGAGCGCGAAATTATAAAGAACTCAAAAATCTCTTCCGAAAAAGTGTAGTCTTAATTATTGGCGCATCCTTCTTAATGTTAGGAATTTCAACGGGATTTGCAACACCGCTTGCGCGAATTTTTGTGGGTTATGATGCGGAATTGTTAGCTTTATCTTCACGAGCGTTAAGACTTTACTCTATTTCTTTCTTATTTAGTGGAATTAACTTATTTGCCTCAGCTTTCTTTACGGCTTTAAATAATGGCTTTATTTCAGCAGGACTTTCTTTTTTACGCACTTTAGTTTTCCAGGTCATCATGATTTTATTCTTGCCTAGAATCTTTGGTTTAGATGGGGTCTGGTTTTCCGTCGTGCTGGCAGAAATTTTAGCTTTAGTAGTGACTATTTTAACCTTTATCCGTAACAAAAATCGTTACCAATATCTTTAATAAATAATTAAAATAGACACTTTCTCTTCTAGACGAAGATAGGGAAAGTGTTTTTCTTTTTTGAATAAAGAAAAATGATTCCTTAAATGACATTTCCCTGTTATAATTAAATCACTATTTAACTGAAAGAAGGTAGGAATTAAAAAATGACAAAGTCTATGGACGAATTTAACCATCTGCAGGAAGAAGATGAAATAGAAGAACACTATAATACGCGTATGGTAAACCTAGTTGATGAATATCTATTGGATCGCTCGGCGATTCTAGAACTCGGATCAAGGACAGCAGCTGACCTCTTGAAATTATCGAAAAACTATGAGGTTACAGGTTCAGACTCTTCTAAAACAGTGATTAATCGCATCCAAGAAGCACACCCAGATCTTGAAGTAAAAAAGTTAGATTTACATGCACTTGCGATTAAAGGAACCTATGATTGTATTTATTCAGATAAAGTATTATCCGAACTGTCAAAAGAAGAACTAATCCATGCCTTAAATAATCAAGTTGAACATTTATATGAAGATGGTATTATTTTAATGAGCCTACACTATGGAGAAGGACAAGCAGAAATAGACGGTAAAGTTATCAATTGCTATACAGAGACGACCATTGGCCAATTAATTCCTGATAGTTTACGAATTGTACTAATCGATTCTTATTCACAGGATTCTAGAAAGGATTCTTTAGTTGTTATTTTAAAAAAGCGGACAGATTAAAGATTTTAATACAAATTCTTTTAGTTAAGTAGTATTCAATGTATAATAGACTTTACTGAATACCACTTTAACTCAAAGGAGCATATGAATGGCTAGCGACAAAATGAAAGCGATTTTATTTACTACAATCTTTGTTTTACCTTTATCTTATCTTTATAAATTTTTCTATCCTGAAACTAGAAAATTGACTGGTTTTTTCTTAATCATTTCTTTGCTAATCATTTTTCACTCGATTGCTAGTTGGGTTTTTTCAAGGCCGAAGAGGGTGGGTAAAAAATGATCGGACAAGCCTACTTAAAAGAGCAACGTAAAAAGTTAAAACTTTCAGTTACAGCTGTTGCTTTACAGACAAGTTTAAAGGAAGATTTGATTAATGAATGTGAAGATCAGACGAAGGATTTAGATCTGGCGGCTTACTTCATTCTAGAAGACCATTATCATCAACTATTAAGAAGTCAGGTGGTCCCGTTGAATTGCCCTTCTTATAAAAATTGGCTGAAATCTTTAAAGGTAAACGATCAAGTTCTTTTAAAAGAACGGACAATCGGCATTGCAGATAGCTTCAAATATCGATTAGATTTCATTCGTGAAATTAATCCAAATCAGATTATTTTACGAACGGGCATTGAAATTAACCGTGAATCAGGGGTGCTAGATTACCATACACCGACTGGAGGTTTCTTTTATTACAAGATTTTTCCAGCCAGTGACCAGATTGAACGGGATAAAAAGTTAAGTTTCTTGGAACAAGCTGTTATGTTGTACTCGACTACCAATATTTATTGATGGAACGACAATATCTATCGGTTAATCAATTAATGCATCATTTGGCATGATTCCTTTTTATAGGCATCAATTCAAATGATGTCTTTTTTTACGCATCATAGTATGTTAGAATGTAAGATGAGGTGAAAAAGATGGATAAAAAAGAATATACAGTAATTATTGGTGATTTAATTAATTCAAAAAAAATTAAAAATCGACAAGAAGTACAGGAAAAATTCCAGAAAACCTTAGCTAGGATCAATCAAAACTATCGATCGAGTATTGCTTCTAAATTTACTATTAGTTTAGGAGATGAATTTCAAGCACTATTGATGGATAAAAAACCGATAATCCAAATCATCTTAGCGATTGAAGCAGCAATGTATCCTGTTCAAGTTCGTTTTGGAATTGGAATCGGACAGATTAACACAGAAATTGACTATGAAAATTCTGTCTTAATTGATGGTCCTGCTTATCATCGAGCTCGAGCGATGATATCTGAATTAGAAAAAACGGAGCAGCAGTACGAACAAAGAGAAGCCAACATTTTAATTTCATCCGCTGATCGACCGACGCGGGAGGACCGTTTACTGAATGCTAGTTTATCTTTGGTCACTGTCATAAAAAATCAATGGACAGCTAGACAGGAAGAAATCATTCAGTCTTATCGCTTAAATGATGGTAATCAATATAAAACAGCTGGAAAACTTGGTATCGGTCAATCCTCAGTTAGTAAAGCACTAAAAGCCGCTAATTTTGTCAGTTATCAATCAGCACTAAGTGAAATAGAATTCTTTCTCAGTGAAAAAGGAGAGGATTAGGTGTTTAAAAATATTTTAGTATTATTCATCATTGGTCATCTATTGGGCGATTTTTATTTTCAATCTGATAATTTAGCTAATAGTAAAAACAAGTCTTTTTCTCGTTTAGTCGAGCATGGTCTAATATATCTTTTTTCGATAACGGTTGTCGTATTTCCTATTTTTGGAACTCAATCCTTAAAGTGGATTCTCATTGTCTCTGTTATTCATTTTGGAATTGATAGTTTACAGTTTTATTTAAAAAATAATAGGCAGAAAAAGAAAAAGAAAATGAAAGCTAATAGCTTCTATCTGGTCGATCAATCGATTCATCTGCTAAGTCTGGTCTTGGTGGCATTATGGTTTGTGTCCAATCAAAAGATAGAAGCTTATAGCGAGATAGCTAGCCGATTCAGTGAGATTGACTTTATTCATCTTGAATTATTCTTTTATTGGATATTAGCCATCGCATTGATTCTAAAACC
>JARICH010000019.1 GCA_029257245.1 Atopostipes sp. | reverse complement strand
TGCAATACGTTGATTGGTTGACAGGTGGCCGAATGACCATTGGCCCAGGTACTCTCTATTCACTCTTAGCACGTTTTGAAGAAGATGCTTATATCAAAATGGTATCAAACAAAGACAATAAAAAAACCTATCTAATCACTGAAACAGGGAAAGAAAGATTAGATATTGAAATCCATAGACTCGAGTTGCTTTTAGCTGATGCGACTAAAGTGAAAGGAGGCATTGAAGATGAATTTCAAAATCGAAACGAACTTTCTTGATCTTACAAATTATCCATCGATTGAAAAACATTTTGAAAAACGTGCGAGCGAAGGTTGGATGATTTCTAAGATTATTGTAGGAACTCTATTTATTTATCGGCGAATTAAACCACAATTATTCGACTTTTCAATCACTCCTTATGAAATAGAAAGTTTTTTCAACCGAAAAACAAAGAGCGAAATTGAAGAATTTCAAGCTGTTTCTGAAAAGGTGGGCTGGCATTATCAGACGAAAAGTTCAGATCTGCATATTTACTATAAAGAAAAAGATAAAGAAGCTCCTCCTATTCAGACGAATGATGAAGATGAATTTTTATTTTTAGAATCGATTGGTCAAAAAATAATCAATGGCTATTGGATTTTATTGGGCATTACTTTCTTCACTTCATTTTTTATCTACCCTAATATTTTTGATTCCAGTTATTCGATGAAAAATGGTGGGACGCAAATCACGGCACTCTTGTTGCCTATGGGGTTCCTTTTATCTATTTTGGGCCTAGTACAAATGCATCAATTTCTTAAGAAAAATAGAGAAAATATCGAACTCGGACAGCCTTTAGAATTTAATCAGTCTAACTTTTATTTTATCAGAATTTTATCCACTTTCATTTATACTTTGGTCTTTTTGTTTGTTCTCTATACATTTTATCTAGCCTTTGTTTTAAAAAACATCCGCTATATCATCGCTTTTATTCCTTTAGTAATTGGTCTTAGTTTTGGAAATCTCTATAGCTTTTTTGTTAAAACACAGAAGAAATCGCGTCATTTTAAAAAAATTAGCTTTGGACTGATGTTATTTATAGTCACTATCCTTGCTGCTGGAATCAATTTAGATGTTCTATCGAGCTGGACAGAAGACAAGCTTGGAAAAGATTTGAGTGAATATAAGATGCTGAGAATGGAGGATTTTGATGACATCAAAGCATTGGAAGAAGGGGTTTTAACGGATCAGATGAGCTTTCTTGTTCCTAAATCCTATGAATACTACTTTTATGCCCTGGATGATCAGAAAGGAATTACCGTTTCTACCGAGTACGGTCAGGCTTTAACAGACAAGCTAGCGAAGAAACTCTTCCAAAATTATCAAGAAGAAGCAGTTCAGGCAGTTAGCGGTGAATACAAGCATGAAATTTTAGAATATCTCGACCAAGGGGAATTTGAACAAGATATTCTTAAAACAGGATTGACTGAAGCAGACTTAATAGCTTTGAAAGACCTCCCTATTGACCAGGCAGAAGAAATAGCTCAAAAAATAATGATTGAACAATCGATCCTTCCAGCTGATGAAGCCCTATGGAATGTTGATGAGGTGTATTATTTAAACCATCAAAAGAATCAGCTAGTGATTCGAAATGGAAAAGAAGTGATTCATCTAAGGGGTAGAGACTTTTCTGATCCATTCACTGTAGATATTGTGAAGAAAGCACTCCATTTAAATTAAAAAGATTCTTTAGTTATACAAAAAAATCATTTTTTGTATAAAGAAGACAAAGAGCACTTCGGCTGTCGACAGACTGGCTAGAAAGTGTTTTTTTGTTAGGAAAAATAACTTTAGTCATCTCTTCTATGCTAAAATGGAAAAAACTAACTCTAGGAGGAGATTTAATGGAGCAAACACTCGTTTTAATTAAACCAGACGCCGTTGAGCGAAACTTAATCGGAAAGATTCTGAGCGAATACGAAAGAAATGGTCTGAAGATTGCCGAGATGCAATTGTTAACGGCATCAAAAACAATCGCAGCTGCTCATTATGCTGAACATGAAGGAAAACCTTTCTATAATGAACTTATTAACTATATTACAGGTGGACCACTCGTCGCATTTGTTTTAGAAGGGGAGAACGTCATTCAACGCGTTCGAGCACTCAATGGCGCAACGGATCCAAAAGATGCAGAAGATAATACGATTCGTGCCTTATACGGAATTGACTTATCTAACAATACCGTTCATGCATCTGATTCAGCAGAGAGTGCTAAAAAAGAAATTTCTATCTGGTTCTAATTCAAAAAAGAGCTCTTCCCGAACTAGGGAAGAGCTCCTTTCTATTTTGACTTTAAAGAGAGACTATTTAATCCATAAATTCTTCGATGACATCATAAGCTTTGGCTCCATAAACAGTTCCTGGTCCACCGCTCATTAAAATTGCCACGCCGATTGTTTCATACATTTCTTCTTTACTGGCACCTGCACGAATTGCATTCGTTACGTGAGCCTGGATACAGCCTTCACAGCGTGTAGTAATCGCAATTCCTAAGGCAATCAATTCTTTATTTTTAACAGAAACTGCACCATCTTGAACAGCTCCTTTTCCTAGGGCACCATAGCCTCTAAGAACATCTGGAATTTGGCTTAATACTTTCCCTGAAGAACGTCTCATGTTACGAAAAGCATCTTTATGTGATTCTGTCATATTCATTCCTCCTGTATAGTAATCATTAAACTAGCCTAAAAATTCTTCAATAACATCATAAGCCATGGCACCATAAACAGTTCCTGGTCCACCACTCATTAAAATAGCGACACCGATTGTTTCATACATTTCTTCTTTTGTCGCACCAGCTTCAATTGCTTTGTTCACATGTGCTTCAATACAACCTTCACAACGTGAGGCAATTCCAATCCCTAAAGCAATTAACTCTTTATTTTTAACAGAAACTGCACCATCTGCTAAAGCTGCTTGACCTAATTGGTTAAAACCTTGCATGGTATCAGGTATTTCACGACTCAAGCGTCCGAGTGAGCGAGAGTAATTTTTGAGTCCTTCTTTATGATTTGTCATCTTTATTCCTCCTAAAATTTTCATTCTACCTATATCATAGCAACTAGTGTGTTGTTTCTCGAATATTCTGATTGAATCAGACAAAGACAATAAAAGCTAGGCTTGGTTTATTATTAAATCTACTTTATAATTAAAAAAGATAAAAGATAAGGAGGATTTGAAATGTCGAAAAAAGCAATGGTTATCATGAACCCCAATGCGGGGCAAGAAAAAGCGATGGATTATAAAAAGCAATTAAATGAAGAATTATCAACGAACTATTCAACAGTTGATTTGCGTGAAACAAGAGGCGAAGGGGACGCGACCGATTGGGCCCAAGAAGCGGGAGAGAAAGACTATGATTTAGTTGTAGCTGTTGGCGGGGACGGCACAGTGAACGAAACAATTAATGGACTCGCAGTTCTAGATGAACCGCCACTCTTGGCGATTATCCCGATGGGGACAGTGAATGATTTAGCCCAAGCGCTTGAAATTCCATTAGAAGCAGAAGCCGCCATTCCTTTGATTACTGCCGGTCAAGTAAAAGAAATAGATTTAGGACAGGCGAATGACCATTATTTTACGAACTTCTTAGTGATTGGTCCAGCTTCTCAGGCAATCCATGATGTGCCTAGCGAAGAAAAAACAAAATTAGGTTCATTAGCATATTTCATCGAAGCAGGGAAGAAGTTAACTGAAGAAGACCGCTTTAACTTGCGGATTAGCTTAGCTAAAGAAAAGTGGGAAGGGGAAGCAGCCTTAGTCATTGTAGCTCTCATTGATTCCCTAGGGGGACTCGATTCTGTTCTTACAGATGCAACCATTGGTGATGGAAATTTTCTGGTCCTTGTGATTGAAAAGTTCACTTTAGGCCAGCTAATTAATATGACGCCTAAAATGTTAGCAGGTAAGATAAAAGAGTCAGATAATGTACATTCTTTTAAATCAAATGGACTTAGAATTGAGAGTCTATCGGATAAAAAAATCCCAAGTGATTTAGATGGCGAAAAAGGGCCTGATCTTCCCATTGAATTTAAATTGTTCCCTCGAAAAATCAAGATCATGAGTCCTTTTAGATCAGAAGGGAAAATCTTAATTTGAAAAACTTGTGAACAAAAGATGAATAATGTCATTCATCTATGGTAGTATGGAATAACAATATTTGTTAAAAGGAGATTTAATAGGATGGAATGGAAAATTGTTACCGACACGGGCTCTAATTTAAGAGAGCTAAAAGATTTACCTGAAAAGACTTCTTTCGACATTGTTCCTTTAATCATTACTTTGGATGGGGAAGAATTCATCGATGATACAAGTTTAGATATTGAAGAGCTTGTTAAAAAAATGAGTGAATCAGAAAACACAAGCACAGCTTGTCCGGCACCAGGAGTGTATGCAGAGAAATTTAAAGGAGCCGAAAACGTTATTTGTTTTACCATTTCGAATGAAGTTTCGGGGAGTTTTAATAGTGCAGAACTAGGTCGTGAGATTGCATTAGAAGCTAACCCTGAAGCAAATATTTATATAATGGATAGCAAATCAGCTGGAGGAGAGATGGACTTATTAATCTTTAAAGCCATTGAGCTAGTTAAACTAGATAAAACTTTCGACGAAGTCGTTAATGATTTAAATAGCTACCATAAAAATACATATGTAGGTTATATGTTGCAATCAATTGATAACTTAGTCAAAAATGGTCGAGTCAGCAAAGTCATTGGATCTCTAGTTGGATTATTAAACATCAACGTATTGGGAATTCGTTCAGAAGAAGGAACAATTGAGATGTCAGATCGAGTCCGTGGAGAAAAAAGAGCAACGCGTCGCTTTCTAAAAGATATGATAGAGCATGGCTTAAGTGGAGATAAAATTGAGATTGGTCATGTCAACAACTTAGAATTAGCTGAAAAATTAGCTAAGAAAATTAAAACCGATTTTCCCGAGGCAGAAATTGGCATTCGTCCAACTTCTGGTTTATGTAGCTTCTATGCAGAAGACCATGGTTTAATTGTGGGGTATGAAAGAAATTAAATAATATGCGTTAGATAATTATTAAAAAACATATTTTTAAAAAGGATTTGCTTAGCGAGTGTTGACTAGCGAATCCTTTTTTGTTTTGTCTTTTACAATGTATTCGCACGCACTTTCTTAAAGAAAGTGTAAATTTTTTCAGCAAATTTGTTGATGTAACAACGACTAAAAACTGAAACCGCTAGACCTAAAGCCCATTCATTGAGCATCAGGGAAAAAGCTGAGAAAACAAAAAAGTGGATAAAAGTTCTTATTAAAACTACCTTTTTATTGGCTGCCAAAACCCTTCGACTCCTTAATTAGAATTAGAATTCATATTTAAAATTTTAATCTCTTTTCTATTATAGACTAGATCGATCTAAATAAAAGTAATCTGTTTTGGATTGATTATTTATTTTAGATAATTTATATTTCTTCTATAGATAAAAATGACTGAATAGAAACAGAAGATATTCTTAAAGAGAGTGTCACTCATTAGAAAAAAATAATTGGAACAATTAGGGTAGGGACTATAGAGTAAATACAATATCTGATAGAAGATATTACTCAATGATTATTTTTTTAGATTTTTTTATTTGAACATATTAATAAGAAAAGGAAAGACAAGTGGAGTAAAACTCTCATAAAGATAGAAACAAATTAATTTATTAGTACTCTCAGTAAGTAAAAATAAGAGCTTAAGATAAATAAATACATAAATTCTAGTAATCTATACTTTCATTTATATAATCACTAAACTAATTAAATTTAGTTAGTTTAGTGACACAACTACCTATATATTGAAATTAAACTGTTTGTTTTTTATAAGATTATATATATATTTTGTTTATATCCATTGTCAGAATGTTTATGTAGCAAGGATATTGACACAGTTAGCCTATACAACTAAATTTGATGCTTTAGCTTTTTTTCAAACTTTAAATAATAACTTACTAACTAATTCATTTCTAAATACAGCTGCTATGAGGCCTAAAAATGCTTTCTGAGCTATCTAAATCCAATGTTTGATGGTTTAACAAGGTGTTTTTCGGAAAAATCTGTGCATATCAGTCAATTAAAATTAACTATTATTCTTCAAAGTTAATTTCTTATGGTGTCTGAGATTCTGAAATATTTATAGATTTTAACAATCGCTTAGCTAATTACATAATGAATCCGTATCTTAGAATATTAGAAAATATAATTAATAAGTCAACTAAAAAACTAGCTAATCTAATAAAACAAAAAATTTACAATTATTATTATTTCTTTATTATTAAATATATAATCAGATGCTAAGGAATTTGATGAAAAATAAAACTTGCCATTCAGAAATAAAGTCAACCTAAAAAATGAACAAGAAGCAAAATAAGAGAGCACTGAATATTTTAAATAAAACCAGCCGAAGGCTTTATAATTTTTATCAATTGGTTTACATAATATATATTATACCTAGTTACGTTATTGAATTCTTTATCTTTTTGTTTATAGATTTTATCTGTTTTTTGTTCTTTTTGCTCTCTTAATACAGAATTTTAGGCAAATATTTGCTTAGCCGATTTTTGTGCCATTGAAATATTTAATCTCACTTAATTATTTAGTATTTCGGATCATCTCAGAGCCTCTAGAAGGATTTTTAGAATGATTTACTTGGTGTTTACCCAGCTAGTGTTCTCACAGGCTCTCAGCTAACTGTTCATTTATCGTCATAAGCCTTGTTCTATCAATCTTTGATCAACTTTATTTTTATCCTGATTTATTGATTCTTTTAAGCTTTGTAGCTAATTATATTTCTTTGGCTTCATCTAGCTGCTTGATGATCCTTCTATTGACTCTGAACTACTTTAAGAGTTGTTGATTTAGATAAAAACACTCTAGTCATCCAATGATTCCATTAGACACTCTAAAGACACTCTAACTTTTAAGAGCTCTATTCTAATCTTCTTATTTCAGTAGATAATGAACAAAAGCAAGGATCAGACTTGTTCATTTTGCTAATAGTTTTTACTAGATGTGTAAAAACCTTTCTGGATCTTTTAATCTTTGCTATACTTGGACTAATAAAGAATCATAAAATATTAAATAGTTTGTGAATCATGTTCAATAAATAAATGATAGGAGAATGGATATGTCGGATAAAATTAAATCCTTCGATTTACTAGGACTAATTAAATTCTTAACTACGGTCTTTGTTTTTATACATTTTATTGTGATCACTTTTTCAAATGCTTGGTCGGTAGAATCTACGGGAATGATAATAAGTGTGATTGTACTTTTCTTACTTTCTTTAGTGGGTTTACTCAATGAATATCGCGATGTACAACAATACAATCATCGAATTGGAGAGATGTTTTCTTTAAAGGAAAAGGCAGAGATTCTTTTTATCTTTACCTTAGCAGCCTTCTTAACTTACTTAGTACAAGTAGTATTTAGTCAATCAAGTACTTTCGCGGCCAGTGTAATTTCTTTATTCATGGTTTATCTTATTCCTCAACGATTTGATATTTTTGAAATTACCGTTTATACGGGAACCATTGCAGGAATGGCTGGTACACAATTTATTTCATCTTGGCCACTCGCCCTAGCCTTTGGCCTGATAGCAGGTATTTTTTATCTGATCTTTCAACCTTCTTATCGTGCGACCGGTGGACGAGCAGGTTTGATGTCTTATATGACAACACTTGTCTTTATGTACCTCATCTTAAACTGGCGTCCTGAAATGGGGACACAGATTGACCGTTCTATGATTTTAATTAGTTTTGTTCTAACATTTGTTGGAGCCTATACAACTTATTACTTACACATGAATAATATTCTATCAGTTGTAAAGTCAGCGATGCTTATAACATTAATTTTTGATTTAATTTTCCCGGCAAGTTTAAGTTTGTATACAACATCAGCTTTTGTGGGAACCATTATCGCGATGACGACTCCATCTAAAACGAAAAATGTTCCATTCTTATCATTGATTACCTTGTTTTCATTCTTAGCTTTTGTACCTGCCTATCCATTAATGGCTGGAACAACTGGTAAACTAGGGCTAGTGACCCTAACAGGTTATTTAGCTGCTGATGGAGCTTCCATCTTAGCTGAAAAATTAAATCGTAAGAGCGACAACAAAGTTTTCTTAACTTTAACTAGTTTCTTTCTTTAACGAATAAACAATCAACCCATGCTTCGATGATTATTCTTTTTGATCGTCGAAGCATTTTTATTTTCTTCAATAAAAAAGACATAGCCAAGAATCTCCCGCGCTATGCCACTAGTCCTCTATTCAATTAACGTAATGATAACAGCTCTTCATCGCTATAATCTTCAATCACAAAAATTGTCTCATAGATTTCACCGTGCAGGTTAAGTAATTTAGAAAAAGCTCGCTCCGTCCGGTAACCCGCTTTTTTTAGTTGGATCACTTTCTCTTTAAAACTGTCGCCATACAACGCAATTAGGCGACTTCCAATTAATAGATGCCGATAAGAATTTGAGCACTCGGTTGGTACTTTCGATGCATAGACTTCAATTTCACAGCTATCAAGCCAAAAATTATAAGCATAAGCATTCTGCCCCATTTGTGTGATTTTGAAATGATCAAAATCACCATAATAATCGACTAGTATTTTTTCAATGCCTTCTTTATTTTGGTCAAACTGACAGACAATATCTAGGTCGCTGCTTGGAATGTCAATCCCTAGGGGAATCGTTCCCACTACAATCGGTGAATAATCTTTTAAATGTTCTAAAATCTCAGTCTCTTTTAATATTCTATAGACTTTTTGTTGTCTTGCATTTCCTTCTTTAAGGTAAGATATATCTTTCCAATTTCTTTCTTCATTATTGGATTCCAATGACAAGCACTCCCCACTTTTCTTCAGCGGCTGGCGAATAAATTTTGTAAGTCTCATTTAGCATTTCATCCATTGTTAACTTCTCTGTTCCTAGCTTTCTCCAGTCGATACTTTCATACATTGTTTTAAAAGAGGCATAGCGTTCTAAACTGATCACTTTTACTAGAATCGGCTGATCCTTTCCTTTGAGTGGAATAAATTCGATTTCATCGTCAACTTTAAGTTTTTGTC
>JARICH010000088.1 GCA_029257245.1 Atopostipes sp. | reverse complement strand
ACTCGATCGGTCCCAGAATTTAAAACAACTGTAATGACTCTACGATCTCCTTGGCTAGCTGTCCCTGTAAAGGTCGCTCCCGCAAAGTCTGTTGTTCCAGTTTTCAAGCCATCGACGCCTGGTTTTTCTAATAAGAGCCCTTCTAACATCCAGTTCCAATTCTCCATTTGGATTTCATCATCTGTTCCTTCTCGGAAAGTCATTCGTGGTACACTTGCTGTTTCCAATATCTCTGGATAATCTTTTATGATTCTATTTGCAATAATTGCAATCGAACGGGCACTCATCGAATTTTCGTCATCTTGCGCTGATTCTGGATAGATATTGTCATTTAAGTAACTATTATTCAAACCAGTCGAGTTAAATAAACTTGCATCATCAATCCCAAATGATTCCACCGTTTTCTTCATTCGATCAACGAAAGTTGATTCTGTCCCAGCAATGGCTTCAGCTATAGCTATGGTTGCACCATTTGCTGAATAAATAGCCATCGCATGATAGAGTTCTTCTAAACTATATTCTTCACCTTGTCTTAAAGGAACATTCGAGAGTACATAATTTTGGCTAATCTCATGTGCATAATCGCTAATCTTAATTTGGCTGTCCCAGTCAATGTTTCCAGCTTCAATTTCTTCGAAAACAATATACTCAACAATCATTTTAGTTATTGAGGCTATTCCTAGGGCTTCATCTATATTATCACCCTGTAAAATCTGTCCACTGCCATAATCTACTGTTATGGAAGCGGCCGCATCAACTTCAGGCCCTTGAGCTTGCGCAGAGATGACAGACCCAAAATTAGCCATTAATGTTGTTGCTGAGACACCTATCAATAATGCTTTTTTAATTTTCATATATTCATTTTTAATCAACTTTTATTTTCCCCTAACTGTTTCTTTATCTTCGTTATTTTTAGTCTCTGTTAAAAAATTAAACTTACTTGAAGAATACCACAAATAACTTTACAAATAAATATCCCTAAAGATATTATTCTTATCTTTAGGGAAGAACCGATGTTTCTATCAATTCTTACTAAATAATTAAATTGTACTAGTCTTTTATAAAAATCCTAGAGCAAAGTCAACTAACCTTCGATCAGTATTTTTAGCACTCATTAAACTTACTCCTAATGGCGCATCATCTAAACTTAACAAAGGTAAAGTAATCTGTGGAATACCAGCTAAAGCTGAAATAATTAAAAGTTTAGATGATTGTCCACGTAGGCGGTCGATCTCCTCAAGTGAAGCTGTTCTTAATGGAGCTATGGATGAAGTCGTTGGCAAAATTAAAACAGCTCCATCAGCTAACAGTTTATCTATCCTTTGCGCAAATTCTATTTGTTTTTCTTTTGCTTTTAAATAATCTGCTTTACTAATCATCGAAGCATTTTTTAATCGTTCTTTTGGTCCAGGCGATAAACGCGGCTGATATTTATTAATAAATCCTCCATAACTATCCCATACTTCATATCCTTGAACAATTTGAAAAACTTCTTTTACCCAGTAATCGAGTCCTTCATCCGCTATCCTCACTGATTCTACAATCCCCAGATCAGCTCCAATCTCATCAATCGTTTCTTTAAATGCATCTCTTACTTCTGTATCAACTATTTCAAAGGCGTCTTCTATGACTAATATTTTTTTAAAATTAACTTGTTCAGAGTCTTCTTCCATTAATGTGGTGGTTACATCTTGGAAAACCTCAACCTCTGAAGCAAAATAACCGAGAACATCCATACTCTCACAATAGGGAACTTCTCCATCGTTAGCTATCCTGTCATAAGTTGGTCGCAAGCCAATGACACCATTATAAGAAGCGGGGACTCGAACTGAACCTAAACAATCGCTGCCTAAAGCAAAATCCACCAGTCCCGCAGCAGTAGCGACTGCTGACCCACTAGAAGAACCTCCAGCTAAACGTCTAGTATCCGCTGCATTTAAAGGATTTCCATAGTGCCAATTTTCACCGCTGATACTGTAACAAAGTTCATCACAGACTGTTTTTCCTACTAAATCTGCTCCGGTATCTAATAATTTCTTGATCGCACTAGCAGTAAATTTATCTGGTTCACTGTTAGCCAACCATTCTGGATGACCATTGCCCCATGTCGATCCCTTAATTCTAAAAACATCTTTCGCGGCAAATTTATATTTTTTTAGACGCCCTTCATTTAGCCCTTCTATTGCAATATGGTTATCCCGTACAAATGATTGTAAAGCATCATAGGGAGGATTTTGTGACATAGATAGTTTATCGAATTGAGTCATTGCATACTTATTCAACTGCTAGCTCCTCTTCTCTTTTTTTAAGCTTTGATATAGGTAATTGGATCGTAAATAAGGTCCAGTCTTTTGTCGTTCTTACCGAAATTTGACCTTTATGGAGTTCAACAATACTTTTAACAATAGCCAGTCCTAAACCTGTACTCGCCAATTCTTGACTTCTTGAGGATTCTGCCCGATAAAACCGTTCAAAGAGTTGACCTAATGCTTCATTCGGTATTTTTTCACCATCATTTTTAATGACCACTTTTAGCATCTGCTCTTCCAGTTCCTCAACTTCGATAAGGATCTGCGAGCCTCCAACTCCATATTTTAATGCATTAGAAATAAGATTGCTGAAGACACGGACAAGTTTTTCAGAGTCTCCATACATCATTAGCTTATCCTCCGAACTTATTATCTTTATCTCCATATCTTTTTCTTCCGCTTCAATTAAAAAGTCAATCGCTAGCTGTTCTAATAGTTGAATCATATTAAATTTTATCACATTTAACGATGCATCCGCTTGATGAACAGAAGTATATTCAAATAAATCATCTACGAGCACTCTCATTTGCTGCGCTTTTTGATAGGCGGTTTCAACGTAAGCTTCTGCTTCATTTATTGAATGATACCTTTTTTCAGTCACTAATCCTAAATAACCAATAATCGATGTCAAAGGCGTTCGGATGTCATGACTCACATTTGTAATGAGTTCATCTTTTGTTTGTTCAATTCGCCGTTCCTCTTCCATTGCTTCGACGGTGGAGTCAACTAAGACATGGATGCTGTTGATAAACTCTTGTAAATCTGAATCCGTACTTGATGGGATTCGATGTTCAAAATTACCTTCAGCTATATAATTTAACTCGGAGACCACATGCTTCATTTCAAAACTTCGATATCTCCTAATTAATCGCCAAATAATAGCAATAATTGCCGACAGTAGTAAAAATATATAGACAAATGGATTTACCTCTAATAAACTTTGATCTTTCACTTGAATGATCAGATCACCTAGAATCCAAAAGTCAGCAAAGAATTTTGGAAAAGCATTCACTAAGAGCTGAAAAATTTGGTAGGCAGAATAATAAAGCAAAATAATGATTCCAGCTGTGACAAATCCTTCGCCAACTAAGATCCACTTCTCAACACTCTTTAATTTTAGTTTGTTAGTCTTAGTTATCTTCAATTTTATAGCCTACTCCCCAAACTGTTTCAATCACTTTCTCTCCTCCAGTTGCTTTCTCTATCTTATCGCGTAAATGACTCACATGAACCATCACAGTTTTAGAAGGGAGGTCTGTTTCTTGCTGCCAGACTCTTTCAAAAATTTCATCCGCACTGAAAACTCGGTTTGGATGGCTAGCCAAAAGATGCAAAATACCAAACTCCAAAGCAGTTACATGAATGAATTTGTTATCTATTGTTTCTACTTCATGTTGATCTTTCCTTATGATTAAAGGGCCAATTTTAATTTCATCTGGCTCGGATTCCTTCGCTTGATAAGCACTTCGGCGTAATAGTGATTTCACACGAGCAACGACCTCTAAAGGATTAAAGGGTTTCACTACATAATCATCTGCCCCTCTTGCTAATCCTCTTATTTTATCAACATCTCTTGTTTTAGCACTCAGCATTAAAATTGGAACTTGTGAGTTCTCTCTAATTAATTTGACAACTTCTAAACCATCAAGCTTTGGCATCATAACATCAAGTATTAAAAGTGCAGGTTTTTCTTTCAAAAACTGATTATAAGCTTCTTCCCCATCGTATGCTTTAATCACTTCAAAGCCTTCATTGTTAATATAAATTTCTAACAAGTCACAAATTTCACGGTCATCATCTGCAATTAATATCGTCATGGTTTACCCCTTTCTTAATTTATTTCAACTTATTCTTATTTTACCATGTATTTTACTTTCTAAATTATCTTATGTTAATCAAAATAATCGTTTTTATGGAATAGAATTGTTATAGTCTATACTAAATGAAATAATAATTATTATTTTTATGGAGGACTCAATAGATGAAAAAAAATAAATTGCTGACGTTTTTCAGTATTCTTCTTATTTTAGTAGGTATTCTTATTCTCTCTCTACCATGGATTAGTTCAAAAGTTATAGAGAAGCGAACGATCGAAAATGCAGAACAAGTAGAAAGTATTTCAGCTGAAAAGCTTCAAGATAATTTAAAGTCAGAAGCTGAATTTGATTTTGATAGTATTTTAGAAATTAGTCCTTCACAAACATTTAGCTCATCAAATACAGTTGATGAAGATTTGATTCTAGGAAAACTTCTTATACCTAGTATTGATTTAAACCTAACCCTCTATAATGGAGTGACTAACGAAATTCTACATGCAGGTGTGGGGACAATGCGTCCTGGTCTCCAAATGGGTGAAGGTAACTTCCCAATTGCTGGTCATTACTCCAGAAATAAAGATGCTTTATTTGGTAACTTAACAGCCGTTGAACTTGGTGACTCCGTTTATTTAACCGATAATGATCAGGTGTATGAATATCAAGTATATGATACAAAAGTAGTGAAACCAACTGAATTAGAATGGATTGCAGACCAAGTCGCCGAAGAACATGGTGAATCAGTTATTTCCTTAATGAATTGTTATTACGTTGACGGAAAATATACAGATAATCGTTTCTTTGTTTTCGGTGAGCTCGTTGACTCCTATCCAGCAGAAAAATAAAATTACGAATAAAAAATTCCTCTCGTCTAGAATCAACTCAAGACGAGAGGAATTTTTTACTTTTCTGCTTCAATTGCTTTTAAAACCATCCACAAATAATAGCTATTATTTTCTAAATCTTCTTCTGTTACTCCTCGACGGATTAAAAACTGATTCATTAAAGCTGGAAGATTTGTATACCAAATTCCAGTCTTCTCGACAATTAAAAGAGGATGTTCTCGGCCTAACTCAATGCCCTGATCATAGGAATGAATAGTGTCTAAATATCTTTTGTTTCTTGAATGATTTGATAAGGTAAAATAATCGTAGTCTTCACTCAAGGATTTTGGAAGGACTTGGATATCTTCTAAATAAGCAATCTCTTCCTCCATAAATTCAGTTTTTAGGTCTCGAATACTTAATACTTCTAAGTCAACAAGCTCATTTAATATTTTTAATGGATCTGGTAATTTTTTTGAAACAATTAATTGATCTTTATATTTTTTAATTAACTCTTGAATTTCTGATTTGGTCTCTGAATCAACTGGTAGCAAATAATTAGGTAAATACTGTTCCCCTATATTCTCAGGATTCCGTCTCAATGTAAAATAATCGGGTACCTTATCTACTCCACCTTCTACAAAAGGATTGCAGCGCAAAATCCGCGCCGAACTCATGATTCCACCTTTTAATGCACCATGTTTATCTACTGCTTCTAATGCATAACTTGAACAAGTTGGGTGATAACGACATGTTGGTTGTGTAGCCGGTGAGATATATTGCTGATAAAAACGAATCAATTTCATTACTATTTTTTTCATCATCATTCCCTCTTTACTTTCTTTAACTGAATCTTCATCTATTTTAATTCAAATGATTGTATTCCAAAAGCAAAGAGTTCTAAAGTTAATTTCCAGAAATAGTTTATTTATTTCTTTCTGTCTATCTTTTAAGTATCTTATCTCTTTTCATCTTCCAAAAAGGAAACGACATTATTTTCTAGAGAAGACACTCGACAAATTGAAAAAACATCAATTCCTGCATCGTCTAACTTTTGTCTACCTGGTTGAAATGATTTTTCCACACAGATACCGACTCCAGCTACTTCACCGTCAGCTTGCTTCACTAGGTCAATTAAACCCATTGCTGCTTCTCCATTAGCTAGGAAGTCATCAATAATTAATACTTTATCATCAGCTGATAGATATTTTTTAGACACTAGCACTCGGCTTGTTTTATTTTTAGTAT
>JARICH010000108.1 GCA_029257245.1 Atopostipes sp. | reverse complement strand
GTAGCAATAACTTTATAGTGAAAACGCTTTAAAAAAGGTAGACTGTAGTTACAAAAATAAATAGGAGGAGTTAAAAAATGAATAAAAGTAAATGGATGAAGGCTGGACTAGCTTCAGCGTTAGCACTGTCACTTGCAGCATGTGGAACAACCGATGATGCAGCAGATACAGATACAGATACTGAAACACCAACAGAAGAAAAAACCGAAGAGAAAGTAACTCTGAACGTAGCAGCATTAGAGTCAGGATATGGCGAAGAAATGTGGAATGAAATTAAGGATTCTTATGAGGCAGCGAATGAGAATGTTGAACTTGAACTCACTCTAGCAGCAAACTTAGAAGAAGTTATTCGACCAAACATGCAAGCCGGAGATTATCCAGATGTAGTCCTTTTAAGTGTATCTAGAGAAGAAGCTCTTCCAGAAACACTCATTAAAGAAGATGGACTTGAAAACTTAACGGATGTTTTAGATATGAAAGTTTATGGTGAAGATGTAACCGTTGGTGAGAAAATGTTACCAGGGTTTACAGATACTTTAGTAACTAACCCATATGGAGATGACGAAACTTACCTAATGCCAATGTTCTATAGTCCAACAGGATTATTCTATAATAATGGAATCTTTGAAGAAAAAGGCTGGGAACTACCAGAAACATGGGAAGACATGTTAACTTTAGGTGAAGAAGCATTAGCAGAAGATACTTACTTATTTACTTATCCAGTAAGTGGTTACTTCGATACATTATTTAGTTCAATGTTGTATGCTTCCGGTGGATCAGACTTCTTTGAGTCAGCAATGACTTATGAAGAAGGCGCATGGGAATCTGAAGAAGCTACAAAAGTATTTGAAACAGTAGGTACATTAGGAGAATATACTCACCCTGATACTGTAGCAAATGCGAACCCACAAGACTTTACGCAAAACCAACAGTTAGTGTTAGATAACAAAGCATTATTTATGCCAAACGGAACATGGATTGTTGGAGAAATGGAAGACGCACCACGTGCAGATAACTTTGAATGGGATATGATGGCTGTTCCATCATTTGGAGAAGGCGAAGACCGTTATGCCTTTACATTCTTTGAACAAATTTGGGTTCCATCACAAGCTGAAAATATCGATGCAGCTAAAGAATTTGTAACTTATATGTATGCAGATGAAGCGGTTAATATCTTTGCAGATTCTGGTGCAATCCAACCAGTAGAAGGAAGTACAGATCTATTAGAAGGACAAGATGAGAAGTTCTATGCAATCTACGACGAAGGTGTTCTGCCAGCTATGGGTGGATTTGCATCAACAGAGCCAGTTCCTGGTGTAAGCATTAGTGAAGAATTATATGAAAAAATTGATAGTGTAATGTCAGGAGATATTTCTGTAGCCGACTGGCAAGCAAGTGTTGTCGAAGCAAGCAACCAGTTAAGACCAGCATTAAAATAAGTTGATTTTATTTTAGTAGTTCATTTTGCTTAGAAAAAACGGTGAGTAATTATTCACCGTTTTTTTATAGCAAAAACTAAATGCTTGGTTTAGGAAAGGAAGAATAATATGGATCGAAAGAGAAAAGAAGGGCTCTTTATTCTAGCAAGTCTAGCCCCAGCTGTTATTTTGTTTATCCTATTTATAGTTTTGCCGACAGTCGAAGTATTTCGAATGTCTCTCTATCGTTGGGGCGGTTTTTCAGCGAATCAAACCTTTGTTGGTTTAGATAACTTTAAAGTGTTATGGAATGATCAGAACTTTTATAGAGCTTTTCAAAACAGCATTTTATTAATAGTGGTAGTAACCATTGTTACTTTAGTCATTGCTATATTTTTTGCGAATATACTAATTCGCGAAGATTTAAAAGGGAAGAACTTTTTCCGAGTTATATTTTATATACCAAATATTTTATCGATTGTTGTTATTGCTGGAATATTTTCAGCGATCTATCGACCAGGACAAGGATTATTAAATAATACACTCTCACTGTTTAGATTAGAAAGTTTACAGCAACAGTGGCTTGGAGATCAAAAGATTATTATTTATAGTATTGTGGCTGCATTGATTTGGCAGGCCATTGGCTATTACATGGTGATGTACATGTCGAGTATAGCTAGTATTCCAGAAAGTCTTTATGAATCGGCTTCTTTAAATGGAGCAAACAAATGGGTTCAATTCAAAGACATTACTTTACCTTTAATCTGGAATAACTTAAGAACAACTTTAACTTTCTTTATTATTAGTACGATTAACTTAAGTTTCTTACTAGTACAAGCAATGACAGGTGGAGGACCAGATGGTTCATCACAAGTCTTCCTGTTCTATATGTATAACCAGGCCTACACAAACTCAACTTATGGTTATGGTATGGCGATTGGGGTAATGGTCTTCCTATTTTCATTTACACTATCCGCAATATTAATGCGAGTGACGAAGCGAGAGGTCTTGGAATTTTAAAAGGTGGTAAAAAAACAATGAAGAAAAAAAGAATGAGCACAGATAAATTATATAAATTATTTGTTTATGTTGCCATGATAACTCTAGCGATCACGATTATTGTTCCGGTCGGCTGGGTTTTTATGGCTTCGATTAAAGAAAACTCAGAATTTTATGGGAACCCATGGGCTTTGCCAGCAGGTTTTAATTGGAGCAACTTTACTGATGCTTTCCAAGAAGCAAATATGGGTTCTTACATGTGGAACTCTGTTTTGGTTACCGGAATGGCCTTATTAATATTATTAGCAGTAGCCCTTCCCGCCGCTTATGTTTTAGCTCGTTTTGAATTTACAGGATCAAAGTTTTTCAAGACGATGTTCCGAACAGGTTTATTTATCAATATTAGTTTTATCGTTGTTCCGATTTTCTTAATGCTCTTAGATTGGGATAGTGGATTAAAAACATTGATGGGTAGTACTTTTTTCTTAAATAATCGTTTTATATTAGCTTTAGTTTATGCAGCCACGGCTTTACCTTTTACAATATTTTTATTATCAAGCTATTTTGAAACCTTACCGCATGATTTTGAAGAAGCTGCTTATATTGATGGAGCCGGTTATTTTAAAACCATGACAACAGTCATGATTCCAATGGCCAAGCCAAGTATTATTACCGTAATATTATTTAATTTCTTAGCTTTTTGGAATGAATATATTTTAGCTTTGACCTTGATGCCAGGGGCTAAGAAAACCCTACCTGTTGGTTTAGTGAATCTGATGGCAGCAGAGCGAGCTGCAGCGAATTATGGTCGTCTTTATGCAGGAATGGTTATTGTCATGCTCCCTACGTTAATTCTTTACGTCATGGTGCAAAAACAATTGACTCAAGGAATGACGGCTGGTGGAGTGAAAGGATAAATTATTTTATTGGAGGATAATGAGATGAAATATGAAGGAAGAGTTACATTACCAACTCAAAAAAACTTTTTAAAAGAAACGAAAGAATTGATTAAACGCTGGGGTGCGGATGCTGTTCGTGATAGTGATGGAACAGAGCTAGATAAAAGTATTCTTGAACTTGATTCAAAAATATATCGTAAGTATTTTGTAGCACGCGGACATAATGATTTTATTAAAAATCATCCGGAAGAGATGCAGCAACTTTATCTTATGTCTAAATACCATACGGCTACCTCCACAAGTCTAACGATTAAAGTAATGGAAGGTTATTACGAAGAACAATTAAAACCTGACTTTATTCATGATCCCAAAAAATGGTGGGAAGTGATTGATCGAACAACAGGTGAAGTTGTAAATGTAGATAAATGGTCAGTCGATGAAGAAGATAAGACAGTTACAATAGAAGAGACTGCTCCTTTTCATGAATATACCGTTTCTTTCTTAGCTTATATGACTTGGGATCCAACTCATATGTACAACCATATTACGAATGACTGGGGTGATGAGCCTTATGACATCCCCTTTGACGTGAGACAGCCGAATTCTCAGGAATATATGAAAGATTATCTAAGAAAATGGTTAAAAGAAAATCCAGAAACAGATGTTGTTCGTTTCACTACTTTCTTTTACCACTTTACTTTAGTTTTTAATGACCTAGGAAAAGAAAAATTTGTTGATTGGTTTGGTTATGGGACTTCTGTTTCTGTCGCTGCTCTAGAAGCTTTTGAAAAAGAAAAAGGTTATGCCTTACGCCCAGAAGATTTAGTCGATCAAGGCTATTATAATACTGCATTTAGAGTGCCAACAGAAGCTTACCTTGATTATATTGATTTTATCCAACAGTTTGTTACGCAACAGGCGAAGGAATTAGTTGATATTGTTCATGAGGCAGGAAAAGAAGCCATGATGTTCCTTGGAGATAACTGGATCGGAACCGAGCCTTATGGAAAATATTTTGAAAATATAGGAATGGATGCAGTAGTGGGTAGTGTGGGAGATGGGGTTACCTCTCGAATGATTTCTGATATCCCCCACATTAAATATTCCGAAGGACGATTTTTGCCATACTTTTTCCCAGATACTTTCCATGAAGATAACAATCCGGTAGTAGAAGCAAATGAACGCTGGCTAGGAGCACGACGCGCAAATATGCGTAAACCACTTGATCGAATTGGTTATGGAGGTTATTTAGATTTAGCCTATGACTTCCCAGAATTTGTTGATTACACAGAGAAAGTAACCAATGAATTTAGAGACATCATTAGTCATATTGATGAAAGTAAACCTTGGAGTAAATTAAAAGTTGCGATTATTAACCCATGGGGTAAATTAAGAAGCTGGCAAAACTTTATGGTTGCCCATGCACTGTGGTACAAACAAATTTATTCATATCAAGGAATTTTAGAATCGCTTAGTGGGATGCCAGTAGAGGTTGAGTTCCTATCCTTTGATGATTTAAAAGAAGACGGAATAGCGGATGATATTTCTGTATTAATTAATGCGGGAGATGCGGGTACTGCTTTTTCAGGTGGTGACCATTGGAAAGATCCAGAACTAGTTAGTGTGATTAGAGAATGGGTTTATAATGGTGGTGGATTTATTGGGATTGGCGAGCCATCAGCTGTCCAACATCAAGGGAAATATTTCCAACTTTCAGATATTCTAGGGGTGGACAAAGAACTTGGTTTTTCACTTTCAACGAATAAATACTTTGAAGATTTAACAGAAGATCATTTTATTAATCAAAATCGAACAGAATTTGATTTTGGAGAAAGTGTTCATAATATATATTCGACTAATGAAGATACAACCATTTTAGAATATTCAAATAATGAAATTCATCTAGCAACATCGACTTATGGTGAAGGACGTTCTGTTTATATTGCCGGTTTACCATATAGTATTGAAAATACTCGTCTTTTATTGAAGTCAATGATCTATGCAGCAGGCAAAGAAGACGAATACCATATCTGGCATTCAACGAATCCAAATTGCGAGATTAATGTTTACCCAGAAACAAATTATTACGGTATCATTAATAACTCAATGAAAGCACAGAAAACAGAAATATTTGACGGAGACGGAAACTCTAAGGTTTATCACTTAGAGCCAAGCGAATTATTATGGGAGCGAATAAAATGAATGATAAAGTGAAAACGATACTAAAAATCATTGTTTTTTTAGTCTCAGTATTCTTAGTCATCTACGGTCAAAAAACGGTAGGAAGAAACTATTTGTTTATTCAGTTGATTGGTTTAGCAGGATTGATTACGCTGTTATGGAATTATAATCGAAAGTTTGTTTAATAGGAGAGAAATATGATGAACTATTCAATCGGTTTAGATATTGGTGGAACAAAAGTTGCAGCAGGGATAGTTGATGAAGAGGGAAATATCTTTTCAGAAATAAAACTGCCAAGTAAAACAAATGATAAGGAAAGTATGTTTGAGCAAGTGTTAGAGGCTCTAAAGCAGACACTAGAAGATTTTAAAGGAAAGAAAGAAGAAATTATAGGAATTGGTATTGGATTACCGGGAAAAGTCGATCGTGAAAATGGGATAGCTGTCTTTCAAAATAATTTACCTTGGGCTAATTTTCCTTTGAAGGAAAGACTATTAGAGCATTATCCAGAAATGAAAATTCATATTGACAATGATGTAGCTGTTGCCGCTTATGGGGAACATTTTTTAAACAAGGTTAATAAAGAGACACTATTTACTTATATTACTTTGAGCACGGGGGTAGCCTCAGCCAGTGTTTTGAACAATGAATTAATCAAAGGAAATGGTTTTTCGGGCGAACTGGGATTAATACCTGTTGTTTCTGAATTGGAAAATAATAAATTAAGACCCTTAGAGAAATGTACTTCAGGTCTAGCAATTGAAGCCTATGGGAGAAAGTACTTTGAAGACCAATCATTAACGACCAAAGATATTTTCGATAAATATTATGAAGAAGATGAAAAAGCAAAGGAAATAATCGCCAGTGTTTCTAAATCTTTAGCTTATGGCTTTGTATCGATTATTTCATTATTAGATCCTGAAAAGATAGTAGTAGGGGGAAGTGTAGCGGTACACCATCCTGTATTAATTGAATTAATTAAGAAAGAACTCGAAGAGTTATTAATTGAAGCACAAAAAGATGCGATTGATCGAATATCGGTCTCAGAGAACTCAGATGCGCCATTAATTGGAGCAGCTTCACGATTGTTTTTCTAATCTTAAATCAATAAGGCTGAAAGCCCCTAGTTTAAAAACTAGGGGCTTTTTTTGATTAAATAATTAGAAAGATGAGAAAAATAAAAAGTATCGAGTTATTTCTTAGTAAAACCATTCTATTCGAAAGTACTTTCTTTAAAAAGAACGTTATTTGAAAGCTTTTAAAGAAAATGAAAGTGTAACCAATAACATTCATCTTATTGAATTTGTTTTCAGATGTGGTATATTTATTATGTAAGCGGATACAAAGTGAGTTATAAAAATATAAGTGGAGGAGAGTGAAGATGCAGGAATTAAGAAAAAGCGTAATACCCATCATTGAGTCAGTATATGACACTTTCACTGATTCTGAAAAAATTGCTGCAAACTATTTCATTGCTAATCCACAAACAGATGATTTCTCTGCTAATAGCATTGCTAATGAATTACAGATTTCGGTAGCCTCACTGACTCGCTTTGCTAAAAAATGTGGCTATAGCGGTTATCGACAGTTCCGATATGAATACTTAGCCAACGTTAACACGCAAGAAAATATACAAAGAGAACTCACTAAGAAAGTTTTATCTGACTATGAAGAGATACTAAGCAAAACTTACTCTTTGATTGATGAGCAACAAATTGAAACAATCATTGGTATGTTAGTCAGTGCAGAAAAAGTTTTCTTTTATGGAATAGGTAGCTCAGGTCTAGTTGCTGAAGAAATGAAATCAAGATTTATGCGAATTGGATTATTTTGCGACGCTTTTACCGATCCCGATTTAATGAAAATGAATAGTGCCTTAGTTGACGAAAATTGTTTGGTGATTGCTCTCTCCATTTCTAGTAATTCTCCTGGGCTGAATATTAGTCTAGAGCAGGCTTATAAGAATCAAGCAAAAACAATATTGTTTACAGCGAATAATAATGAAGAAATACGGAAATATTGTAATCAAGTAATTCTCGTAGCGACAAGTAAAAATTTGAGCTATGGAAATCGTATAACTCCTCAATTTCCTTTGTTGGTCATGGTAGATATTTTTTATGCTTACTTTCTGGGCTCTGACATTGACTCAAAAGGTCAGATGTTTTCATCTACCTTATCAGCATTGGGAGAAGAAAAGGAAAGTCGGGCCGATAAGGGGGAATCAAAAATAAAATAATAATTCATACTTAAAATAATAGTACACTCAAATAAGGGGGAAATATAGTGAAAAAGATTAAAAAGTTAGGTTTATTATTGGGTGCAACAGCATTGACCGTTTTAGCAGCAGGATGTTCAGATAGTTCAACAGAATCAGATACTGGAAGTGAAACTGCTGGACTTGATAACTATACAGCAGAAGATCCGTTAACAATTGAGTTTTGGAACTTTCCAAACTTTACAGGCGATACGGAATTGGCAAAAGGTGATTATGATAAAGCTCTAATCGCAGCTTTTGAAGATAAGCATCCTAATATTAAAATCGATTTTCAAGAAATTGAATTTACAGATGGACCAGCTAAGTTAGAAACAGCTATTCAGTCAAGAACAAACCCAGATGTTGTTTATGATGCACCAGGTCGAGTAATTGACTGGGCAAGTAAAGACTATCTAATTGATTTAGAAGACATTGTAGACAAAGATTCTCTATTAGAATCTGCTGTTACAGCCAGTAGCTATGATGGAAAAATATATATGTATCCACAAGGTGTCGCACCATTTTTAATGGGCTTCAACAAAGACTTATTAGAAGAATTAGATTTATTAGATCGATTACCATTAGATGAACCAAATCGTCAATGGACAGTAGAAGAATATGAATCTTTACTCCGTGAAATAAAAGAAGCAAGACCAGATATTTCACCAGCTATTTTATTCGCTAAGTCACAAGGTGGAGACCAAGGACCGAGAGCATTTATTTCAAACTTATACGGGTCATGGATTACTGATGAAGAAGTAACTGAATACACAATAAATGATGATGCAGGTGTCAAAGGAATGGAATGGGCTAAAATGGCCTATGATGATGACTTATTAGGAAAAGGGATTGCTTTAGATGGTGGAGAAAGTATTGAAGAATTTAGAAGTGGATTAGCAGCTTCCACGATCCTATATTCTCCTGGACTTTACAAACCGGATGCAGAAGGCGATGTTTTTGAACCATTATTAATCCCATTCCCGAATAATTCAGGCGAACCAGAGCTAGAATATCTAGTTGCAGGACCTGCAATTTTTGATAATGAAGATGAAGATAAGGCAGAAGCAAGTAAATTATTTGTAGATTTCATGATTAATGATTCTGACTGGGGCAAGAGAACACTACTTTCAACTGGAAACTTCTCAGCCAAGAAAGATGAAACAGGGTTGTATGATGATCCAGAATTGGAATACGCAGAAACACTAAGCGAATTCTTTGGACCATACTACAATACCATCCCCGGATTCGCACAAATGCGTACAGTCTGGTTCCCAATGGTACAAGGTGTCTTGAACGGTGATATGACACCAAAAGAAGGATTAGATCAATTTGTTGAAGAAGCAAATGAGACGATAGAAGATGCACAATAATTAAAATAATATAAATGGGAATATATGGACCCCATATATTCCCTTTTTATATATTAAGGAGACAAGGTTATGGGGAAAAATAAAAGATGGCAAACAAAAGAAGTAATTAGTTCCTATTTGTTTTTAGCTCCGGCTCTAGTGTTTTTTGGTACATTTGTACTTTATCCAATGATAAATGGTGTATACCTATCATTATTTAGATTTAGAGGAAGAACACAGGAGTTTATTGGATTGAAAAATTATGCGTCTTTAATAAACGATCGCGTTTTTATACAATCTTTAAAAAACACAGTATTTATTACAGCGGTAGCAGTGCCCATAGTTGTTTTGTTTGCATTATTTGTGGCAATGACTATTTATAACAGGAGTTCTAAAGTTCGCTCATTTTTTAGAGGAGTATTTTATATACCGGCAATTTCCTCTGTTGTATCAGTAACCGTTGTATGGGCTTGGATTTATCATCCACAATATGGGATTCTAAATTATGTTTTAAAATCTGCTAATATTATTCAAAGTAACAATGATTGGTTGGGGGGTAATTCAACAGCCATTTTTGCAATTATTGCGATTTTAATTACTACATCAGTCGGTCAGCCGATTATTTTGTACGTAGCAGCCTTAGGAAATGTCCCAGGTGAATTGAAAGAAGCAGCTACAATTGATGGTGCAAGCAGTTGGGATGTTTTCAGAAGAATTATTTGGCCATTAATTATGCCCACTACCTTGTACATAGTAGTGGTTACAACAATAAATAGTTTCCAAATATTTGCCTTAATTCAGCT
>JARICH010000007.1 GCA_029257245.1 Atopostipes sp. | reverse complement strand
CTAGATAATCAAAAAGAATTCCTTCTGCCTCATCATCCATTAATACTTTAGCTTGGGAACCGTAAACGGTGTGATAAGAATATTCATATTGATACTGACTGTTTTCAAAGTGTAGCAATAATAAATGAGCTTCATCTGTAAACAATTCGTCGTAAAGCTGGTTTGCATACGCATCGATTTCTTCAGGTCTTGGATTCGGATCACCATCGATATTATCAGTGATATAAACGAAAGGCTGAATATTAGTTTTATCATAAAAATAAGATAATCCTTTTTTAAGCTCATTTGGATTTCTAATCCAGTCTAGTTTATCTTCATAATAAGCTGTTTCGTTTACCAATCCTGGCTCAATCGCTTCACGTTCAATCGTTGAAGAAGGGACTTGAACAGTTTGTACAGCAGTGTTGTTATTATTTCCGGGAATCATACCCCATAAAAAATTAAAGGCCACAAGCAGTAGGATAATTATCAATATACTTGAAAGACAACCTCCACCTCCACAACCACTGCATCCACCACGATTATAAGGGCGCCGGCGTCTAGAACCTCGACCGAGACCATAACCACCTAGAAAGGGCGGAATTCCACCATAATATCCACCTCTTGGCCTTGGTCGATTATAATTACCGGTGGGTCGATTTCCACCAAATCCACCACGTCCTCTTGAAGTCCCACCGCCTAAACGGCTGCCACCTCCGCGACTTCCGCCGAAAGAGCTGCCGCCGCCTCGTGAACCTCCGAAACCTCCACCTGAACCGCCTCTTCCACCACCACGAGCCATAATTATCACTCCTTTAAATTTTATAGATAAACCTATTTTACCACATGTAGTTCACTCCTTGAAATTCATTTTCAATAAAACAATATTTATATTATTAAAAGACTTCATAAAAACGCTTGCATTTTAACTTGATAAGGTCTATAGTAAAAACAAGTAAAACTTGTCTAGACAAGTTAAGATAAAAAGGAGGAAGGAAAATGGCTGATTTTACAGAAGATGCGCAGAAACTACTCAAAGAAATTGGTGGCAAGGAAAATATCAATGCGGTAACTCATTGTGTTACACGAATGAGATTTGTGTTGAATGATTCTGAAAAAGCGAATGTAAAAACGATTGAGGAAATACCTTCAGTAAAAGGAACTTTTACACAAGCGGGACAATTTCAGGTGATTATTGGAAATCGTGTAGCAGATTTTTATAATGAATTTGCAAAAATATCTGGTCACGAAGGAGTGTCTAAAGACGAAGCGAAAGAAGCAGCCAAGCAGAATCAAAATTGGTTCCAACGTTCATCATCAGTGATGGCAGAGATTTTTAGTCCGATTATTCCCGCAATTGTTGTCGGAGGTCTGATTTTAGGATTTCGTAATATTTTAGAAGGAATTGAGATCCAACGATTAGGACAATTGATTGTCGATGGGGCACCAGCTGTCACGAAAGCGGGAGAGCCCATTTATAATACAATCGTTGACGTTAACCAATTTTGGGCAGGAGTTAATCATTTCCTTTGGTTAATAGGAGAAGCAATTTTTCATTTCTTACCTGTAGGGATTACTTGGTCAGTTACTAAAAAAATGGGGACGACTCAAATTTTAGGAATTGTTTTAGGTATTACTTTAGTATCTCCTCAATTATTAAATGCTTATGGAGTTGCAGAATCAGCAGCTGCAGGAGAAATACCATTTTGGGATTTTGGCTTCTTTACAATTGATATGATTGGGTATCAAGCTCAAGTTATACCCGCAATTTTAGCTGGACTTGTATTAGCTTATAGTGAAATATTCTGGCGTAAAAAAGTACCTGACGCAATATCTATGATATTTGTACCGCTATTATCACTTATCCCGGCTGTAATTATAGCTCACGTAGTTTTAGGACCTATTGGTTGGAAAATCGGTCAATGGATCTCAGCTGGAGTAATGGCCGGATTAACAAGTAGTGTTAATTGGTTATTTGGTGCTCTCTTTGGTGCTTTATATTCACCACTAGTTATTACAGGATTGCATCACATGACGAATGCTATCGACTTGCAATTAATCTCAGATTTTAATGGAACAATCTTGTGGCCTATGATTGCTTTGTCAAATATCGCACAAGGCTCAGCAGTGTTGGCCATTCTTTTCTTACACCGTGGAGATAAACAAGAAGAACAAATATCGCTTCCATCCATGATATCAGCTTATTTAGGAGTTACTGAACCTGCAATGTTTGGTATTAATATTAAATATCTTTACCCATTTGTTGCCGGCATGATTGGATCTGGTTTAGCTGGAATGTTTTCGGTAGCCATGGGAGTAACGGCAAACTCAATTGGAGTTGGTGGATTGCCTGGTATTTTAAGTATTAAAACAGATTCCATGTTAATGTTTGGAATAGCGATGGCCATTGCAGTCGCTGTCCCTATTTTCTTAACTATATTATTTGAAAAGAACAATATATTTGCTCAAGCAGAAGGTAGTGTTGACGAAGATTCACCAATCATCGGTAAAGTTTAAAGAAATTTAAGAAATGGTGGCTGAAATTTTGTCAGCCACTATTTTTTTGAAATTTAGTTTGTCTCACAGAACCAGAAGCAACATTTTTTTGAATGAGAGAGGAGAATATTATATGAGCTTCCAGAACGAAGTCATTTATCAAGCTTATATTAAGTCATTTAAGGATTCAGGAGAAAATGGATATGGAGATATCAAAGGGGTAACAAGTAAGCTAGACTATTTATCTAAACTAGGAATCACCATGCTTTGGTTAAACCCTTTTTATCCATCACCTCAGAAAGATAATGGATATGATATCTCAGATTATACAGGAATCGATCCAATCTATGGAACAATCGAAGATTTCGAAGAGTTAGTAGAAGAGGGAGAAAAATATGGGATTGGGATAATGTTGGATTTAGTGTTGAATCATAGCTCGACTGAGCATGAATGGTTTCAAAAAGCATTGGCTGGGGAAAAAAAATATCAAGATTACTATATTTTAAGGGAAGCACCAGAAGGAAAAGAATTTCCGACAAATTGGCAATCAAAATTTGGTGGTCCAGCTTGGGAGAAGTTTGGTGAAACAAATAAATATTATTTAAGTTTATTTGATAAAACACAAGCCGACTTAAATTGGAGAAATAAAGAGGTTAGGGAAGAATTAACTAAGGTTGTAAATTTTTGGATAGGTAAAGGCGTAAAAGGTTTTCGTTTAGATGTAATTAATTTGATTGGAAAAGATGAAATACTGATTGACTCAACAGGAGATATTGCACAAGAAAAATCGCTTTACACTGACCGACCAATTGTTCATGAATATTTACAGGAACTAAGTAAGAATAGCTATGGGAAATACCCAGAAATTATTACGGTAGGGGAGATGAGTTCAACATCAATTGAGAGCTGTATTCAATATACTCAACAAAAAAATAAAGAACTAACAATGGCTTTCAGTTTTCATCATTTAAAGGTAGATTATTCTGATGGAGAAAAATGGACAAAAGCTCCTTTTGATTTCTTAGAGTTGAAAAAAATTATTAATGATTGGCAATTAGGGTTAAGTAAAAACGGTGGCTGGAATGCATTATTTTGGAATAATCATGATCAACCTCGGGCAGTAAGTCGTTTTGGAGATGATCAAAATTATCGTGAAAAGTCAGCAACAAGTCAAGCCCATATATTACATTTTCTACATGGTACCCCTTATGTTTATCAAGGAGAAGAAATAGGTATGACTAATCCTTATTTTGAAGAACTTAAACAATATCAAGATATAGAAAGTCATAATGCTTATAAATTAATGAGAACACAAGGTAAATCACATAAAGAAATTATGGAGATTCTACAAGAAAAGTCTCGTGATAATAGTCGAACCCCAATGCAATGGACATCAGAAAAACATGCTGGTTTTACTAAAGGTGAGCCGTGGATTGAACTAGCTAAAAATTATCTTCAAATAAATGTCGCAAAAGAATTAGAACACGGGGAAATATTTATCTATTATCAGAACTTAATTCGGCTTCGCAAAGAGAGAAAAGTTATTCAGTTAGGTAATTATGAGCCAATACTCTTAGAACACGAACAAGTATGGGCATATCAACGTAACTTTGAAGAAGAAGAGTTATTAACGATTAGTAATTTTTATGGAGAAGAAATTGTAGTGGATTTATCAAAAGATGTTAAACCAGGAGATTGGAAGTATGTCCTTGGAAATTATGGAGAGAGAAGTTTTAAAATGAATTTAGAATTAGCTCCTTATGAATCCATAAGTTTCATCAAAAAATAAAACAAAGCATTCATTCTTAATAATCTACTTAAGAATGAATGCTTTATTTGTTTTAAAACAGCATGAATATTAAATGTTTGGTATTTCAAAACTGTGTTTTCTTCTAGAGAAATCCATAAATCTGAATTTGTCGAGTCGATGTCTTGATTCTGAAACTTGAAAGGCTTGAACATCTTCAAGGTAAACATGGCTTCGAATAACTACGAGATGATTATCTTCTTCACGCAAGTCTAAGTGATTTCGATCTTTTTCTGAGACATTCTCAACAACAATTTCTTTACTGGCAAAGGAAATGGCTAATTGTAAATCTTCTTCTAAATATTTATATAAAGAATCTTCAAGTCTATCATCGGGGATTCGACCAACAATTTCATAATTTAAGTAATCATAATCTAGGATGACATTTTGTCCATCAATTTGACGGACACGCTCAATGGCTAAAACATCGCGCCATTCCTCGGGATTGATTTTTTTATTTAGTTCTTCACTAGTAGTTAAAATTTCATTGGATAATAAAATTGTTTTAGCATTCATTTTCTGGGTTTTAGCTAATTCTTTGAAACTAGTTAATCCAGAAATAGGAAAATTAAATATTTTTTGATTGAGCACAATAGATCCTTTTCCTTGTTGTTTTTGGATTAGTCCATCTTTACTTAAATAGTCTAAAGCTTTTCGGATAGTTTCTCTAGAGACCGAATACTGACTAGCTAATTCATTTTCACTCGGTAAAAGTTGACCTTCTATAAATTCTTGATTTAAAATTTTGTTTTTTAAATTTAAGTAAATCTTATAATACTTATTAAACACTTAGGAAAATCCTCCTTGTTACTATTATTTTTCAAGGGCTAAAATATATAATTCTTGCGGTCCTACAATAATCGAATCGCTGTGGATGCTACCAATCCCATTTGGATTTGCTTCATTAATATTTGCCAAAATTTTCCATTTGTTTGTTTTCTCACCATTATCAGGTAAGAGAATAGATTCAGGTTTTCCACTTGTATTAACCGCTACGAAGATTTCTTTCCAATTAGATACTGAACCGTTCATATTCGGAATCGAATAGGCTAAAACATTTTCAGGTAAGCGCATAAAATAAATATTATCTGCCGTTTGATTTGTATGGTCACGCAAGGGCGGATAAGCTGCACGAATCTGAATCATTCCACGATAGAAATCAACAATCTCTTTATATTTATTGGCACGAGCCCAGTCTAAACGATTAATGGCAATTGGTGCATTATAGCTATTCGGGTCCCCATATTTTGTTCGCGCAAATTCTTCGCCGGCGTGAATAAAAATACCACCTTGAGCACTAAGTAAAATAGCCGCATTAATTTTATTCATTGCGATAATCTTGTCTTCTGGACATTTATATTTCCAGTGACCAGTTGACAAACCTAATTTATCATAAAGCGTATAATTGTCATGTGCAGAGCTGTAATTAATTACTTCTGTTGGAACTCTAGCCCATGCTTTGTATTCTGGTAATTGATATTCTCCTGCGTCCGTTTGAGTATTAGCTAAAATAGCACCGATTAAATCTAGGGTTTTAAAATTACTGCTATGTTCGCTATTTGCTCCTTGTAAAAAAGCACCCGAAGCTCCAGTAAAGACATCACCTTTAATAGAATCACGGAAATGTGAATTGAAGACAGCAATTCGATCTGAAAAATCATGAATATGATTTTGATCTGCTGGTTTATAAGGTGCAGGCAGAGCAAGTCTTCCACCAGCCCAAGGCTCTCCGTATAAAATCACATTTTCATAACCACGTTCATCAAGAGTTTCTCGGATAATATTCATCGTTTCTGTATCATGAACGCCCATAAGATCAAATCGGAAGCCATCGATGTGGTATTCTTCTACCCAATAAATCAGAGAGTCGATGATAAATTTGCGCATCATTTTTCTTTCACTTGCTGTTTCGTTTCCAACACCAGTCCCATTTGAAAAATTTCCGTGATTATCTTTACGATAATAATAATCAGGAACTGTAAATTGGAAGAAAGAATCGGCTGTTTTATAGGTATGGTTATAAACTACATCCATAATGACACCAATATTTTTCTGATGTAAGCTTTGGATCAACTGTTTTAATTCACGAATTCTAGATTTTGGATCAGCAGGATCTAATGAATATTTTCCTTCAGGTACATTATAATTTTTAGGGTCGTAGCCCCAATTATATACTTTGTCATCTTCATAGTTGTCAAAATCGTAAATAGGTAATAAATGAACATAGTTAATACCTAGATATTCTAGGTAACTTAAACCTGTTGGGAATTCACCGGCGTTGTATAGACTAGTGTTTTCTTCAGTAAAGGCTAAGTACTTTCCTTGGTATTCAGGACAAATCCCAGATGCAGGATCACTAGAAAAGTCTTCCACATGAACCTCCCAAATGACAGCATCTGTGATATGTTCTTGGAATCTATGTTCATCTTGTTCCCAACCTTCAGGGTTCGTGTCTTCTAAATTAATAATCGCGGTGCGATCGCCATTAATTCCAACAGCTCTTGAATATAAATCAGGTGCTTCTGTTCGATAGCTTGAATGGGTAAATTCATAAGTATAAAATAAACCCTCGAGGTCATTAT